>CAURJV010000077.1:0-26112 GCA_963524945.1 uncultured Clostridium sp.
TGGCCCACGCCTTAGAAGGGCGTTGCTCTATCCAGCTGAGCTAAAAACGCATATTATTTCTTATGTTGCAAACCATTTTATTTTTTTGGAGCGGGTAGTGGGAATCGAACCCACCTTTCCAGCTTGGAAGGCTGGAGTATTACCGATATACGATACCCGCAACTAATCTGCTTGTTTATTATATGTTACATAATTATAGGTTGTCAACATAAAAATTTAATTTTTTTTAAATAAAGTGCTGAATATTGCATTTTTTTCCGCAACTTCACCGTATTTATAAACCTCTCACTTACCAGTATCACACGCTTTGACTTTTTTCTTTGCTGAATTAATATAAATCTCTAAATATATTTAAATTTTTATTGCTTTGAGTATAATATTTTTCAATAATAAGTTTATATTTAAAATTTCAGTAAGCAAACTGCTCAGTAAATAATCTAATATTAAAACTTAATTATGCTATTTAACTAAACTATAATATTAAATATTAATAAAAAGAGATCTTCAAAAAAGTTATCCTACAAAAAGTTAGAGCCCAAATTTTGCATTTGATTAACAGAACTCTTTCATTTGATCTTTCATATTTAGAAGTATGCCTTTCTTTTCTGTAATCATTTATAGAAAGAATGTACAAAAAATTTATTATAACATTAGCAAATGGTATGGCTCCACCTATTGATGGTGAATTCCTAGATACTAAACGAACTTATATGCTTAGATCTTCTACTGTTAGAAAAGTTAATGAATTAAAGAGCAGGCATCCTGACTTAAATACCTATGTAAGTACAATAGTGGACATGGCTATAGCTCATTATTATAATTACATAGTCAATGAATGCGGAAAACAAAAAGAATGATCTACTAGGGTGTAATAGATCATTCTAAATACTGGTTATCATTTATTTAATAAGGGGTAAATAATGATTAACTATCTTATAAATTTATAATACAGAATGAATATGTCAATTGTATGACAAGCTATAATTTTCTACACCAGTTATTAGAATTTTGTAATAATTTATTTTTCTTAACTTGCCAAAATATATTTTGAATATAATTTTAACGTTTTCAAATGCTATAAATTATGAAAGGTGGCGAATATAATGAAAAAATTCATTGTTACATTTTCTATTTTTTTATTCTTATTGTTTAGCGTGAATACAATAAACGCTTTTGCTGCTAGCAAAAATTTAACTCAAGGACTTTATGCCTTAAAGGATTCAGTCTTAACAGCGGGCGTTGATTATAATGTTCAAAATAATTCTTCTGGTAGAGCTATGCTTCTTATAGTTGATACTAATCAATTAATACAGGAATTAATTCGTTTCGAGCCTAATTCCCGCAAATACACTCTAAAGCCTCTAAATTATGGCGATATAATTATAATAATTACTGCAGGCAATTTAGAATTTTCCTAAAAAGCATATTATATGATGATATATTGAACCAATTCTCATTTTATATTAAAATAACTTTTTATTTCTTTATACGAGACAAAATTATAATTGTAGTTATAATACATGCTGTTCCAATCCATTGTGCTATTCCAAGCTCCTCATGTAACCATAATACAGATAGTATAGCGGCCGATAACGGTTCAGCTGATGATAATATGCTTGACTCTGTCGGCTTTATATAATTTAAACTTTCTAAGAAGCAAGTAAAGGCAATTAACGTCCCAAATAATACTACAAATATAATAGCCAATATTGAATTAGTAGACCAAATCCCAGTGCAATTCCATGGCTGCTTAATAAAGCTGAAGGCTATTCCTCCTATTAACATCCCCCATCCAACAACTAATACAGATCCCCATTTCCTAAGAAGTGAACGAGGTTGTACAGTATAGAAGGCTGCTGCAAATGCTGATGCAATTCCCCAAAATAATGCTAACCTAGAAATAGAGATACTATGAATATTCCCCTTTGTAATGATAAAAAATGTACCTAGCATTGCTAATCCAATAGCAATGATTTCTTTAAGCTCAGGAATCTTTTTATTACGAATGGCTAAATAACAAGTAATTATTACTGGCGATGAATATTGAAGTATTGTTGCTGTTGCTGCATTTCCATATTTAATAGCTGCAAAATATGTATATTGTACTCCTAGCATACCTAAAATACTAAAAAATATAAGACTCAAAGCATCATTTTTACTTTTCCATACTCTCCATATATTTTGCTCACCTTTCATAACAACATATAGTAATAAAATTATTCCTGATGCTAATAAACGTATTACAACAAGCCACTCTGGACTAAATCCCTTTTTCTGAAATAAGTATTGAGCAGCAGTACCTGATATTCCCCAAAGCATGGCTCCTATAATTACGAGTATTATTCCTTTTATCCTTGGCTGAAAGTTCACTACACTTCCTCCTTTTTTTAATTATTATAAATAAATCTTTCTGCAATAATTTAAAATATCTATTGTAGATAATTGCAATTATATTGATTTACTCTAACTAATATGTAATAATTTTATTATTATTTCTGGCATTAAACAATTAATATATTGTCAAAAATTAAAACTATATTAGCGAGATGATAAGAATGCAAGCAACAAGAATAGAAGTGAATGATAATTTGCAAGAGACAGTAAAACATGGTTCTCATGATTTTCCACTAGCAATTTATACTGATAAATTTGATCTATTTGAAGATGGATATATAAGATGGCATTGGCATAAGGAAGTACAATTTTCATATTCACTTTATGATAAAGTAGTAGTTTTTATTGAAGATGAAGAAATAATCTTATCTCCAGGTGAAGGAATTATGATAAATTCAAATGTACTTCATCAAATTAAACCATATGAAAATAGCGATTGTATGATGTTTTCCATTGATTTTGATTCTACTTTAATTGGAGGAAGTGAAGAATCACTTATTGAAAAAAAATACTTATCTCCAATTATTGAGAGTAATAATTTGAAATTTATATCTTTAAAACCTGACGTTCCTTGGCAAAAAAGAATGTTAGCGCATCTGGAACAAGTTTTTATATTATCTCATGAAAAATCATATGGATATGAATTAGAAATGAAAAATTATTTAAGTATTGTTTGGCTAAACTTAATTAAAGAAATAAAGGAAGATATTAAAAGAACTGTACCTTCAGCATCAAATGATGATGAACGTGTGAAAATGGCAATGCAATATATTCAAAAGCATTATGCAGATAATATTGATCTAGATAGTATCGCAAGAGCTGCAAATATCAGCAAAAGTGAGTGCTGTCGAAGTTTTAAAAGAATTTTGAAAGTAACTCCTTTTGAATACTTAATGGAATATAGAGTTTCAAAAGCAGCAGAGCTACTTCTAAAAAATAAGGATTCCATTTCTAATATTTCTCTCGATGTAGGTTTTAATGGCATAAGTTACTTTGGAAAAGTATTTAAAAAGTACAGGAATTGTTCTCCGTCTGAATATAGAACTAAATATTGCCTCAGGTAAAGTAATTATAAAATTTATACTATATCTACGGCGCTATAGCTTACTTTTATTAATAACATGAGCATTTTATGCATTTACGGAATATTATATATATAAAGAAACTCTATGGTACTATTTATGAAAATTGATCCGTAGGAGATGTAATTTATGTTAAAAAATAATAGTAATTATATCCTAGATAATAAAAGTGGTAAATTACACGAAGTAGTTAGCATTCCTATTTCTTTATATAAATCAATGAGAGGAAGATACTTTGTAGGTCAAACAGAAACTTTATGGGTAGGTGATGGTTCAAATGCCTGGGCTGGTTTAGTAAATCCGCGTAATTCAGATGTTAACTTATATGCAAATGTATTTACTATTTCAAATTTATCTAATGACTATTTAACTGCTCAAATATGGTTAAATGCTAGTTTTCCTGAAAAAGCTTGCGTATCGCATAAAATTTCTCCAACTAACACTGCTTTAAAGCCAATACCAAAAAACAAGGTAGATATTAGATTTATTGAATCTACTAGAATTGTTCCTAAAGATGGAGTTAATGTATATGAAAGAATAGTACCTCCTAATACAACATTAGTAGGTGAGGAAGATGGAAAGTTTATAGAAGCTCCGGGTGGAAGCTATACTCTAATTATAAAATCATCAAATTTAGCAATTGATGAGGTAGTAGTTGCATTTGGATGGTGGGAAAAACCAATATGTAAAAATTAGATTCTGTTAAATAGTTCGCCTAATGAGCAACTCCATATTAATAATTATTTTTAACTCGCATATAATATGATTGCTTCTCATTATGTTATTATTTATGGAATCCATTTTGACTCCTTAATTGGAGTCTTTTCTATGGGCAGAATTATTTTATAAACAGTTAGAATTATTTAAACTTATCCTTCATATAATTAAAGGAAACCTCTTGAGTGTTATTTTTTTGTTCTCTTGGTTACTCTCCATTCATAATTGCTTTTTGTTTTAATCCATTCACTTTTGAGCCCCTTATTTGAGGGGCTTTTGTTATTTTTTTAATGAATAATTTTACGAAATATTCACAAACTAAAATGTCTTCATAATCAAATCAGGACTCCATTTTTGATCTATTTAATTCTAAATATGTGATATTTACATTGTGCATTATTTAAAATATATTAGGGCATGATATAAATCCCCCACAAATACTAATTATCACATACATATATGCCCCTTTATTGGGGCATTTTTATTATAATTCTCATTAAAAATGGCATAATATGAATTAAATTTATTTACCTATATCATCCCAGATTCTTTTTCATCAATATATGTAGGCAATCTTCCTCTAAATAAGCTTCTCCCTGCTTTTCATACCCTTGTTTTTCATAAAATTCTGCAACTCGTGCCTGTCCTGACAACATTACACTTTTTCCACCTTCTCGAGTAATACTATCTTCTGCAGCATTAAGCATTTTGGCTCCAATATTTTTCCCTCGCCATTCCTTTAAAACAGCGACTCTGCCTATGATAAATGACTGTTTCTTACTATTAAAATAGATTCTACAAGTTGAGATTGCTTGTTCTCCTTCATACATAACCATGTGCTTAGCAATTTCATCAATTTCATCAAACTCTTCAACAAAACCCTGCTCTTTTACAAACACTTCTACTCTTATTTTTTTAGCTTCTTCTGGCAAGTAGTTATACTCTTTAATTATCATTTTGCGACCTCCTTCAAAACAAAAGACATCCAAAAGCTAACCTTATAGTGTGAAAACACACCGTACCTACGGCTGGCTTTTGCATGCCTTATAATACAATCATCCGGTGATGAAAGTATAAGCTCTTATTTATTTTTTAAATAAATTATATATAAAAACTTGTTGTAAGTCAATCAATAATGCTATTCAATTTTAACAGCATCCTCATTAACTTCATTACCTAAAATAATAGCTTGTTTTGCATTAGAGGTATCTGTATTAGTAAGCTTAATATTCGTAATCTTGTCTCCTTCTAACGAAAGAAAATTATCTGTTCCATCAGGACATAGTACCTTATTAAATTCATAACCATCACTATTTTTTAGCGTGAATACACTTCCCTGCTGGGGAATAATCTTAACGTTATTCAGTTTTATATCAGAAGTATTACTAGCCAAAAAGCCCGTTTTAGCTTTAATAGTGATATTATTAAAGTCTAAATTCTTAACAAACATCTTCTCAAGACCACTAATATTGACCGCTCTATCTGCACCATCGCAAATAACATTACTTATATGGATATTTTGAAACTGAGGAACTCTTTTATTCTGTTTATCATCATTATATTTCTTATTTTTTCCTTCATAATTTGTATCAAATACAATAGCATCTGAAACTATATTCTTCATATTTACCCCATCTATATATACATCTTCTACATTTCCGCCGCTTCCAATATTACTTTTAAACCTCAAACCTGTATCAGTTCCAATATAATTACAATTATGAACATAAATATTTTTCATTCCACCATCAGTATTGCTTCCAACTACAAAACCACCATGAGCATGGTTGACTATGCAATTTTCTATAACTACATCTTCTAAGCCAGGCTCATTGTCTTTTGAAGCACTAGATTTCATACAGATGCCGTCATCCCCTGTATTAACTGTATCCTTATATATAACCACATTTTTGCAAGCACTAATATCTATTCCATCTGTATTTTGAGCCCAATATTCATTAACAATTTTAGCATTCCTTACTATCACCCCTTCAGAAGAAGTTATATCTATATTGAAATGTGGTGAATTTTCAAAGGAAGGTCCATCTAATAATATTTGTTTGCAATTTGACAAGCTTAATAAATTAAGTTTGTTAATATCACTACTTTCTTTACTTGGCCATAGTAAAGTGCCTGAACTATCTACCTCACCACCATCTGAAATTAAAGACTTCCACTGGCTATCTGTAACTTTTTCTTTTTTAACAGGTCTAAACAATTGTCCGTTACCATTAAATACTCCATCACCTGTTATCCCTATATTTTCTAAATTATTTCCAAAAAGCATGCCTTTAACTGATGAAGAGTCTTTTTTATCTGTTTTCTTATAATCATTATAGTTTCCGCTAAATATCACCAATGCACCAGTATCAACAAATAGATTTACATTGTTCTTTAACTCTATAGGTCCTGTGAGCCACGTGCCAGCAGGAATAACAACCCTGCCACCTCCAGCTTGATTACAATCATCAATTGCCTTAGCAAATGCTTCGGTATTTAAGGTTAAACCATCTGACTTTGCTCCATAGTCAGTAATATTAAAATCTTTATTTGCAAACTGCGGTGTTTTAACTTGGGGCATTTCAAAAGGTAAATTCGATGTATATGATTGTAATTCCGTATCAGATCCAACTCCTGTTTTAATATCTTTTGATCCACCCAAAGTGTAGCCTGTCAATATTATAGAAAACATAAATGCTAAACTAATTAGCTCTATAATCTTATTTTTTCTCATATTCACATCTCCCATAGAATTAAGGTAAAATTATTCACAAAAATACATTTATGTTTAAATTTTAAAATACAACTAAATAATATACATTCTCTGTGAAATTTAGGTGAAATATTATAAATATTGTTGCTGCTGCTTATATCATTAACTAGTTTGTAAAAACATTATTTATATCTCTTTCATAACCTAGCAGCATTGCCAGTCATATACTACTTTCGAAAAATCCTTATCCTTTAAAGCATTCTTAGGAATAGAAAAAACACAGTTTCCAGAATCTCCAAACATAATTCCACACTCATCATCTATATCCAGCTGCAATAAAAGAAAATCCTCATCACTAAAACCTAGGTAATCATTTTGTACAAAATATGGATAACCTCCAACTCTGCTGTCACAACTATAGCAATCGTCACTCAGCTTCTCATACTCTTCTTCTGAAAGTTCATTCTTATAAGTCGTTTCAAACAGCTGTAATGAAGAAGACATAGGCATCTCTCTTATTTCAAAATACATTTTTCCATTATTTAAAAAAGGAAGACCTTCTTTATATTCTTCACTATTTTCTATATACCTTACGACAATAGGGCTTTCTAATCCAAACATATCATCATTTACAACAAAAAACTGCAATAGTCCTTTCTCTGGTAGATCATTCAAATTTTTAATTTCTGATAGATTTAGCTGTGCTAAAAATATCATAGGTTCTCCATCTTCATCTAATGGGTACTCTTCAATATTTTTAAGATAAGGACATCCTCCTAGTTTACTCTCCCATGGTTTTGTTTCTTCACACTTAAAAGTTATCTCGTTACTATACCTAAAAGTTCTTTTTATTATATTTTTATGTGCTTTTAAATTCTCAGGAATTTCGTATTTAATCATCTTCCCCCTCCAATATGTTTCAATATCTATATAATTTTCTCTTCGCTTATCAATTATTTTATATATTTTCATCAGTCTATTATTCAGAATAAAATCCATTTTTATAAAATGCTAATTTAAGTAGATCATAAACTTTTTATAGTTAAAACTACCATTAAAATTATAAAAAATACAGATATGTTTCTTCCAACCTTTGCTCCATAATTTTCTATGTATTTATGACCTATAAAAGCTGAAATAATAAATAAAATCATTGAAATAACCATAGCTGGAAATCTTATCCCGATAGCCGCCAATATATTTTCACCAATACTCTTCTCCCCTAAAGAAGTAAATGAAAACATTATAGAAAATATAGAAATTATCAATGCTGAGGTTCCTACTCCACATTTTCTTTTATTAATATTACTTATCTTTTTTTCCATATTACAAATTCCCTTTCTTATAGAAACTGGTTCTAATTCAATAGAAACTTCCCAAGCTAATTGTCGTATATTCGTAAATATTAAACTATCAGTTTTAGATAACCGTAGAATCACTTATTGCTTAATGGTCATTTGCGTCGGTACAACATTTTTTCCTTTGCCATTCAAGTTTTGAAATTCCCATTTCATACAAGCTCCAATAACCTGTTGTCGATTTTCTGATATTCTCTGAAAACTTTTCTTTAACAAATGCTACTTTTTCATAACATCTGATGGCATCATAATTAAAGTCAAATACTCCAAGTGTCATCTTTTTGAACTTCATATCTTGAAATGCAATTTTCAAGGCTTCATTTAGTGCTATTGTACCTATACTCCTACCTCTATTTTTTTCTTCTCCAATTAAAAATCTACATATCCTACCAACTTTATTTTCTTTATCCGTTTCTCGGATTTCAACTGTTCCAATCATTTCTTCAGTGCCAGTAATCAATATCTTATAAACAAGAATCTTTGAGTTTTCCTTTTTTATTTCCTTAAAAAAGTATTTTTCCATCTGCTCAAACGTTAACGGATAATCAAACTTTGGCCCGGCCCACTGCAATAAATACTCCGACGATTTATTTACGTTCCATTCTACAATCTTTTGTAAATCCTCTTCTTTTCCAAGTAATTCAAGTTTTATCACTTAATCACCTCGCATTTTTAACTTTCTTCACATCTGATGAAAAACGGTGACCTCTTCTAATGGCTTTCGCGGTCTTGGATATGGTGACTGATCTGGATATCCAATTGCTACTGCTGCTACAAGTTCATCTTTGCAATTTAACCATGAGCATATTTCTCTGTCACAATAAAATATGTCGCAAATCCAAAGAGTTCCTAATTTAAAATCCTGTGCTGCTAAAAGTAGTGTTTGTATTGCAGCCCCAATTGATTGAGTATCAGTAAGTAATCTATGATGGTTATAATCTTCCTCAAAATTAGAAAAAGTGTTAAATACTAAGATTACTGCCGATGCTTCATTAATTGAATTTATACTTGACTCCAAGCTACCGGTAGATTTATTCTCTTTTTTATTCTGGTCTATTGAATTCCCCATAATTCTTACCATTTCATCTTTTGTGTTATTTTGTGCAACAACAAACTTCCATGGTTGACGATTCTTTCCTGACGGTGCTTTAGTTGCTAATTCTAAGACCTTTTCTATTATTTCTTTTGGTACTGCCTTATCTTTAAACTTTCGTATACTTCTACGCTCTTCTACTGCTCTTATTACATCCATACTAATCTCCTAAATTTAATACTTTTTCTTGAATCATAAATCTACAGTTACTTATATTTATTTACTCTCACGAATTAACATAAGCTATTATTTTCGCTATATTTTTCTTATCTGTAAAATCTACTGGTTTATCATAAATAGCAAGCATTCCTTTTTCATCTGCTGATAAATCTTCCTGCTTCTTATTTTTCATTTTCAATTTCAATAATGTCATAAGGAATTTATCAAAAGAATTGAGTTTATTATAATTAAATCCACCTCTTAGATAAAAGAATTTGATATATTTTTGCTCATCTACTGTAAAGTTTTTATTTATTACTTCGTTTATAACATTATCTCTTAAAGGTGATGCTCCTGTTGCAAACACTACTAACCTCTTATCTTTAATTTTGTTAATGTTCTTTTTGATTAATCCTATCCCAATAATGCCTACTGCATACAAACTTCCACCATAAATTATAGTATCATACTTATTCAACGTATTAATATTGACCTTTGATGCATTAAAAATATCTGCTGATAGCTCTTCTGCAATCCATTCCGCATATTTTTTTGTAAAGCCTGTTTTAGATTTATAGATTACTACTGTTTTCATTCTCCACCTCTATCTAAGCAATTATATTAAATTACAGTTATATAAAGATTATCTTTTTCTTTGTAGACTTCATTAATTTCTTCTATTTTTTCATCAAGACTTGGACAATTTTTAGGAGCTTTGTCGAGTTCCCTTTTATTACAAGCATGAATAGAGCACAAAGCACAATTATACATTACAAAATCCTTCTTCCATTATGGCTTTTTTGAAACGTTATGATTTGCTCATGAATTTACTGCATGACTATATTCCATATTAAATCAATTATAACATATATTGTTTGTTTGTTTTATTGTATACTTTCCATAAACTGTGTCAATAATTAAGACATAACTTCATATTAAATAAAAAAGAGATAGCTTTTATTCATTATCATTCACCTGATATTTTTGGCTATCTCTATTTTTGTGCAAAAAAATAAAGATAAATTAGATATCTCTCCCTAATCAATCTTTATTTTTATTTAAAAATCATTTTATATTCTAATATTTCAAATTAGTCTTTTCAGTATTACACATAAAAAATAATAAATTAAATTTCTTGAATAATACAATTTTTCAAATTACCCTTTGTTTTATAGTAATTCATAACTGTATACATATTGTTTATTAAATTTAGCCTAAATCATTATTATCTCCAACGTTTAAGAGTTGGTAATAATGTTGTCATTTCTTTTCTCGCTTCTTGTTCCCCTATTACTTTTCCCAAAACTGGTACAATTAGCTCAACCATTTCTTTCATAGACATATTGGGATTAATAAATTTTCCGTCTTTATAGCAATTTGTACAATAAATACTTCTACTTCCATCTTGCTCTTTTGCTATAAAATGCGCATGTTCTTCATTAAACGGTAATCCACAGCTCTGACACATCTCTACTTTTGTCATTCTTATCATTCCTTTCGTCTACTATAAATCATTATTCACTCAACTACTCTTATACATTTATTATAGCATAACTAATGAATATATCGCTATTTAGTCGTCACAGAATAATTATTATAATCACATTATCATCGCTTATTCAAATATTCCTGACAATATAATAATTATCATATGTAATATTACATTAAATCTTTTTATTTTTATTGCTATCTTAAGTAACTATTTTCTCGTAATTTTATATAGTATATAATATAGAGAATATTTCTCATATTTAATTTGCAATCTGATCATGGTACCTTCTACTACTTTCTGCAGTTAGTTTAAATATAATAATAGCAGTAGTTTTTTTATCTACTGCTTTTCTCTGATTGTCAAAAATAAAATGAAAACTAAGTATCTAATTATTTATAGCAGAAATAAACTTCTCAGTTAAATTAGATATCTTTTCATTCTTACGTGTACAAATAACAATTTCATTTTTTAGATTAACATTATCTACATAAATTCTGGTCAATTTCCCCATATCAATGAATTCCTTAGCTGCGATTGATGAACAAAAGCTCACACCATATCCAGACGTAGATGCCATAAGAGTTTCATGTAGCCCATTAAATTCAAGAGCTATGTCAGGAACTTTAATACTACTAATGTGGCAAAGTGATTCCAAAAGTACCCTAGCATAACTTCCTTTTTCCCTCATTATAAATGATTCTAACATAATATCATTTATACTAACCTTTTTGTTTGCATATTTGTGATTTGGTGAAGCTACAAACCATAAATCATCATCCATTATTTTAATGGTATCAATTCTGTCTGTATATTTCATGGCTCCACTCCCTAAAACTGCAACATCTACTTTATATGAGATAAGATGATCAATGGCTTCTTCAGTATTTAAGGTGTTAATTTCAATATTTATATCTTTATTCTCTTTTTTTAATTTAGCCGCCCACATTGGTATTAGAAAATTTGTTGAAAGATAATTTCCTGCTATTTTTAATGTACCATTTTTACCTTTTTTATAATTATCTATTAATTCTTCCATTCTATTTTCTATTTTAAAAACTGCATCTGCTTCTTTTACCAACTGTTCACCTATTTCACTTAAACAAATACCTCTTCCCTGTGGTAAGAATAATATAATATCATTTTCTCTTTCAAACTTTTTAATTTGTGATGTAATTGCTGGTTGACTAATTTTTAATTGCTCTGATGCAACTGTTACACTTCCTGCTTTAGCTACTATATAAAACAGTCTTAATCCATGTAAATTCATATTCTCTCCATTCATATATTTTATTTATGAATATAATAATAACATATATTATACATATAGATTTTGTTTTGATATACTCTCTTTATAAATTATTGCCGGCATTTTTTATAATAAAATATTTAGGAGCGAACTATGGGACAAACTGTTTTATATTTAATTAGACATGGACAAACAAAATGGAATCTAGAAGAACGAATGCAAGGTCATAAAGACTCCCCTTTAACAGAAGTTGGCATATCTCAAGCTCAAAAATTGCGTGATAGACTTATGAATGAAAAAGTTGATTTAATATACTCTAGTGAAAGCAAACGAGCTTACGATACGGCTAAAATCATCCAACATAACCGAAACATTCCTATAAATACAAGAAAAGAATTGAAAGAAATCCATATGGGAAAATGGGAGGGCATGAATCAGACAGATATTATTAATAGATATCCTGAAACTTGGGAAAATTTTTGGAATAATCCTTCTATATATGTTCCAACTGATAAAGGAGAATCTTATGAGGAATTGAAAGCTAGGGTTATCCCATCAATTGAAGAAATTATTAATTTAAATCAAGGCAAAAGTATTATTATCGTTACACATAGAATTACCTTAAAAGTTATTATGTCACATTTCATGAATCTAAATATATGTGATATTTGTGAAAATCCAGACATAGAATCGGCTAGCCTTTCAAAAATACACATAGAAAATGAAGTGTCCAAAATACTATTATACGGAGATATATCTCACTATAAATAGAAATTATTTAGCCTAAAATACTTTTATTTTAATTAATATAATGAAAGGCAGATTAAACACCTCTGTATAATCTGCCTTCATCTCTTCTTTTAAATCAAGCTGACTTTTTTCTTAATTATCCCTTCATTTTTAGCTTGAACTAATAACTTATTATGTACCATTCTAGTTTTATTTATATCCACTAGAAAATCTTTATTATCCTCATATATAAGGTCTTTATATTCTGTAGCTTGATCATGTAGAACTTCTAATGCCTGTAATATTGTTAACATTTCAATCTCATTTAATTTTATTTCCATATAAACCACCCCATAAATTTTATTTCAAATTATCTATATGGCTATATTCGTAAATTTATATAATTACTTTTACTTTTTCGTAACAAAAATTACGACAAAAAAATACAGCCAACTAGTGGCTGCACAATTAATTAAGGTATACTAATGAAAACTTTTTTACAATATTTATTATAATATAGTTTTCTGAACACTAGCTTAACAGCTAAAATATTCTTATTAATTCTCTACTATAAACTTATCTTCATTTAAAATATGCTTGTCTATCCAATCTACAACAAATTCTAATATCTTCTTTACCGACTCATCTTGATTTAAATCTATTTCATGTAAATCAATGTTATCAATAGATTTTATAAAATCTTCATGTATTACTTTATGTGATAAGAATTTTTTATATCCTATACTCAACATATATTCCTCTTCAGATTTAAAATGAAATATAGTATACTCTTTTAATTCCCCAAGTATTTCAGTAATTTTATTATATTGTAGCAATCTATTGTATCATTCTTTTCTTAGAATTTCTTTTGGAGGTTCTATATCATTAGCTATTGTATGCTCAGTAAGTTCTGATAATATTTTGATTTTCTTATTTATTAAAGGTCTCATACAGTTTGGTACGTGCTCTTCATGTGCCCTATGAATTGCCACACATTCCTTACAATTTCCATGATATCTACAGGCTTTTTTACAAGAACAATGATCTTTATCTTTATATTCCTCACGAAATGCCGCTGCAAATTCCTCTTGTAACTTCAATCCTTGTATTCTGTCTCCTTTATGAAAAGCTTCCATAGCTTCTTTCTCTTTTTGATTTCCATCAATAATCATTTTTCTATCTCCCCCCATAACTAAAAGTTGTCTCTAAATAAATTATAACATATATATAATCATCACATTATTTAGTTTTCAACACATGATTTGCATTAATTATTATGTTAAATCTATATTATATAGAGGTTCTATTGATAAATTAAAATTTCCTTATATATTGAATAATATTTATATTACCCAATTGTAAATGTATCTTATTTAGTATTGTGCAATAAAAAAATCGCAAATCCAATCTCTTGAATAATACGATCTTACAATACATTATTTATTTTTAATGCTTCATAACTTTAAGAATACAGAATATAATTAAAAATTGCTTTTATTCAAACAGTAATAAATCTTATCATCATTCGCTTTAGCATACTTAAATCCAGATTTCTCAATTATTCTTTTAGACTGATTATTGTTTACAAAGTGAGAACATACAATAGAATCAAGCTCTTCTTCATTAAATCCATAACTAAGAACTTGTTTAAACGCTTCTGGCATTAAACCTTGCCCCCAATATTTTTGTGATAAAACACATCCTATTTCTTTTGAATTTATATTCATTTCTTCTGAATATTTGTGTAATTCAACCCATCCAATTGCTTTATTAGCATTTTTCAATTCAACTGCCCATAATGAATCAGAAGAATCTATGATAAATTGCTTCAAAATCTTTAAACTCTCTTCTTTGTTGTTCTTCACACTAAAGCCCGCTAAATTTGCAACTTTTTCATTTGACATAAATTCATGTAAATCATCTAAATCAGAAATTTTCCAAGGTCTTAAAATCAATCTATCACTCTCTAATATTCTCATTTCTAATTTATCCTCCAATATTTTGTCTAAATTGCATATTCACTTCAGCAAAGCAATATCACTTATATTTCTATACTTACTAATTCTTATAAATTCCCTTTAGAGTATATCGCTCCAAAATATGTCCATCCATTTCATGATATAATTCATTTAATAAAAATCCTTTTTTTAGATTTAGCAGTTTATCTAAAGCAAAAACATGAAGCTCATAAATATGTGCCTTATCTGGTGGTGTCATACCACCATAATAACAAGAAAGTTCTTTTGATTGCTGATTACCTTGCAAGCTAGTCCAGCTATTTGTGCCTTGTATAAAATCATCTGCTGTCTGGCTCTCATTATCTTTCAATTCACTCCTTGTAATATTGGCTGCAAGCCAATGTATCCAAGCAAAACCTCCTGTTACTGGATAGGCATCTTTATCTTCTAATACTATTGCAAATGAAGCAGTATTTACTGGAGCATCTTCAATTTTTAATGGAAGAGAAAAAGTTGGAACTCCATTCTCATTAAAATGTTCTCCACGACTACCATATTGATCTTGAATAATCCCATTTATAATACCTGCACTTGTTGCTATCATATATTACCCCCAAAGCTATTATTTATAGGCAAATTATAGCAAAGAGCATTTATAACGTAAATTACTAACTTTTTTGTGGGTATTACTCTGGAATAACCTTTTTTTCAATCAATGTCTTTTCCATACCATGTTCATTTAAGTAATCAATTCCAATGGATTGCATGATTTTTAGGGCATCTATAATCTTCATTCCCATATCTATTGTTAAAGAGTATTCCACACGAAGAGGATAACCATCAAATGATTTCTTTTCCACAAATCCATAATCAATTAATTCTTTTAATTGCTCTAATAGCATTTTTTGATTAATCCCATCAATATCTCTTTCTAACTTGGCTAATGATGTAGGACCTAATCGCAATCGCCATAATATAATAGATTTCCATTTTCCTTTAATCATATCGTGTACTAGTTCTAAAGGACACGTATATTCTTCTCTTATTTTCATTGTATCTCCTAAAAATAAATTCTTATTTATACTACCTTTGCAGGTAATTCACTTTTATATAATCATTCCATTTATCTTGAAGCTCCTCTTCTGTCATTCCAAAAATCTCTACAATACTATTTGGTTCCTTTATTAAGTTGCGTAACTTTTCATATCCAAATAGTTTAATTATTGACTCTACTATGGTATATGAGTATTGATATCCATTACGTGCAAAGAAAGTTTCAAAATCCGCTCCTGTATCTAGTTCTTTAAATGTAGGAATAATATTATTTTCCAATCCATTTTTGACAGTTTTTATTATCCAGTTTTCATTATTGTCTTTTGCTTCATAACACGCTATTCCTTCATTTAGCCATCTAGGTGTATTATCATTTATCTTATTTACTATCATGTGTACAAATTCGTGAACCGCTGTATTTAATACGTTATAAAAATCAGAACCTGGTGGTGGATTTAAAGGTGATGCTATTACAATTTTACCCACCCCAATTCCTCCTCTCACCCAGTCAGGTGCATTTGGAAATCCTAAAGCTATATGAAGTTCATTATGGTCTGGGTGTATTTCTATAGTTAATTTTTCGTTAAGTTGCATATTTAAGTTATTAGTAATCCTATTATAGTTATCTTCAAGTACATTAGACACTTTATCTATACATTCTTTATCAAATTCAGTGTAACAAATTATGAAATTTTGAGTTTCTTTTCTTAAATTTAGTTTATAATCTTTCTCTATATTAACATTTTTAATTTTTAGATTATCTAAAGATTCATCTACTTCTTTTGCCATTTTAATTTTACTCCTTTATTGATATTTTTACATATAACCAAATATCTTTATTTAGCACTCATATTTATTCAATATTAATACAACTTTTCTATATATTAATTTTAAATTTTCAATAATATTATGGAATTGCATATTTGTTTCATAACCATTCTAATTATCTTTCTATACAAAGTTAAAATAATTAATTACAATAAGAATCATCAAAATGAAAAATATAAAATAATCAGAAGCCATTGCAAACATCTCATCTTCGCTTCTCATCTTACTAAAAAGATGTAAGCAGCCTGCTAGTCCAAAATATAGTCCACCTGCTACAGCTGCTGCTAATCGAAATTCTAGAAACGGAAGTGATAATATTCCAATCAGGCCTAAACTTATATTGGCAAACCCAACTTCTCTAACAATACGAAAACTTTTCTCTTCGTTTACTTTAAATATTTCTTTTGCTGTAAATGAAGGACTTATTGATTGCTTTAATCCTGCTGTAAATAATCTTAATCCAACTCCGGAGAAAACAAACCATTTAAAAATCAAACTAAAAGGACTGATTTCAGATTTATTAATTAGAATATTAACTGTAGACGCAATTACAGGTAGAAGTATAAAAAATATAATTACTGATATTTCATACAAACCAATTTTCTTCATTTATCCTCACCCTTCTATATTTAAGTTTTTGTATATAATGATAACATCTGTAAATAACTTTTAAGATTGAAACTTAACGATATTTGCGATAATAGAAGTAACTATCACTCTCCATATTAGGTTGCTTGTGACCAATTGGAGTTCTTTTCTCAAACAATTTAAATTGCGCTTTTTCCGCCACTTTACATGACGCAATATTTTCACAATCGATAGTAAGAATCATATATGGAATGTCTGATACGCTTACGCACCATTCATACAATGCTCTTAGTGCTTCTGTTGCATATCCATTTCCAACATGATCTTCACCTATAAAGTATGCCATTTCCACTTCATTTAGTGTATCTTCTAAGCCCATTCCAACCATACCAATTAACTCGTCTGTTTCTTTTAATGCAACAGCATATCGTTTATTTTTATAAATATCCTTTGAATCCTTTTGTGTCTGAAGCCAATCAATATAACCTAAAAGCCTTCCTTTAACAGTGCTATTTTCAGACCAGTCTCTCATAAATCTTATTACATCTTTATGTTGAAAATCACGAATAATTAATCGCTCTGTCTCTATTAGCATATTTTTTACCTCATATTAAAATAATACTTTTTTCATTCTCTTTATTAATATAAAACTCTCTATAAAAATATAAATTATCATAATAATTAATGGCATAATTAAATTAGGTATATTAAAATGCATAAGATTTAAATATGCTGTTGAAACTTCATTTATAGGAGGAAAAATCCACATCACATATTTTGAATATGGAACTTCATTAATTACTGGTCCTTTAATTATACTCATTAATACAATAAAGATTGCACCTAGTATTGCCATTTTTCTATTTGATATTATTCTTGGTTGCAATAACATACCAATTAATGCTCCTATTATTGATAAAAACATGTGGATAATAAATGAAACAAATATATCGCTGAATGTAACAGGATATTTAAACACATTGCAAATTAAATTATAAATAATAGGAAGTCCAACAGATAATATAGAAAAAAATGCTCCTACTACACCCATAAAAATAATTTTAGATACCCAATAGCGTGTATGGCTCTTTAATTTTAATATTAAAACTTCTTCCGCAATTAATTCTATATTGCTGTAATAAGTAAAACCAATCCAAGTCATTAGTGCAAAAAGAAAAGCTGCTGAAGATACCATGCTGCCTACAATATCAAGTAATCTTATGGAATAAGCCATTACCATATATATTATAAAGATAAAAAAAGGCATTATATATTTGTGAGATTTCATGTACATTTTAAAATTATATTTTAATACCGATATTAACATAAGCTACATTCCTTTTACCTTTCAAAATACTTTAAAGTATAACCATTATTAATCATTTCTGCTAAAACACTATTGCTTTCGCTTACTTTTGTTTTGAATTCTATATAATTCTCATTTTCCCGATAATCGTAGATACCCTTAATATTTTGAGTCACAAAAGATTTATCTACTTCCTTTCTATAAAAAGTCATTGAAGCATATTTCTCAGAACTAATATCTTCCCTGTTAATCTCAAATATTTTAGAATCTTTAACCTGTAATATTCTACTGGATAATTGATCTATTAAAAATAATTCGTGACATGACATTATTACTGTCACTCCATCTTTTATAAGCTCTCTTACCATTCTAATAAACGTTTTTTGTGAATCACTGTCCTGTCCAGATAGTGGCTCATCTAATAACAAAATATCTGGTTTTGACAAAAGTGCCTGAACTACGGAAATCTTTTGCAGGGTACCTTTAGATAAGTTTTTCATAGAAATGTTTATCATATTTTCTAAGTTAAACTCCTTATATAAGTAATCAGTTTTCTTAACAAAATCATCTTTTGATATTCCTTCTATTTCTCCTATTAACTTAATATATTCACCTGCTTTTATATTAAGAGGTGAAAAATTCTCTGGAATATAATTAAATTTAAGATTCTTGTCTCGAATAACCTCCCCAGAAGTTATACTCGTAAGACCGCACAAAATCTTTATTAATGTGCTTTTCCCCATACCATTATGTCCTGTTAAAGCAATACTTTCGCCTTTCATTATATCTAAACTTATATCATCAAAAATCAATCTATCATCATATTTTTTCACTAAATTTTTTACTTTTATTATTGGTATATTCATAATATGCCCCCGTTTATCATAATAAGCATGACCATCTTCGTATTATACCACTTTTTACATAATAATAAAAATAATTACAAACGCCACAGATTTAATATCCCCTTTAAAGCTTAATGTATAATAGTTATATCGAACCATTTATTAAATATGCCATGTTACATAAATTATAAAATAGTAGCTCCACTAATTGGCTCTACTATTTTATAACTTGTCTTATCTCTTGTAATCTGTATTTTAAACGTATTTTAATGCTAAATTATCCAGTTCCATTTTTAATTTTGAATTGTTAAGCTTAGCTGCAATTGGAGAAAATATTTCTTATGTAATAATCAAAGAATCGTTTAACAATCATATATTAAGCAATAAAATAAACCCAACAGAAAACTTATATTCTCTGTTGGGTACAGCGTTATATTGAAATAGTTATTTGACAATTCTAATATACAATTCATATTAACTAAAGAATGAACTATATTATTCAGAATTTATATATAATATTAATAATCTATTTTAAATTCTTACCAGTAAATGCTAAAGGTAGAAGTTCTTCTAATGTATGTTCTAAATATTCTTCTGTGCTTTTAGCAATAATTATTTTAAAAGTCTTTAGATCACAGAACTCTGCCATAACTTGCCTACATACTGCACAAGGTGCACAAAAATCTCCTTCGCCAGGTTTTACACCTTTTTTATTTCCTACCACTGCTATTGCAGTAAATTCTTTTTTCCCTTCAGAAATTGCTTTAAAGAAAGCTGTTCTTTCTGCACAGTTTGTTGGTGTAAATGCTGCATTTTCTATATTGCAGCCCTGATATATTGTTCCATCATCACAAAGTAAAGCCGCACCTACATTAAAATTAGAGTATGGAGTATAACAAAACTCTTGTGCCTCAAATGCTTTTTCTATCAATACTTTTGCATCTATCATATTTCATTACCAAACCTTTCTTTAAAATTCCAATATATTACTATATATTGAGGAATTAAATTGTACCACTATTATACAAGCATGTAAATATAATTTGATGTGATTTAATATAGATACTCAGCTTTTAACTTAGACTTATGCAATAATCCATTGGAATTAGAAACATTGTTATAGTGCATTTTCTTTGTATTTTGCTCCTCCATCTTCTACTTCTCTCCTAAATCTTATAATCTGTTTTCCATCAGAAATAAAGAGCCCTAATAATGTTAAGATAATTCCTATAATTGAAATAAAGGTTATTTTCTCATGTAAAATAACAGCAGATGAAGCAGCGGTTATTACAGGCACCATATAAATATATATGCTTGTTTTCACCACTCCCAAAATCTTAACTGACCAATTCCAAGTTACAAAGCATAGTGCAGATGCTCCAAAACCTAAATATAAGATATTCATTAGATTTGGTACATTAGTAAATCTATATAATTGAAGTTTAAAATCACAAATAAATATGGCAGGTATCATAAAAATTAATCCATAAAAAAATACCTTACGAGTACAGATAATGGTATTGTATTGAAATTGACTAATTTTCTTCATAACAACAGAATAAACCGCCCATAAAATAGCAGCAAGTATTGCTAATATATCACCAAATGGATTTAATTTTAAAACAAATTTTCCGTTAAACTCTATAAGAAGTATCCCTATTATTGCTATTGTAAGTCCAATGAAAAAGTATGATGTTAACTTTTCATTATCTAAAAACAGATTGGCAAAAACAGCTGTAAAAAATGGAGCAATTGAAATAATTACACCTACATTAGTTGCAAGGGCATAGCTCAATGCGATATTTTCACAAAGGAAATACAAGGTTACTCCTGCTAATCCAGCTGCTGCAAAATAAAGTTCTTGTTTAAATTCAGCCTTTTTAATATGATATGGGCATATGCAAAGCAATGTAAGATATCCAATTACAAATCTAAAGATCAAAATCTCAATTGGTGTAAAATCTTTTAATAATACCTTAGTTGAAATGAAAGTAGTCCCCCAAATTAATATTGTCATAACTGCTGATAAATGTCCTGCTTTAACTTTGTTATTACTCATTTTCTTTACTCCTACATCTATTAATAAAAATATTCATATATTGCTTTGGAGTTAATCCAATTAACTTTTTAAAAAAGTTTGTAAAATGACTTTGGTCTGTGAATCCTGTTTTGAATGCTACGTCTATTGGAGCAACTCCTTGTTCCAGCATTTTTTTCGCCTTACTAATACGAATTGTTTGAAGATAATTATATGGTGATATTCCCTTTTGCTTAGTAAAAGAATGTAACAAATAATATTTACTTAATCCAGTTAAATTGCTTAATTGATTCAATGTGATATTTTCCATATAATTATTTTCTAGATAATCGCACACTGTCTTAATTTCTGCACTAGCTTCCTGTATATTAATTTCAGAAACTGGGTTTGAATATTCCCTTATCAATTGCTCCATTATTAATAGAAACAATTCATCTTTTTTTAAATTCTTCTCCTCCTCCATTATCATAAGATGTAACTCTTTTAAAGAAGATGTAAGTTCATTACGGAATAAAACAAATTCCATAAAATTAGGTAGGTACTCTTTTCCTGTTATTTCAAAAGTGATTTTTTTCATAACATCTTTTTTAACATTAATGCACCTATAATCGAGTGTCCTGTCATCAATTTGTTCGCATGTATGAATATCACCAGGATTGAACACTATTAAATCCCCTGTTTCTATAATGTACTGCTTATTTTTGCACGACAAATATCTTTTCCCATTCTCAATAAACCCAATAACATAGTAGTCGTGAAAGTGATTGGGAAACTTCTGCATGATACCTTTAAAGTTATAGGCTTCTATGCTTAGCTCTGTATCAAAACAAACAGTCCTAACTTCGTTTAACATCTATTTTCCTCCTTTCCTTATGTCTGTTTTTTAAGAATATCATAGAAATTAAAATAGTTCTTGTATGATGTTGTTCAAATTTCTATTTACCCTTATTTTAGAGATTAACATGTACAATAATGTTTTATATATATTCTTACCATCGTTTCATATGGAAACCTTTTAAATATTATGATATAATTTCCATGTATAATTCAATAGTTTTGTGGGCTACTGGTATCACTTACCTCTTTTTTTGAAGGGAGGTGATACTTATCAGTAATGACGTTTTAACATTACTATTTCAAGGTGGATTATTCTTAATATCGCTGTTAACATTGATAGTGGTTCTTATAGAAAAAATCTCAAAAAAATAGTAGCCCCAGGTTCAATTGGAAGGCTACTATTTTTTAAATAAAAATCTTAGTGATACCAGTTGCCTAAGCAACTAGAATTATATACTATAGTGAAAAGCATATTGCAGTATGTTTTTCACTATTTTCATTTTTATACTATTTCCTTACACTATATGCAAGTTTTACTGAATAAATCATAGATTTAGAATCTTACTTATATTATATCAATTTTCACTAAAAAATAAACACATATTTTTATTAAAAACTACATCTGTAAAATATTCTTTATATTATTATATCTCCTAAAGTTATTAGTCTTACTCAGTTATTTCTATTCTATTCCCATCTGGATCCAAAATACAACTTTCATAATATCCATCTCCAGTATAACGAGGTTCACTTACTACCTCATGACCTGCATTCCTTAATGACTCAGTAAGATTATTAACTTTTTCAACACTGCCTACAGAAATGGCAATATGAATTAACCCAATATATTGATTAATTGTATCATTTAAATTTGAAGGAATTGTTGGCATCTGCATAACTTCAAGTCTTGCTCCTGAATCGAATTTAATAAAATATGATTCAAATTGTTTTTTATGATTAATATATTTATCTCCAGCAATTCCTTCAAAATAAGTAACATAAAAGTCTCTTAATTTTTCTATATTCTTAGTCCATATAGCTACATGTTCTATTTTCATATTTGCACTTCCTTTACCATTGACTTAAAATTTCTACGCTGACCCATTAAATACAGTTAAACATTGTAATCATCAACATCAAACTCATTGTTTTTATAATAATATTTACGATCTTCTTCAGTAATCTCACGCACAACCCTACATGGATTTCCTACCGCTATAACATTATCTGGAATGTCTTTAGTAACTACACTTCCAGAACCAATTACAACATTATTCCCTATTTTAACACCTGGATTTATTACAACACTTCCTCCTACCCAAACATTAGCACCAATTATAATGTCAATTCCATACTCATAACCTGAATTTCTTGACTCTGGATGAATTGGATGCCCAGCAGTATAAATTGATACATTAGGTGCAAACAAAACATTCTCACCTATTATTACCTTTCCTACATCTAATATCGTGCAGTTATAATTAGCAAAAAAGTTATTGCCTACTTCAATATTTTTACCATAATCACAGTGAAATGGCTGCTCTATACAAACTTTATCGCCAGTCTTACCTAAAATATCTTTAATAAGTTCCTCCATTCTATTCATTTCATCTGGACGAAGTAAATTATATTCATGTATTTTTAGCTTATTTTCCATTCTTTCTTCACTAAGTCCATCTAACCAAGCTTTATATGGTAATCCTGCTAGCATTCTTTCCTTTTGATTCATCTTTCTATTCCCCTTTTCTTTATCTATATAACTATTTTATTAATATCTAACATCTGCAAATCTTTCTTAGGCAAGAAGTTCATTTTTCCAAATTCAGATAGCTTATATAAAAATCCACCTTATATTGTTCATTAAAACATTTACAATTACTTATATATCATAATTAAGCTTCTAAATTGCAGCTCTAATTGAGTTGTCAGCTTATCAAAGGTTTAAATATAAACTTATTATTGCAATATATATGCTACCTTATAAGAATATCTTTTTATTCTTCACCTTGAGGTAATTTGTATTTTAAGATAGCAATTAATATTAAAGAAACGCTATAAACAACTGTAAATGCCAATGAAAATGCTATTCCATTTCTCATTGTCGATGAATACATCATTCCTGCAATAACTCCTGCAATGCCTTGTACAAAGCTAATAAATGATATTCCTTCTGCAATTAGTTTATCATCTAAATGCCTCTGTGCAAATGCAAATGGAACAACTTGATGTATTCCAACTCCAATACCAATGATTGCAGTAGATATTACAATCACAAAGTAACTTGATATAAACAATGTTAATACATAAATAAGCGTCCCTATCAAAATAGCACCTGACATCAATATAACAATTGTCTTTGTGCACCCCTTTTTTGATATATATATGCCAGAGGCACTTGATAATATCATAACAAAAATATTGCACGGTGCAAGGATAATAGCACTAATAGTCGTGTTTGCTCCTAATACTGTCTGCGCATAAAGTGGTATGTAATTACCACTACATGAAATGCATGTAGCTATGAAAGTAATTAAAATTATTGTTAAATACCCCTTTTGTTTTAGTAATTTTACAATAAATAATTCTTCTTTATTATTTCTATTTCTATTTCTATTTCTATTTCTATAAAGATTTTCTCCTTTAGAATATTTCTTTATGCTGCTTCTTATAATGATTCTCTTTTTTGTTTCACTTCTTGGCATAAAAAATCCCACAAATATCATTCCAATTATAAATAAAGGAAATAGTATAGCAAGAGATATTCTCCAACTCCATCTCTCTGTAAATATTCCACAAAGTACTGGACCCAAAATGAGCGTCAAAGAATAAACTGTCTGCATAATTCCAATTCTAACTGGATACTCTTCTTCCGATACTATATCGTTTATCATAGTAAATACATTTGCAAAAAATAGTCCCCAAAAGAAACCTGAAACTCCTCTAGCAATAAGAAATACAGCTCCACTTGATGCTGCTGCACTAATTCCAACGCTTAAAGCAAACGCACCTACACTCCATATATACAATTGTTTACGTCCAAAATATTCTCCTGCTCTACCAGAAATAAGTAATGATATACTTCTTGCTAGTGGTTCTATTACAAACATAGCATTAAACAAATCTAACCTGCCATATTCACGAAACGCTGTAGCTGCATAAATTCCTGTGCTGCCAGCAAGATAGGATGCACATATATTTATTATGATAAGTCCAATAAACACTATATTTGCTTTATCTAAGTTTACTCTTTTGGCTTTCATCCCTCTTTTTCCACCTTTTAAAATTAATATGACTACAGAAAAGATTTTAATTCTGATATAATATTCTCTTCATTCCTCTCACAATCAGTTCCCCCTATAGATATACTAGGTTTAGTTTTTCCATGAAAATCACTTCCACATGTTAAAAGCAATTTATGTTTTAAAGCAAATTCCTTATAAAATGACACTTGTTCTTTGCTATGATAACTGCTATAAACTTCTATTCCTTTAATACCACACGAAATTATATCTTTTAATAAGTTGATATTTTCCCCAACATTATTTCCTGGATGTGCTAGAACAGGTATTCCACCACTTTCTTCAATGATTTTAATTGCTTCTTGTAAACTTATAAACTTTACTTCAGCATAAGCAGGTTTGCCTTGAGCACAATAATCCCAATAAAAATTAACATA
>CAURJV010000078.1:0-26105 GCA_963524945.1 uncultured Clostridium sp.
TAGCTGACTGATACTAATAGGTCGAGGGCTTGACCAATATAGTCAAGTTGTAATATACATTTAAATTATATGCAATTTTGAAAGAATATTATATTTTTTCAAATGATGTTCCGCGATAGCTCAATGGTGGAGCACTCGGCTGTTAACCGATAGGTTGGAGGTTCGAGTCCTCTTCGCGGAGCCATATTTATAAAGAAAAGAATTTTTGGTCGAGAAATCGGCTTTTTTTTATTGTATAAAATAGATTAAAAACTTATACTATATATGGATGTGAAAAGTTATTAATAACTAAACTAGATACAAGAGAATAAGTAATTGATAATAAAATCTATTGAAATCTAAGAGGTATTATAATATGAGTGATGACATTAATAATAGTATGAATTATAGTAATGAAACCAGTAATATTAATACAACGAATGAAACTGGTGAGGCTGATGACACTGTTAGAAATAGTGAAAATAGCGAAATAAACGATGATTCTAAAACAAATGAGGATAATTCTGAAACTAATGAGATTAGCGAAAATATAAGGCCTTTCGAGATTGATGAAGATGAAATTGATGAAGAAGATCTCAAAGGAATAAAAAGAAGGAAATTTGCTATTTTATTTACGATAATGGCTGTAGCTATAGTTATAGGAAGTGTTATAGCAGTGCAAAAATTTACTATAAATAAGCAAACAGCAGAAACGCTTAATGCAAATGAAATTTCAGATTCTAAAGGAAGTAAAAATCAGATAGATAATAAGGCATCCAACTCAGAGAATAGCTCAGAAGTAGAAGATGTTGCTTTTATAGAGAAATATTTAAATCAGCAAATGAAAGGGCAAATGCCAGATGGAGCTGATGGAAAGAAAGTTGTTTATTTAACATTTGATGATGGTCCGTCGGAAACTGTAACTCCACAAGTTCTGGATACTCTTAAAGCAGAAAATGTTCATGCTACTTTTTTTCTTGTGGGAAAAGCAATTGATGAAAGTGAAGTTAATAAAAATATAGTTAAGAGAGAGATTGCAGAAGGAAATGCAATAGGTAATCATACTTATTCACATAATTATAAATATTTATACCCAAATGGAAAAATAAATTTAGAAAATTGTATGTCTGATTTTGAAAAAACTAATCAATCTTTGAAAAGTATTTTAGGGCAGGATTTTTCGACAAGAGCTGTTAGATTCCCGGGCGGTCAAATGACATGGGATAAGAAAGATGCATCAGGTGCTAATGCGATGGATGAGGCTCTTCACGAAAAAGATTACCATCAAATAGATTGGAATTCATTGTCTCAGGATGCAGAAGGAGCACATAAAAATGCAGAACAGTTAAAACAAGAAGTTATAAAAACTGTATCAGGAAGAGAAAAAGCAATAATATTGATGCATGATACTTATGGAAAAGAGGAAACTGCAAAAGCTTTGCCAGAAATAATTAAATATCTAAAACAGCAAGGATATGAATTTAAAATTATGAAATAACCTAATATGGCTATGTTGATTTTCATTTATTTCAATTTGTGTAACTAAACTTTAGTTATGCAAATAATATGAAAATAACATAGCCTTTTTTTGTATACAATTGAGAAAAAGATTATTTTTATCAATTAATTGAAATAGAAATAATTAATGATAAACTATTAATATATAATTACATTTGCATATATGGAAGTACTAAGGTTATAATTTATAACAATAATCTTAATAATAGAATGTATATAATTATAATATTACTTAAAATTATCTTTATATTAAAAATAAGGAGGAATAAGATGTTATCAAAAAATATTGTAGCAGAGGTATTAGCAAAGTGCCTAGTAACTAGTGGCGATTTTGCTGAGATATTTGAAGAAAATTCAATTAATAATTCTATAGCATTAATTGATGGTAAAGTAGATGATGCCATAGGTGGAAGAAGTTATGGTATAGGAATAAGGATATTTAAAGGACTGAACAGCGTATATGCTTATACTAATAATAATAGTTTAGATGGTCTTTTGGACACTGCTTATAGAGCAGCTTTAGCTTTAGGAGATGTTGATAAAAATGAAATAAACTCAATAATATTAAATGAGAAGAGTATATCTACAATACATCCAATATTGTATTATCCTAAGGATGTTGCGTACGATAGAAAAATAGCAATTTTAAAAAGTGCTTATAATGCAGCAAAGAATTATAACAGTGATATTTCTCAAGTTATTACAAGTTATGCAGATAAAGAGCAGAATATTTTAATTGCAAACACTGAAGGTTTATATGTTCAAGATACAAGAATAAGAACAAGGTTAGGAATAAGTGCAATTGCATCAAAAGGAAGTGAAAATCAAACTGGGTTTGAAGGACCAGGAAGGCATATGGGAATTGAAATGTTTGATAGTGTTGATCCAGAATATCACGGTAGGGAAGCTGCGAGAATAGCTCATACGATGCTTTATGCAAAGAACTGTCCAGCAGGTAATATGACTGTTGCTATAGATAATGGATTTGGGGGAGTTATATTCCATGAAGCTTGTGGACACTCTTTAGAAGCAAGTGCTGTAGCTAAGGGAAATTCAGTTTTTGCTAATAAATTAGGTGAGAAAATAGCATCAACAAAGGTAACAGCTATAGATGATGGAACGGTACCTAATGCTTGGGGATCATTAAATATAGATGATGAAGGTAATAAGACACAAAAAAATATTTTAATTGAAAATGGTGTTTTAAAAGGTTATATGATTGATAAGTTAAATGGAAGACGTATGAACATGGAGGCTACAGGAAGTTCAAGAAGACAAAGCTACAAGTTCCAACCAACTTCAAGAATGACTAATACCTATATAGCAGCTGGAAATGATAATCCGGATGATATTATTAAATCTATAGAAGACGGATTATATGCGAAGAAGCTAGGAGGAGGATCGGTTAATCCTGTAACTGGAGAGTTTAATTTTGCGGTTCAAGAAGGGTATCTAGTTAAAAATGGGATGATTCAGGAGCCAGTAAGGGGAGCAAGTCTTATTGGTAAAGGTAGTGAAGTACTTATGGATATAGATATGGTCGGAAATAATTTAGATGTAGCTCAAGGTATGTGTGGATCATCATCAGGAAGTATTCCTACCAACGTAGGTCAGCCTATGATTAGAGTAAAGAAAATGACTGTTGGAGGTAGATAAACATGGATTTTGAATTATTTAAAGAAGAATTATTTAAAGAAGCTAAGAATTCAGGATTTGAAGAGTTTGAAATATATTATTCTGATGCTGAAAGTTTAAGTTTAAATATTTATGAAGGCGAAGTTGAAAAATATAAATTGAATAATGCCTTTGGTCTTTCATTTAGAGGAAAAATCAATAATAAAATGGGATATTCATATACTGAAATATTAGATGAAGAAGCAATAAAAACTCTTATAAGAAATGCAAAGGAAGCGGCATTTGCTATAGAAAATGATGATGAACAGTTTATATATGAAGGGGATAAGGAATATAAAGAATTAGACTGTTACAAAAAAGATTTGGATAATATTAAGCCTGATGAGCTTATAGCTCTTTCTTTAGAAATGGAGAAGGAATGTAAAAAACAATGTGATAAAGTTGTAAGTTTCCAAGGTTGTGGAATTGGATATGGTAAAGCTACTTATGGAATAATAAATTCAAAGGGACTTAATTTGAAAAATGAAAGAAATAATCTAAGTGCATATGTCGTTCCAATAATACAAGATGATAATGAAAAATATGATGGAACAGGATATGTTATGGCTAAAAAGATAGATGATATAGATCCAGAAAGTTTAGCTAAGCAAGGTCTTGAAGAAGCGCTTTCAAGAATTGGTGGAAAAAGCATTCCATCAGGTAAATATAAGATAATTATAAATAACGAGGCTATGGTATCATTGCTTGGAACTTTTTCAGGAATTTTTAATGCAGAGCAAGCACAAAAAGGGTTATCTTTGTTGAAAGGAAAAGAAGGTGAAATTATAGCATCAGATGTAGTGACTCTAATTGATGATCCCCATTTAAAGGATGGGCTTGGAACAACTTCATTTGATGATGAAGGGGTAGCAACTATCAAAAAAGAGATAATATCTAAAGGAAAATTGAATACATTATTATATAATCTAAAAACTGCGTATAAAGCAGGAATTAAATCTACAGGAAATGGATTTAAGGCTTCGTATGCATCAATAGTGGGTGTTAGTGCTACAAACTTTTATATAAATCCAGGTGATAAATCTTTTGAGGAACTTTGTAATGAAGTTAAAGAAGGAATAATAATTACAGATTTTGCAGGGCTTCATTCTGGAGCTAGTTCTGTAACTGGAGATTTTTCCTTAGCGGCTAAAGGATTTATGATCGAGAATGGTAAGAAGAGCTTTCCAGTAGAACAAATTACAGTAGCCGGAAATTTCTTTACATTATTGAAAGATATAGAGGAAGTAGGAAGTGACTTGAAGTTTCCGATGAGTAGCATAGGATGTCCTTCAGTTGTTGTTAAAGAACTTTCAGTAGCTGGGAAATAGTTTTATTATTAATTTGATAGATATGCTAAGGCAGGTTAAGTAGTTATGAATATAATCTATATGTATCTTTTTTCTTTTATAATTTATAGCTTTCTTGGGTGGATATGTGAAACCATATATTGCTCTATAATTGATAAAGAGTATGTAAATAGAGGATTCTTAAAGGGTCCGTTTTGCCCTATCTATGGTTCAGGTGCACTTATAGTAATTATATTATTGGCTCCAATTTCAGATAATACTATAATTTTATTTTTAAGTGCAATGATTTTTACAAGTATATTAGAGTATTTAACAGGTTTCTTATTAGAAACAATATTTAATCTTAAATGGTGGGATTATTCAAGCTATAAATTTAATATAAAGGGTAGAGTATGTCTATTAAATTCAGTGTCATTTGGTCTTTTATCTTTAATTACAATAAAAATTATTAATCCAACGATAATAGACTTAGTTAGTCACATATCATTAAGGGATTCTATGTGGTTCTGTAATATTTCAGTTTTATATTTTTTAACAGATGGAATAATTACAACGGTTAAAGTTCTGAAATTAGGTGGAAAACTTAAGGAAATGAGTGCTTTATTTGATGAAATCAGAGAAAAGACTGAAAGCTATAAAGTAGTGATACAGCAAAATTTAAGTATATTTGATGGATTAATAGAACAGGAAACCGAGAAAGTCATTTATGCGAAAGAACAAATTAATAAGTTAAAAGTTAAATTAGAGAATTTGATTTTAAACAATAAAGCTGTGAATAAACGAATAATTAAAGCATTTCCAAATATAAAATCTTTAAAGTACCAACATTCACTAGATAGGTTAAAAGAAGAGATAAAAAAGATTAAGAAAAAATAATAAAAGTAAAAGAGATGGTCAAATTTCATTTGGCCATCTCTTTACTATAATTAACAATATCATTATTTAATTAGGATTGTGAGTATAATTTGCACGTATCATTTTATCTGAAAGATCTAATGACTTCTTATAAATGTCTTTTTCTTTATCTGTTAGAGTTTCTCCGCCTTTAAGTGTTCCACTAGTTATTACTGCAAAAGATTTATTTGTGTTTAATAAGTTTCTACCTAAAGCAGTATTTTCATATTTATCTTTATCCACACCAAGTAAGTATAGGAGTGTTGGCATTACATCAACCTCACCATTATACATCTTATCAAATGTTTTTCCTTCATTGGAAGATGGGTTATAAATAATAAAAGGAACAGTTGGGTTTCCTGTATTTAAGTACCAATCTTCTTTATGAGATAGTTGTCCAATACTGTCATCATAATATTTATGGATTCCGGTATGGTCCCCCATTATTGCTATAATGCTATTTTTTAGCAATCCTTCTTTATCCAATTGATCAATAAAGTATCCTATTTGCTTATCAGTATAGTGAAGACTTTCAAAATATCCTCCAAGTTTACTTTCATTTAATTCGGGATCGAGTCCAAGTTCTCTATACTTTTCAGGAAGATCAAACGGACCATGGCTTGTCAATGTTACAGTTTCCGCGTAAAATGGTTGTTTTAATTCTTTTAACATAGGAACAACTTGCTCAAAGTATCTTCTATCACTTATACCAAGGCCAATTTGTTCATCAACATTAAATGAATAGTAATCAGTAAATTTATCAAATCCTATCCCAAGCAAGCCGTTTTTATAGTTCCAAAAAGAACCTTTATCAGGATGAATTGCAGAAGTAGCATAACCTTCACCTTCTAATAAATTTGGTAACGAGTTGTAATTGGTATTAGGATATCTAAAGAATGTACTTCCTTGTCTTAAAGGTAACATTGAAGTATTAACCATTAAATCAGCATCAGAACTTGTCCCTTCGTTAACTTGCTCAAAGGTGTTAGGAAAATACAATGATTCTTTAGCTAATTTATTTAAATTAGGTGTTATCTCTTTACCATTAATTGTTTTTCCGATGACAAAGTTTTCTAAAGACTCAACCTGAATATAAATTAAATTTTTTCCTTTTGCCATACCCAGGTATTCATTATCTGGAAGCTTTTCTTTTTTCATTTCAAACAAATCATTTATATCAGCTTTATCTTGATCTGTTAATTTATATGGTTTTGAATCCTTATAAACTGTATAACAGTCCATAATGTGATATCCAATAGGAGAAAAATATTTAGCAGTATTTGATTTATCATAATTGCTGAATAAGTAAGCATTATGAACATCTGTATTATTGAATACGGTTATACTAATAGGTACATAAATTATAAATAATATTGGTAATACAAAAGCACAAAAGAATGTTTTAAAAGCTTGTTTATGTTTTTGAGTAAAGGATTTTCTGGTTATGTAAGCATATATGCCTAATATTATAAAATCAAGTGCAAATATAAAATCTAAGTTGCTAGTCATGGACAATATACTTCCAGACATATTATCTAAATTAGCAGTCTGAGTTAATATTAATGCAGATGGAACAGTTAAAAAACCTCTGAAATACCAAAGATCAATTAATATTAATAATGTTAAAAGAAAATCAATTACAAGAGTGTATATTATTCTACCTTTGCCTTTAAATAATAATGAGACACTTAAGAATATTAAAGTAAAGGCAATATAATAATTTAAAAAAGAACTTGCAGATTCGTAACCAGTAGAAAAGCTAAACGTATATGGATCTTTGCTTGTAACAAACCCTTGAAATATAATCCCTTTTAATACTATAGAGACCAAAGCTATTAGAAAGAAGATTAATCTTATAACCTTATCTTTTTTCATATTATTTTTTAAGCTATTTTTAAAAAAGTTAACAACATTTGAGTTAAAAGAACTCATGATTTCACCTCAATTCAATATATCACTACATTATAGTATACATAAATTTATGGATTAAACAAATATAAATTAATGATATATTAGTAATTAAAAGGTAAATAATTTGTGAATAAAAAACTATATATAAAAATTAGCATGGTATACTATTAATGTGGGAAAACTTATATAATGGAAGTATAATAATTTAATTTACTATACTTGTGAATTAAGTTAGATATTAGTTGAGAAATAGGTTGAGAAATTTGATATAGTAATTATAGATTAAAATATTTATAAAGGGGCCAAACATATGAAAGAAATAGATTGCAGAGGTTTAACATACCTACAAATAATAAGAGAAATTAAGAAGTATTTTAATTCAATTGGAGAAGGAGAGGCTGTTGTTGTAGTAAATAATGAATTAGGTCGTTCTAATGTCATAAGATATGCAGCTCATAAAGGATATAAGGTAGATACAGAAGATGAAGAAAATAGATTTTTAATAAAAATGGAAAAGAGAGGCTGCTTAGAATCTGAAGACGAGGAAGAAATTTTTTCTATATTAATAACAAGAGATAAAATTGGAGAAGGAAATGATGACCTGGGAATAACGCTAATGAGCGAATATTTTGAGGCGCTAAATGAGTATGATAAACTTCCGAAAGAAATTTTATTCTTAAATTCAGGAGTTAAATTGTTTAAAAAGGATTCTAAGGCTGTAGAAGATATACGAATGTTATATAAAAAAGGTGTTAAACTTTTAATAAGTGATACATCCTTAGATTATTATAAATTAACAGAAGAAATAACTTTTGGAGAAATAGCAAGCATGTATGATATGGTAGTTGCAATGAAGAAAGCAAAGAAATTAATAAAGCTATAGGAAGTAATATTGGAGGATATTATAATGCCAGATTATGAATTAATTATTATTGGAGCAGGAATAGCCGGGATGACAGCTGCGCTTGGAGCTGTAAGAGAAGGAATAACAAAAATACTCATTATTGAAAAGGAAGCTAACGTTGGGGGAATAATCAATCAATGTATTCATAACGGTTTTGGAAAAAACTTTCTAGATGAGCTGGTGACAGGTCCGGAATATATTGATTTTATAGAAAGTCAGTTAGGAGAATTTGAAATAGAAATGCTTTTAAATACTACAGTTTTAGAGGTGACTCAGGAAAAGAAAGTTACATACGTAAATTCTAGAGATGGTATTAAAGATTTAACGGCTCAAGCAATAATATTCGCTATGGGAGCAAAAGAGACATATTCAGGAAATGTTATAATTCCTACAAATGGACTTACAGGGATATTTACTGTGGGAGAAGCCCATAAAATAGTTAATTTAGATGGATATCTTCCAGGAAGAAGGACTGTAATTATAGCAAAAAATAAATGGGGATTTATAGTTGCAAGAAGGCTTATAGTAGAAGGGGGAAATATAGAAGGGGTTGTAATTGAGAATACGTTTGAAGAAATGGCTGATTCTGAAATACTAGATATTATTGATGGCTTTGATATACCGGTAATAGAAAATTCTAGAGTAACAGAAATTGAAGGAAAAACACGAATTGAGAAGCTGAAAATAGTTAATTTAGAGAATAAAGAAGTAACAGAAAAGGAATGTGACTCACTTTTATTATCAGTTAATTTCTTACCTGAAACATCTGTAATTAAGAAAGTGAATTTTAATATAAATGCTAAAACATTTGGACTAGAAGTAGTAGATTTTAAAACATCCTTGGATGGCTTTTTTGGGTGTGGAAATGTTATATATGGAGAAGATGCGTTTTGGATGGAAGAAACTGATGGGATACAATGTGGAATTAGAGCTGCTAGATTTTTGAAGGAAATTATATAGAAGTTATGATAAAAATATGATTAGCAGTAATATAGGAAAAGTTAAAATTACTGCTAGTTGGTTTAAAGAATAATATGATTTAAAAATAAGAGAGAGCTTCCTCATACATAAGGTCATGGCCAAGTGAGTTCATATGAATTCCATCTAAATAAATATTATTCTTATTATATGTTAAATTGTAGAAGTTAATAAATTGCAGACTATATTTATTACATAATTTAATAAGTTCATCTTTTAAATATGAGAGTTCTTTTTCTGCATAAGAATAAAGATGGGAAGGAGAAAAAAGCGAGTTGGCCATTTCACCAATAATTTTAGGGGGAATGCCTAAAGTCACTTTTGAACCTATACTTAGTCCGTCTTTAATCATTATTTCAATATTACTAATTATAAAAGGAATCTTACGTCCTAGAAGAAGATCATTGCTACCACCCATTATAAAAATTTTTAATGGAGAATATATTAAAACATCATCATTATAGCGAGTAAGCATTGAAGTGGTAGTGTCACCATTACAAGCCTTATTTAATGATGAAAGAGCGCGCTCTTGCGTAAGTTTGTAGACCCAAGAATTTTGTTTAGCCACTCCATACCCTAAAGTTAGACTATCTCCAAAGAAAATTATATCAAGTTTATTATTCATATACAGACTCCTTTTATATAGTTAGAATAATTTGTTAAAGCACTTTTTACATATTAATGTTTTTCCTGAATCGGCCTTTATATAATCATCTGAGATAATGGCTTTATTGCAAATGCTACATATAGTCATTTCACTAGATATTAATGCGTTAGAAGAAGCTTTTTTTGCTTGTTTCCCACGTTTATTTTCAGCATTGCAATTAAGTTTATTTTTTTGAGAATCAGTTACAGACCTACTAGTTTTATCAGATAGTATATTTCTTCTTATCGGAGAATATAATTTAGGTTTCAAGGAAGTAGTTCTTTTAGCAATTTTATAACTAAAATCATATTCACTTTCAGTAAAGAGTTCTAGTTCAAATCTTGGATTTTCTTTGTCATAATACTCTTCTGTAAAGATTTTAGTTATCTGAGCATCGTTTATAATTAATCCACTTTTTTCAATACCATCAAATATACTTTTTGTAATATTAATGGTATCTGGATGACGCTTCTCACTTTTATAATATACTCTTAGTAAAGCTATTAGGCTTTCAGAAAAAATAATATCAGGATTTTGATTTCTTGCAAGTAGCGCTATTTCCTGTTCGTATAGTGCATACCTATCATGATATTTTCCAGAGCTATGCGGCAGGATTGCACGTCCATTCATATTGTGTAATTTAAAATTAGATTTTGTAATTGGTGATCCTTTAATTATAACTTTAGCATAGTTAGACATTTAAATTCTCCTTGTAAAAGTATATTTACTATTTCAAATATACATTATATAGACTTTTTACACAATAAGCTAATATTATAATGGGATTTTAAGCGTAAGATATAGGATAAGTGTATTTTTGAAACTAAAAAAATTGAACTTTGAGAATATTGCATAGATAAAGTATAATGTTTTAGTAATTAAAATGTAGAATAGTTCGTGCATTAAAATATATAATTTCATAAATATTAAGAAGATATTAAACAATATATAAATACGAGATTTTATCTTTTTTTTAAGATAAAATAGATTTTAGATAGATTAAATATTATACTTGTAAAGTACTTAATTTATCTGCTCTTAATTTTAACTAATATATCAAAACTTTTATTTGTTAAATTAGCTGAAGTTAAGTTCTAAATAGGCTTAATAAGCTTATTTAGATAGATCATAATAAAGAATTTTATTTAAATTGTAATAAAAAGAGGTATTAGATATGGATAAAAAAATAATTTTGGCAATAGAATCAAGTTGTGATGAAACTGCTGCTGCTGTTGTAGTGAATGGTAGAGACGTTCTATCAAATATAATTGCATCACAAATTGATACTCATAAAAAATTTGGAGGAGTGGTTCCAGTAGTTGCATCAAGAATGCATATTGAGGCAGTAGATAGTGTTGTAAAGGCTGCGTTATTAGAAGCAGGAATTTCAATAGATGATGTTGATGCAATAGGAGTAACTTATGGACCAGGACTTGTTGGAGCACTTTTAGTTGGTCTTCAATACGCAAAAGGATTAGCATTAGGGTCGAAAAAGCCTTTGATTGGAGTTAATCATATACAAGGGCATATTAGTGCAAATTTTATTGAGCATAAGGATCTAAAACCACCATTTGTTTCACTAGTAGTTTCAGGAGGACATACTTTTATTGTGCATGTAAAGGGATATAGAGATTTCGAGGTTATTGGTCAAACAAGAGATGATGCAGCAGGAGAAGCTTATGACAAGGTGGCAAGAGCATTAGAACTTGGATATCCAGGAGGTCCTAAAATAGATAAGCTAGCTAAGGAAGGAAATAAAGATGCAATAGCATTTCCAAGAGCAAAGTTTCAGGATGATACACTAGATTTTTCTTTTAGTGGAGTTAAATCAGCTGTGCTAAATTATTTGAATAAAGCAAAAATGAAGGAAGAACAGATAAATAAAGCTGATATCGCCGCATCATTTCAAAATGCAATAATAGATGTATTAAAGACTAATCTATTCTTAACTTGCGAGAGAAGGGGAGTAAAAAGGATTGCAGTGGCAGGTGGTGTTGCATCAAACTCTTGTTTACGAGAAACTTTGCTAGAGGAGGGTAGAAAAAAAGGAATTGAAATTCTATTTCCATCACCTATATTATGTACAGATAATGCAGCAATGATAGGAAGTGCAGCATATTTCGACTATCAAGAGGGAGCAGTATCAGATTTAAATATAAATGCAAAACCTAACTTAAAACTAGGGGAGAGGTAGAGTCTAGGTATGAAGCTATTATCACATTCAAATGGAGTACATAAGGTTGAGAAAAATAAAACCAACAAGAGGAGCATTTTTAAAAAGTGTATTATCGTTTTTGTGGGATTATTTATCTTTGGTTTTCTAGTACAGATTTTAAATGACTTTGTAGATAATACAAGATTAAAATCAAGATTTAAGTATGTCAGAATAGATGGACGTAAAATGGAGTATAAACTTAAGACTGGTGGAGATTATACTGTAGTATTTGATGGATCAATTGGAACTACAATGTATGAATGGGATGAGGTTTGCAAGTCATTAGAGGAAAAGAAGATATCAACCTTTACATATAATAGAAAAGGATATGGATTTAATGATGGTGGAGACAATAGAACACCAGAAGAGCAGGCGAAAGATTTAAAAGCATTGCTTAGGAAAGCTGGAGCACCAGAGCCCTACGTTTTAGTTGGAGAGGAGTATGGCAGCTTGGTTCTTAGTAACTTTGCTAATTTGTATTCAGATTCAGTAGCTGGTGTTGTATTGGTTAATCCAATATCAGAAGAAAATATTCAAACTAAGGAATTTAAGGATAGTGTTAAATCTAAATATTACAGAAGTATATTTGAGAAAATAGGTACAAATTTTAGTTTGACTGCATTACTGAATAAAGCAGGGCTAACTATGGAAAATGATACTTTTAAAAAATATCTAAATCAAAATGAATTAGATGAATTTTATAGTTTCGAAAATAAAAAAAATTATAAACAGGCAGTTTCAAATGAACTAGAAAATCTATATAAAGGCGTTTCTAATAGTCAAACTAATGGATTATTGGGAAACAAACCATTCTATTTAATAACTAATAACGAAGATGATCCAGTTAAAAAAATTGCTAATCCAGCAGCAACAACTATATATAAAGAAGAAATGGAAGGATCTCCAATGTCTATATTAGATTCTAACTCAGTTGTTAATGGCGTAAATAGTGTTTTAAAGGATGCAAAAAAGGTAGCTAAAAAATCGTAATACTAAATATGCATATTTTCTTAAGTATTGAGTATTATTGAATATTTAAGAAATAAAGCTTCTATTAGGCTAAATTTCATAAAAAATTATATCAAATTATATATTCTTGTCATTTGTTTGACACATAATAAATCTATACTAACACTATAAAGATAATACTAGTAGATATTTAAAGTATGCTAATATACTTTATAAGAACGAATTTGTATAGTTTAATTACTAGTCATATAAGTTGAGAATTGATATATAGGAGGAAAATACATGAATAATAATGATAATAATGAGAAATTTATTGATGTAGAATCATTACCGGTAGATAAAGGTCAGCAAGTTGCATGGGAAAATTGTTTTCAAAATAGTAATAGTTATGTAGAGCCGAAGAGAAAGAAAGGAAGAGGGTTGCGTATACTAGGAAAGATTGCAGGAGTTTTAGTTCTTACAATGATAGGGGGAGCGGTTGGAAGTGCGGCTACTTACTCATTAATGAAAACTAATAATGTTGCTGCTACAAAACAAATAACAAGTTATATTCCACAATCCTTCACAGCAAGCACTCCTGATGCAATGTCAGCAGCAGATGCATTTAATAAAGTTGCTCCAGCAGTTGTTATTGTTTCAACGAAAGGTTCATCTAATAGTGGATTCATAAACGGTGAAGTTGAGGGAATGGGATCAGGATTTATTATAAATGAAGAGGGATATATACTAACTAATTATCATGTAATTGCAAATGCCAAAGAAATTACAGTCACTTTAAGTGATAATACTGAAGTAAGTGCAACAGTAGTAAATTACGATCAAAAGAAAGATATTGCAATGCTTAAATTAAAAGATGGAACCAAGGTTCCAGCAGTTGCAGAACTTGGAGATTCTGATCAGATATATCCAGGTGCGGAAGTTATAGCAATCGGAACGCCTCTTTCAAAGAACTTTGCTCAAACACTTACAAAGGGAGTTATAAGTGGTAGTAATAGGACTATAGAAGGAGAAAATGGAGAAAGCGTTAATCTAATTCAAACCGATGCCGCTATTAATCCTGGAAATAGTGGAGGTCCATTAGTAAATGCTAAAGGGCAAGTTATAGGAATAAATTCTATGAAGATAGGTTCTGATGCATCAGGATCATCAACACCGGTTGAAGGTATAGGGTTTGCAATACCTATAAATGAAGTTAAAAATAAGATAGATGCTTTATCAAAGCCTATATTAAATTTAGGAATTCAAATAAGAGAACTTGATAGTGCTACTGCTAAGAAATACGATTTGGTAGAAGGAATATATGTATCTTCTGTTGAGGAATATTCACCTGCTGAAAAAGGTGGGCTTAAGATCGGGGATATCATTGTTAAATGTGACGGAAAGGAATCTAAGACATTTGATGAACTTAAGGCAATAAAGGAAAGTAAAAATGCTGGTGATACTATGAAGATAGAGGTAATTAGGGATAAGAAAACTGTTGATTTGTCAGTTGTATTAGAAGAAAAATCTAATTAGAATCCTTCTAGATAAAAATTAAATGTATCTGATTATTAAAACTAGAATTGATAAATATAATATTATCAATTCTAGTTTTTATTGCATCAAAATAATATTCTTTAAAACTTTAAAGAAAAGTAGTAAAATTAAAGATTATAAGGGTAAGGTATCTTGGTTCATTAGTCTTTTAGATATCTAAATGGAGAAGGGGATAAATATATGGAGGAAATAATATTAAACATAATAATGCACAGCGGGGAAGCACGAACTTTTTCTATGGAAGCAATTACTTTAGCTAAAGAAGGTAATTTTGATAGGGCTAAAGAACTAATAGTAAAAGCTGATGAAGAATTAGGATATGCACACAATTCTCAAACAAGTTTGATTCAAGGGGAAGCTGTAAATGAGAAAATAGAATTTTCCTTGCTTTTAGTTCATGCGCAAGACCACTTAATGACGACAATGGTTTTAAAGGATTTGGCAGTTGAATTAATAGAAGTGCATAAAAAAATAAGTTCTATCAAATAGAGGTATATAAATATGAAAAATAAAATTAAATATGCTATTATATTTTCAATTCTTTTGTTAATGGGAATAGTAAGTATTAATTTATTTCAACCGAATAAAGAGCAGCAAGTTAGAGGAAATATAGAACTTTTAGTAAGCGAGAATTCCTATGACTATCTAGTTGAGTGCGCAAATAATTTTATGAAAGAGAATGATAGGACTCTAATAAGTGTAAAGAAGTTAGAAAACTATAACCAAATAATTAATTATAATTCAGAAGGAAGTTCGAAATCAAAAATTTCTAACATAGCGCAAATAGACAGATTTAGTTTTGATAAACTAAAATTGGACGACCATGAGTACTATAATAAAGATGATAAACTCTTGAGCGAATACGCTAAGAATTTTTCTAAGTATAGGGTGGCTCAAGTTAAATATGGTGATAATTCTATAGGGATACCATTAACATCTAGACCATTAGCTTTTTATGTCAGAGAAGATATGCTAAAGAGTTATGGTTATGAAAGGGATAGTTTGAACACGTGGGATGATATCATAAGGATTGGAAAGGATATTCATGAAAAAAGTAACGGCAAGATATTTATAATAAATGCAACTGATCATGATTATGAGGATTTAATGGATTTATTAACCATGGAAACACTAAGTGATGGTGATAAAAGCATAGATGTAGTTAAGTCAGAAGTTCAAGCTATGATAAAAAAACTAGAGGATAATAATATTTTAAATTTACAAAGTGGAGGGGAATTTTTAGCAAGAATATCTTCTATCAATGCTATGAAGGAAATAGCAGCACTAGAGGTTCCTTGCGAATGGAGCGTTAATAATGTGCCTAGCCTTAAACCAGGAGCTAATAAGTTTTTTTCATCAGAAGGAGATAATTTGCTAATATTAAATCAAGGCAGCGAGAATGACAAGTTAGTTGAAAAGTTTATAACTTATGTAATAACTAACAATAAGGAGGCTGTTAAGTATGTGAAGGCTGGAAAGTTTTTCTCAAGTTATCTATATACTTATAACACTAAAGATATTGAAGAACCTGTGAAAAATTTTATTGGGAATAGCCCTCTTGTAGTATTAAGCAATATAGAAGAAAAAACTCCAAGCATAAGTAATTATGATGAATATATAAAGATAAAACAAGAACTTAGAATAAATAACAGTTAACAATAATAAATCATATTATTAATTTTGAATAATCAGCATTATAAGAAAAACGTTAAAGTATTTCTTATAATGCTGATTTAATTTTAAATAGTATTTAAAATATCACTCTGAATTTAAATTTGATTGTATATTCACGATTTGAGTAACTATAAAAATTTAAGTTGTTAAACTTTTATAGGCTTTTAAGGTATTTTGGGCGGTTTTATTCCAAGTAAAGTTAAGACTTCTTAGGTAGCCTTTTTCACTAAGCTCAGCTTTTAAAGTTTCATTATTCAAAAGATCTACTAAAGCTTTTTCTAATTCTCCTATATTATATGGATTTATCAAAATTGCACTATCACCAGTTACTTCTGGAATAGAAGTTATAGAAGAGGTTATAACTGGCGCCTTACAGCTCATTGCTTCAAGTGGAGGAAGTCCAAATCCTTCATAGAAGGAAGGGTATACAAATGCATCACACCCGCTATAAAGAACAGGAAGAATATCATCTTCTATATATCCACAAAAAACAACTTTATCTTGTAAATTATTTTCTTGAACAAATGAAAATAACTTTTCACCCTCATCTTTTAATGGGCCTCCAAGTAATAACTTATAAGGTTTATTCAAGTCTTTATAAATTTTACAAAATGATTTGATTAATCCTAAGGCATTTTTTCTTAAACTAAATCCACCTATATATAGTATATAGGGATCATCAACCTTAAAAGTGTTCTTTACATATAGCCTACATTCATTTTTATCTAATGGTTTAAAATTATTATTAGCAGCAAGCGGAGTTACAAATATTTTTTCTTCGGGATAAAAACTAAAGAACTTCAATATATCTTTTTTAGAGTATTCAGAAACTGTTAAAATACCCGATGAATTAGAGATTATATTTGGCATATTATTTAAAAATCGCTCCAAGTATCCTTTACCAACAGTTTCAGGCATTGTATATGGAATTAGATCATGAATTGTAACTATAGTTGGTATTTTTGTATCAAAATCTAATCCTATTCCGTTTTGAGGGATATGATATAGATCGGCATGAATCTTGGTCAGTGTATTAGGTATATAACATTTTTCATAAAAACCGCCATGTCTACCTGAAGAATAAATTATATTAACATTTTCTTTATTAAATTCCTTGTTGAATTTTCCAGAGCAAAATAAAGTGAATTTATCATTTGAATCTAAAGAAAGAACTTCTGATATAAGATTACTAGTATAAGTACCAATTCCAGTTCCTTGATGTAAAGTGGAACTACGAGCGTCAATGGCAATTTTCATATGAACACCTCAATAAAATACATATATAGTATAGAATATTATTTGTTTTTATTTTTGTGAATATAAATCACAATAAATTATTTGAGCACATATAATAAAAATAAATAATAGCTGGTAGGAAAAGTTAATGGAGAATAATAAGGAGATACCTAAAATTAAAGGCTATATTGAAGAAAATTATAATTTAGATGTAGAGGATATTGAAAAAGTAAAAAATAGTTATAAAGTTACCACAAAAGATGAGAGATATTGTTTAAAAGTAGTTAAATATGAATTCTCTCACTTTTATTTTATTTTATCTGCAATGAAACATTTACAAAGAAATGGATTTAGAGATATTCCTGAATTCATTATGAATAAAGAAAAAAAAGAATATGGGAACATAGAAGGAAAGTATGCTTATTTAACAAAATGGATTCCATCAAGGGTAAGTAATTATGATAATCCAATAGAATTAGCTATGGTATCAAATGAGCTTGCAAAATTGCATGAGTGCAGCAAAGGTTTTACATTAGAGAAAGAAATGAAACCAAGGATTGGATGGTTTTCATGGATTGATGTTTTTGAAACAAGAAAAAGAGAAATACTTGATTTTAAAAATAGAATAAGTCAAAAAGCTTATAAATCTGATTTTGATTTATTATATTTGGAGAATATCAAAAAAGAATTAAACAGAGCAGAAAAAAGTATAGCAGGTCTTCAAAAAAATAATTATGTGAAGATTATGGAGAAGGAAGTTTTTTTTAGAGGATTTTGCCATCATGATTATGCTCATCATAATATATTAATAGATAATAAGAAAAATATTAATATTATAGATTTTGATTACTGCATATTAGATTCACATCTCCACGACGTATCTTCTTTATTAATAAGATCAATGAAAGATGGAAAATGGGAAGGCGACAAATGTAATCTAATTTTAAATGCCTATAGTGAGAGAATAGAAATAAGAAAAGAAGAGCTACCTATAATTAGAGAATTTATAAGATTTCCTCAGGCTTTCTGGCAAATAGGGTTGCAGGTTTATTGGGAACAGCAACCATGGGGAGAAGAATTTTTCATCAATAAGTTAGAGAAGTACTTAAATGATTGTGAATTTAGAGAAAAGTTTATTGATAGTTATTTTAGTGGGGGAAATTAATATGGATGAATTATTGATTAATCAGTATTTAAATAAAAAAGGAATAGCTATTATGGGACAAGGTTTTAGTTATGATAAAAATATGCAAAGAAATGATATAGTTTCTCAAGTTGATTTAATTATAGAATTTCATAAATTGCTATTAGGCGGTAATCTAACAGGGCTAAGCAAAATTAAAAGCACAATAGGCAGAGAAGTGGAATCTTATAAAGTGCAGATAAGAAAACTACAAAAGAATTATTCATATGTATCTAGTAAAACATGTACAAATGAGATAGAGAATATCATATTATCAAACGGAAAAATAATGTTGGAAAAAGCTAATAAGGCTATAAATTATATTTATGAACATGACTACTTTGGAGTTATAAGACGTAGTATGAATAGAGAAGAAATCTGCCTTGGTAAAGTTGATAAAAGTAATTTAAGAAAAAATAATGAAAAAATAGAAGTGTGTACAATAAAAGGTATGACATATAACTTGGTAGAAGAAGACTTATATAATTATATTAAGAAACTACAAAGAAAGGAAATTAATATAGATGAGGAAGAACTAATAAAGTTATTTGTACATGGATCACACCTATCATTTAACAGCTTTGATTATTTAAGAGGGCTTTGCAGTTATCCAAAGGATTTTTTAAAGTTTTGGGAGAGGTATAGAGATAGTAGAAAGGATAATACAAGAGAAATTTATAATATACAAAATGAGGAATGTAAGGGTAGTAGGAAAGCAAGGAATGACGAACAATTATTAAATGGATTGAAGAAAAGTTTAAAGTATGAAAGTAAAAATTTTATCATATAGGTAACCAAAGGTAGTTATTGTTTATACCTAAAGCTTAGTTGTTAGGAGGAAGAATATGAATAGAACTAAGTATTCAGAAAAAAATTATTTATGCGATTATGATTTGAGCCTAAAGTTCTTCGAAGAACTAGGAATAAAAGTAAACGACATTGTTCCACTTAGAAAAGTATTTTTGGTATATACAGATGAAGGAAATAAAATATTGAAAAGAGTAAATTATGATGTAGATAGAGTTAATTTAATAAGTGATTCTTTAGACTATGTAAAAAAGAGTTATGAACATGTAATAACATATAAAAGGTTCAAAGATGATTTATGTTATAAAGAATGGAATGGACAAATTTATATTGTTATGGATATATTGAATGGAAGAGAAGCATCATTTTCTAATCCAGTAGAAATTGATCTTTGTGCAGAAAATATAGCTTTAATGCATAAAGCTTCAAAAGGATTAAGAGAATATTTGAAGGATAAATACAAAAAAGATTTTTTAGATATATCTTTGAAAGATAAAATTAAAGAAGCATATGATGATTTAATTTGGATGAAGAGCTTAGTAGATACGTACAAATATAAAAATGAATTTGATAAATTATTTGTAAACAATGTAGATAAGTATTTAAATGAAATTAAAGAGGTTCAAAATGACCTTGAAAAAAGCTCATATGATAACCTAAGACAGGATGGAGATACTATTCGTTTGTGTCATAATGATTTAGCTTATCATAATTTCTTAACCAAAAATAATGAAATAAATATAATAGATTTTGATTTTATGACTATAGATTTAAGAGTAATGGATATATGGAATTTTATTTTAAAGTGTATAAAGAATGCCGCATTCGATGTGGATAAGATGTCAACTTGTATTAATGGATATGAGAATGTGTCCATTTTAAAAAAAGAAGAAAAAGAACTCTTGTATATACTTATAAAGTTCCCTAAAGATTTTTATACAATATCAAGAGATTATTATCATAAGAGAAAGAACTGGGAATATGAAGTATATTTAAGCAGATTTGAAGGAAAGTTGAGCAATGAGGACTTTAGATATGAGTTTTTAAAAGTCTTAAAAAATAAATTTTCTATAGGTTTTAAGAAAGAGAAGTAATTTAAATATGAGTTGAACTTAATTATATATTAATTCTGATTAAGTCAATATTTTATCTAGTAAATAGGGTATTGTTTTTTTATTAATTAAAAAATATTAAAAATTTATAGAGGCAAGAAAATCATAAAGGATTTTCTTGCCTCTATATTAATAATTTTATAGAAGTTAATCTGGTGAAACTGTTGTATTATAGATTATTTATAAGGTAACTAATTACAAAAACTATGAAGGAATTTTACTCGTTTTATAAAATATGAATTTTGTTTTATATAGTTAGCGCATTATTTTACGAATTTATTATAGCTTCATAGGCATATATTGTATCTAACGCTGTCTTATTCCAAGAAAAGTTTTTACTTCGTGTTAGGCTTTTTTTGACCATAGTTAACCTTAATAGGCTATTGCTTAAAACTCTTTCTATGTCATATGACAGTGAATCAATATCATTAGGATCTATGAAAAGCGCTGATTCATGACATACTTCAGGTAACGACGTAACATTGGAAGCTATTACAGGGGTCCCGCAGGCCATAGCTTCGATAGGAGGAAGACCGAATCCTTCATAAAAAGAAGGATATACGAGGACTTCTGCGGCATTATAAAATAATGGCATATCTTCAATAGGAATAAAATCAGTAAAAATCACGTTATTAGAGATATTTAGATCCTCGGCTCTATTTTTATATTTAATATAAGAAGGCCCCTTCCTACCAGTAATAACCAGCTTGAAAGTTTCTTTTAATTTACTTGGGAGTTTAGAATAGGCTTCTATTAAACCTATAATATTCTTTCTTGGACTAAATCCTCCAACGTAAAGTACAAAGTCTTCTTTTATCCCATATTTTTCAGTGATAAAATCTTTAGATCTACATTTACTCATAGGTCTGTAAATATCTTCAGCGGCTAATGGAGTAACATAAATCTTTTCGGCAGGAAAGTTAAATTCCTTAGCAATATCGCTTTTAGAGTAATTAGATACAGTAATTATTCCATCACAATTATCTAAAATTTTAGGTAATTCATTATTAAATATTTTCAAATATCTATCACTAACAGTTTCAGGCATTTTTAATGGAATTATATCATGTAGAGTAATAACTTTTTTGCATTCAATATTTTCTGATAGACCAACCCCGTTTTGTGGGACATGGTAAAGCTCTATGTCTGCATTATTTAATATATTGGGAACATTTATATCATCCCAAAAACTATTAGAAGGTATTGATTCTATAAGTTCTGTTTTAAAATTATTCTTTAAATCGGTTATAAAGTCGCATTGTGGTGTGAAAATTAAATAGTTATTATAACTATCAACATTGTTGAGACTTGATATTAACTGATGAGTATAGGTACCTATACCAGTGCCTCGATACCACTTTGCAGCTCTGCCATCTATTCCTATTTTCATTATTAAACCCTTTCATAGCATTTGTCTTAATCTATTATATTAAAAGAATATAAAAAATGTTAATAAAAGAAATGATATCCTCATATAAATATACAGGAGGTGAGAAGTATGATGAGGGAATTTGAAATTGAAAGACAATTCAATATAAAGATAGAAAAAATTAAGGCAAATAAAGGCGTATACTATCTTAAAACAGATAAAGGCGAAAGATGTTTGAAAAAAATAAATTATGGACCCCAAAAGTTATTGTTCGTGTATGGTGCTAAAGAGCACTTAAGAAAAAATGGTTTTAATAATTTAGATAAATACTATTTAAACATAAATGGAGAGCCTTATGCATTGGTTAATGAAGACTTATATACTTTGTCGGAATGGTTAGAAGGAAGGGAATGTGACTTTCATAATATAGATGAAGTAAAAATAGCAGCAAAAACCTTGGCTAATCTCCATGAAGCATCTAAAGGTTATGATCCGCCTGAGAATTCTAAGTTAAAAAGTGATCTTGGCAGATGGCCTCATTTAATAGAAAAAAGAATTAAATCTTTGGATAAAATGAGAGATATGGTAAGGAAAAAAAGTATAAAAAGTGATTTTGATATGCTTTATTTACAATCCATGGATTTTTATAAGGAGATTGGAAAGAAATCATTAATAACCTTAAATGAATCGGATTACTATGAGTTATGTGCAATTGCTGAGAATGAAAAAAGCTTTTGTCATCATGATTTTACTTATCATAATATAATTTTAAGTGATAGTATGGATGTACATGTTATAGATTTTGATTACTGCAAAAGAGAAGTTAGAACCTTTGATATAAGTAATTTTATGATAAAGGTCCTAAAGAGGGTTGAGTGGAATTTGGAATTTGCAACAGCTATTATAGAATCTTATGATTCGGTATCAACATTAAAACCAGAGGAATATAAGGTATTATATGCATATCTTCAATTTCCACAAAGGTATTGGAGGCTTGCAAATAGATATTATTATAATGAAGTTAATTGGGGACAAAATACATTTGCGGGTAAGTTAGAATCAATAATACATGAGCAAGAGAAATACCTGAACTTTTTAGAAAAATTTAAGAATGAATATAAAATATAATAAACATAATAATATGAACTACCGAAATAATTAAAAATTATTTCGTGGTAGTTCATTTATTTTTTTAATTGCTTAACTAGAATAAAAGCATTCTTATATTAATTTAGAAACCTTTAATAATCTTTACCATATTATAATGTGAAAGAATATATTAGGAGAAAGTAATGGAAATAGGAGATATAGTTGTTAGAAAATCTTACAATAAAGATATTACTTTTAAAATAATTGATATTAAAGATAGTGGCGGAAAGTATAATATAATTCTAAAAGGAATTAATATAAGAATAATAGCAGATGCAAGTTTAGAAGATCTTGAAATGGCTGAAGAAGATAGTGGATCTCAGGATAAAATATTAAATAGAAGAGTTAATGAGGCCATAAAGAAAGCTATGATACTTCGAGGCGATCTTAGGGATAAAGTTGAAAAGTCTCCTAAGATAAAGACGAAGAATGAATTAATGTTTGGAAGACCTGGGAAGATTCTTCATGTAGATGGGGATAGTGAGTACATGGAAACTTGTTTAAAGGTATATAAGCAGTTATCTTTGGATGCAGTAGGTAGAGCAATAGCGGAAAAAGATCAACCAGAAGTAATAGTAGACTTAGTAAAAGAAGTAAAACCGGATATAGTAGTTTTAACTGGACATGATAGTGTTTTAAGAGAACCAAGGGATTATTTGAATTTAGATAACTATAGAAATTCAAAATACTATCTAGAATCAGTCAAAAATTTAAGAAACTACAATTCTAGTTATGATGAATTAGTAATATTTGCAGGGGCTTGTCAAAGCTGCTATGAAAGAATATTAGATGTAGGTGCAAACTTTGCTTCGAGTCCGAATCGAGTTTTAATTCATTGTCTTGATCCTGTATTTGTGTGCGAAAAGATTGCTTATACTAGAATAGATAAGGTAGTTTCAATAACAGATGTAATTGAAAATACCATAACAGGAATAAAAGGGGTTGGAGGATTGCAAACTAGGGGAAAATATAGAGAAGGATATCCTAAATCGCCTTATATTTAATAAGCAATTTAGATAGTAATTAAATAAAGTAAATAATTAAAAGCTCTAATACTTCTAAACAATTGATAAGAGTATTGGAGCTTTTGTTTATAATTAATGAATATAATATTTACAATTGACAAAAATAATAATAGAATATATAATGATTTTAATAAATTAAATTTTATAAAATACAATTTGTAAAAATATAGTTTGTTCACTTAGTTTTATATATAATATGATAAGGAGAGAAGTAAAATGATATATGATTATTCGGTAAAAGATATAAACGGAAATTTGGTTTCTATGGATACTTACAAAGGGAAAGTATTATTAATTGTAAATACAGCTACAGGATGTGGATTCACACCACAATACGAAGGGCTTCAAAAGCTTTATGATAAATATAAAGACAATGGGTTTGAAATATTAGATTTTCCATCAAATCAATTTTTTGAGCAAGCACCGGGAACTAATGAAGAGATATCAAATTTTTGTAAATTAACATACGGAACAACTTTTAAAACATTTGCTAAGATTGATGTAAATGGAGAAAATAGTGATCCTTTATATGCTTTCTTAAAGAAAGAGGCTCCTGTTGCAAGTGAAGATGATGCGTCAAAGGGATTGTATAATCTTCTATCAGGGAAAGGTTTCAATACAAGTGGAGATGATATTAAGTGGAATTTTACAAAATTCCTTGTATCGAAAGAAGGAAAAGTAATAGCTAGATTTGCACCAACTTATGAACCGGAAAAGATTGCTGATCAAATTGAAAAATTAATTAATGAAAAATAAAAAATAAGTATTTATACTCTTTTAATACATGTGTGATTAAAAGAGTATTTTTTATATCTAGTCTATAAACTTCTTTAATTTGTCAGATATTTTATCAATTTCTGAAGACTCATAAGGTATTTTATGTTTAACTTAAGGTAAAGCAATTATTGTACTTACATCTGCTAAAGTTATTTGATATTTTTCAGCATACATATCTATTGCAGGAGTAGAGCAGTTTAAGACAGCAATAGTGCTTGTAGCAACTCAGGCTATGCCACAAGCCCCTTTTTCTTAGCAAGTTCTTTCACTTATTCTGCATGGTCAGTTTGAGTGTTTCTTCAACTGAATCATGGTAGCTTACTCTTTCTTCAGATTTTTCTAATATTTATTCACTCATAAGATTCACACTTTAAATATATCGATATCATATAATAATTGTTTTTACGATAAAGTTAAATAAGTATAGAAGTTTAAAAATACAAGAAACAAATATATAATTTTGAAAATAGAATTTGATATGGTTAAGAATGAATTTTAGAAGGGTAATGTCAACTTTATATGAGATAAACAATAAGACTTGAGTTATTTATAGACTATAAAGTGTTATGGAATTAAATTTTATGATAAGGGGAATAATAATTAAGAAAAAGCAGATAATATAATAAAATAGCTTAAAAACATATATAATTGGAAAAATGTTTACATTGACAATGTAGTGCTATAAATGATAAAATATTTATTTTACTTGACTAATTTGTGGTTTTGTTATATAATTAGTATGAAAGAGGGTGTTTACATGGAAAAAGTTAAAACTATTGCTTCCATTAAAAACGATATAGAGAGACACGTAGGTCAAAAAGTGACTCTAAAAGCTAATGGTGGAAGGAAAAAGATTTTAGTTAATGATGGTATAATTGAAAGTGTATACCCAAGTATTTTTGTTATAAGATTAAAAAATGACACCCAAAGGACCGTGACTTATAGTTATTCAGATGTATTAACAAAGACTGTACAATTGGTATTTCCAGCTAGAATATAAGCTTCGATTAATTCGGAGTTTTTCTTTTTACCTTATTTTAAAAGTGAAATTTTAATCATTGATTTTTTTTAGATAATTTAAGGAATCAGAAATTAAAAGAAGCGTTTTCGTATATAAAAAATTATGAACAGTAAATAATTATATAACTAAAGCAATAATAAGATTAGATTAATTAAATAATTTTATAAAAAAAGAAAGATGGTGGGTTTCCATCTTTCAACTATGGTATAAAAGGGTATTGA
>CAURJV010000079.1:0-25875 GCA_963524945.1 uncultured Clostridium sp.
TCTACTGTTCCTCCACCATTTTCTATAACACCCTTAAACTTTTCGATGTTAGCTTTTACAGTTTCTTCATCGAATGATGGGTTTAATATAAATATAGTTTCGTATTTTCTCATCAATTTCACCTCCTCCCCTCGGACTAACGGCTATGCTTTGCATAGCAGGGATTACAATTAATGATTATACCATTTAGAAAAGAAAGAATCAAGTTATTTTGCTAACTTTCTGCAGCAATTACTATTCTTTTTGCTTCCTTTTTAAATTTTCCTCTTGGAATCATTACTATTCTACCGCAGCCAGTACATTTTATTTTTATATCAGCCCCTACCCTTATTATTTCAAACTGATTTGATCCACATGGATGTTGCTTCTTCATTTCAACCACATCTCCGAGATTAAAGTTCTCTACCATTACTCCCCATCCTTCTCTATATTTTCATTATCTAGTTGTTTCTCATCTAAGGATACATCTATTCTATTTTTATCTAAAGCTAACTTTATTACCATTCTAAGCTCTCTTTCCATTTTCCATTGCATTAGTGGCTTTGCATTACCTACTACTCTTATTGTAACCTTTGATACTTCAAGTGCTATAACTCCAGTTATTTCTAGTGATCCGCCTATATATTCTTCGTTTTTGCTCTTAAAATCATCACAAGCAGTTCTTATGACGTCAATTACCTTTTTAATATCTTCTTGTGGAGATATATCTATATCTACCATGAACCTAATATCATTCCGTGAATGATTTGTAACTCCACCTATTGATCCATTTGGAATTGAATGTATATCCCCTGTAAAATCTTTAATCACGGTAGCTCTAATTCCTATACTTTTAACAATTCCGTTAAAACTGCCTATTGTTACATGATCTCCTACTCCAAATTGATTTTCAAATAAAATAAAAAATCCATTAATTAGATCTTTTATTAGACTTTGCGCACCAAGACCAACTGCAATTCCCCCTATACTCGCAAACGTAAAAGACATACCGCCAAATAAAATTGATACTATTGCTGTTATTCCCATGAAATATACTACATATTTTAAAACACTTTTCAAAACTTCCCCTAAAGTTTTTGCTCTTTGAGAATCCAAAGAAATAACTGCATTACTTTCAATTTGCTTCTCAACAAACTTTTTTATTAAATGCTTTCCTATTTTTATAGAAAAATACATTATAATAATTACAACTGCTATTTTAAATGCTTTATTTATTATTAGTTCGATTGATTTAACACTTATTATATCTACTAGTGTACTATTAATATTTGATTTCAATTCTTTTAAAAATTGAAAATCTTCTTCTAATTCTATTAAGTAATTACCATACAATTATAATCCCCCTTCCTATTTACTGATTAAGACATATCCTCCATCATTTCTATAGTATATATTTTTGTATTCTATTAAATCGCTATTTATTACCCTCTCTATATCTACCTTTTTATCAATCCTCACACATATGCCACAACTCATTGTTATGGATGTAGGTGTTGGCATTATTCTAAATGCTAAATCTAATTCTTTTAATCTTTTTTCTGCTGACATTGCATCATATGTATTTTTGAATACTATTATATAATAATTCATATTTACACCACCTGTACTATCTTTATTATAACTTATATTAATATTATATATATTTTTCTCATTTTATAAAGGTTAAGAATACATTCAGATAAAAACTTCATAAATTTAGTGAAATAAATATCTTTTTATTTTATAATTATATAGAAATGCAATAAAAAGGAGAATATAATGTTTTCAGTATTTAACATATTAAAAGCTATATTAATTGGTTTTTTTACAGGTTTTGTTGCCTCTATACCTTTAGGTCCTTCAGGTCTTGAGTCTGTTAGTCGTTCAATATCAAAAGGTTTTAGAGAAGGATTTAAAGTATCGCTTGGTGCTGTTTCTGCAGATATAACATATATAGTAATTATAAACTTAGGACTTTTTACAATACTTACCAGAAACCCTAAGTTTCATAGTCTATTTTGGATAGTATCTGGTATTGTTTTAATTCTATCTAATAAAATATCATTTGCACATAAAAAGGCAGAATTTAACTTGGAAAAGCCAATTTATAGGACTTCATCAAATGGGTTTCTAACCGGATTCCTGATAACCTTTCTCAATCCAACCACTCCATCATTATGGATTGCATTAAGTGGAACCATATTTAATGTTTGGAGACATCATGGAAGAATATATTTTATATTTTCAATCTCATCAATGATAATTGGAAGTATAACTTGGTTTTGCTTTCTTAACATTTTAGTAAGTAAAGGTTTTAAGAAATTCAAGCCTGATTTGGTCAATGGCACAACAAAAATATTGGACTACTTCCTCTTTGCTTTGGGTATAATATTTATTATTTGGGGCTTTTATAAATTATTTTTTTAGAGGTGAATACTTAATATGGAAGTTTATTTAGATAACTCATCAACAACTTTTCCTAAACCAAAGCAAGTTATTAATGCTATGTGTAACTATATGCTTAATATAGGCGGTAATGCTGGTCGGGGAAATTATAGCAACTCTATCCAAAGCAATAGATATCTTTATGATGCAAGAGAAGTGATTTGTAATTTTTTTGACTATGATTCTCCAAGCAATGTTATTTTCACAAATAATGTTACTACATCTTTAAATATATTAATTAAGGGAATTTTGAAGCCCGGAGATCATGTAATAACTTCTTCGATGGAGCATAATTCCGTTATTAGACCATTATTCTTTTGCAAGGAAAGTCTTAAAATTCACTTAGATATAATAAATGCAAATTCTGAAGGTTTTATCAAAGCCAGTGATTTAAAAGATAAAATTACTAGCAAAACAAAATTAGTTGTAATGACTCAGGTATCTAACGTTACAGGTTCAATTCAGAATTTATCTAATATCGGTAAAATATGTGATGAAAACAACATTTTTTTCATTGTCGACTCTTCTCAGGGTGCAGGTGTTCTAGATATTAGCATGAAAAATATCAGAGCTAATGCAATAGCTTTTACAGGTCATAAAAGTTTATTAGGTCCACAAGGAATTGGTGGTTTTATATTAGACTCTAAATTTAATGACTCTTGTTCAAGCTTAATACATGGTGGCACTGGAAGTCTTTCATATTCTTTATCGCAACCTGACTTTCTACCTGATAAATTTGAATCTGGAACTCATAATCTTCCGGGTATAGTTGGATTGTCAGAAGCTATTAAATACATAAACTCAGTAGGATTAAATACAATTTATGAGCATAATAATTATTTAGTGAAGCATATGTTAGAAGGTTTATTAAATACTAAAGGAATGACTGTTTATGGTGACTTATCTGGTAAAATGCTAAGTTCATGTGTTTCTATAAATATTAATTCCTTAGATCCTTCTGAATTAGGATATTATCTAGAATGTGAAGGGATTAAGACTAGATCTGGTTTGCATTGTGCTCCATTAGCGCACAAGACTATAGGTACCTATCCAACTGGAACCGTTAGGTTAAGTCTTAGTTATTTTACAACTAAAGAGGAAGTTGATTATACTCTCATGGTTCTAAATAAAATATCAAAAAATGTATATTAATAAATATATTAGTGTGTTCTTGAAAATAGCCCTAATATATATACTTCTATAGTGCTTTTCTTATTACATAAGATCATTAATTTGAGTGTATATTCATCGATTATTATTTATAAACACTGAATAAAACCTTTTTTTATTGGGAATAAATCTAATAAAAGGAGGTTTTATTATGTGTCAAAGTTTTTCCGTAAACTCATCTTCACTAGCTTCTTATATCAAAATTAAGGATTACTTAGTGACTGAATTACAACCAATAATTAATGAAGAGAGACCAATTATCTTTATATGTATTGGAAGTGATAGGTCTACTGGCGATTCATTAGGCCCATTAGTTGGACATAAATTAAAATATTTTTCTAAAAATAATATACATATATTTGGAACACTCGAAGATCCAATACATGCAAAAAATATAATTAGTAAATTAAATGAGATAAATTTTATCTTTAGGAATCCATATATCATAGCAATCGATTCTTGCTTGGGATCTATAAATAATATAGGTAAGATTTTTATACAGAAAAAGCCTCTCTTTCCCGGTTTAGCTTTAAATAAGAAACTTCCTGCAGTTGGGGAAATGAGTATAACTGGCATCGTAAATGTATCTGGAGGTTTTGATTTTCTAGTTTTGCAAAACACTAGATTATATACTGTTATGAATCTCGCTGATTCAATTTCTAAAGGCATTTACTATTTTATCTTAAAAAGCTTAAATAAACCTAGTACTTCTGTAAATATTCAATTGTAATTACTTTTAATTCTTAGCTTCCTTAAATAACTCACTCCTATACTTCTAATTCATTTTAAATTTATATAATATACCAATATAATTAACTTTTCACCTTATTTTTTAATAGAGATTGTTTCACGTGAAACAATCTCTATTTCCTTTTTAATTAATAAACATATTTCTAAATATGGAATACAAAAGCAGTATAGAATAGCCCCTAAATTTTTATCAAATATTATTATAAAAAACTCCTTAATAGGTAACACACTTAGTAGTTTCTTTAAAATCCGCATATATTTAGCTACAATATGTCTAATTTTACAGTGCAAAATTTTTCTTCAACTTTATTTCTTTTAACTTTAATTCTAATTCCTTTTCTTTTGTTCTGCCTAAGCAGATCCAGTAATGCTAATTCCATTTTCTTTAAATAACTTGTTTTTTTCTATTTCTATATATTTTACCGGCTAAGCTAATACTCTTTCGGGATAAATTCCATTTCTTGATTTATAAGCCTTTTCATAGGTATTAAATTTGGGCATTCATTGTAAGAATCCTAGTATAACTTTTTCATTCTTACATAACCATCAACATAACTTATCTCAACTCTTGCTCCTAATTACGTAGGAACATTTTCATCTAGCAATTTGTCTAATATATGATTTACTTATACTAAAAATCGTATTTTCTTTTATTAAATATATATTTTTTGTTGATTATATAACTTTAAAATCACTTCATATTTTGCTAATAACCTGATATCAATGTTTTTTAATTTATAAAAAATTCTCTATCTGGTACTATAATTCTTATAAATTTAAAAATGTAAAATATTCATCTTCATTAATCTAGTATGAGCCTACTATCCTCCAGCATACATTAAAATCATCTGCGATGTTCTCAGGAATAAATTCACTGTAATTACATTTATAATAATGATACTCATAAACCTTTTCTATATACTTTATCATTTTAGATTCATATAAAATATATCCTTTCTTTTACTCATTTCTCTTATATCATATATCCTTATACTAGATTTCCCATAAAAACTTTTGAGTTATAATTTATCGCATAACAAGAGTTTTTTCAAAACTTCCTATTATTCTTTGTTTACGTAATCTCTTAACTTTATATTCTTCATTCTCCTCATTTAATAGCTCATCGATATTTCCTTTTCTAACAAAATTATAAAGTTTAGATGCTTCTTTTCTTCTTATGGTGACGGGTTATATTTACTTTCTAGTAGTTTAGCCCTAATATTTTCCCAGTGTCTCTTTATATTATCACGAAGTTCATCTTTCTTCATTCCATCAACACTGTTGCCACCTTTATTACTAATTACTCTTTTAAGTGCTAAAAGCATATGGTTTCTTTCTAGAACTTCTTCAAGTAATCTATTAGTCTAAATTGCTTCATTGTTTACGTTTTTCCCATTTGGCGAAACCATGGAATTGCTCAGCGCCCTTGATTTACCTTGAAGTTCCACTTCTACTTCCGCAACTCAGTCTCTATATTGAGTTTTCTGCTTTCTTTGTAATTTCTTTGATTTATCCAAAGTTGTAGACCTCCTAATGTTCATTGCTTCGCCAGTTATCGCGCTTAGCGAAGTTACTATGACTTCTGACAAATCCAGTTATACATCAATATATATAAATTGTACCTAGAAATTTAATTCATTTAGTACCTATTTATTAGACTTCGCCAAGTAAAACCATATACTGCCATATCCACCCTTTCTATTTTAGATAGTTATTAGACTTTACTTTTTCTGAAAATTTTATCCACAGAATTGAGCCTCGAATGTTATTTGTCTACCTCTCAGACCAAGGCTTTTCCGGTAACTTCCTTAAGATTCTACCTAGCTATGGATATCCTTGTCTTAATCTAATAGTTGACACTATCATCCCCCATTATTGATTCTTAACGATTAACACGTGCCTATTCTGAGCACACATAAAAGAGAGCATCAAAAATTATTTGGTGCTCTACTTAAATAAAATACAAATTATTCTACTAATTATTTATTATCCTTATTAGATGCTTCATTCAAAACGTATAATTCTTCCTCTGAAAGATCATATCTTGATATTCCTTTATCAATTGGTTTTGCATAAGTTGTACTTTCTTGTCTTCCATATATACCGGTTAAGATAACTCCATCATTCCTATCATCTAGCATTGCAATTGAAAAGCTTAAGTCACTCCCAACATTCTCAAATGCCTTATATCTCATAATCGCTACCTTTTGAATACAATCTTTCATCTTGACTTCTAATCTCTTGCATTCTTCTAACGCCTTATCAGACCTTTCTTTAGCATCTTCAATACTGTCCAATCTTTCCAGCAGCATTTCTTCTAGATTATTATTAGTAGTACCTTTCATTAATTTTCTGTATCTACTTTCTACTTTTCCAACTGCTTTAAATAAGACTACCACCATTATAAATAATAATATAATTATTATTATCATTCCAATTAATAAATATGGTATTACATCATTCATTGCACTAATTAGCATATCCAATTTTATGTCATTCCTTTCATAATTGTTTCACGTGAAACATTACATATTAATAATGTCTAGTATTCTTTGAAGATCTTCTTCTGAATAATACTCGATTTCTATCTTTCCCTTATTTTTCTTATTTAAAATATTCACTTTTGTTCCAAAATAGTTCTGAAGCTGATTCTTAATTTCCTTATAATACGGATTCACTTCTCCTATATTTTCATTGTTTTTTTCTCTTTCAGTATCATCATTAATTTTCTTTATTAATCGCTCTAATTCCCTTACAGATAATTTTTCATCAATTACTTGTTGAGCTAGTTCATACTGTTTTTGTTTATCACTTATGGACAGAAGCACTCTTCCATGTCCTTCTGTAATAATGCTCTCAATTATGTATTGTTGAACACGTTCATCAAGATTTGTCAATCTCATTGTATTAGCAATAGCCACTCTTGATTTCCCTATTCTTTTGCTTAATTCTTCTTGTGTGATTTTGAAATCATTTAATAATTTTCTATATGCTAAAGCTTCTTCTATTGGATTTAAGTCTTGACGTTGAATATTCTCTATTAATGAAATTTCTAATATATCTTTATCACTCAATTCCATTATTATCGCCGGTACTTCTTTTAATCCAACCATCTTAGCTGCTCTCCATCTCCGCTCCCCTGCAACTATAATGTATTTATCCTTTGTAATCTCCCGTAAAATTAAAGGTTGAATAACACCATGAGTTCTAATTGATTCTGCTAATTCAGCTATTTTTTCTGAGTCAAATAATTTTCTTGGCTGATCCTCATCACTTTTAATTTTGTTTATAGGAATAAGAAAACTACTGTTTTCTTGTGTATTATTATTATCTGATTCTTCCGGTATAAGTGCACTTAATCCCTTTCCTAAAGTGAATTTCTTTGCCATTCTCTCACCTACTGTCTCTCTAAAAACTCTTTAGTTAATTTTACATACGCTTCAGCACCCTTGCACTTTTCATCATATAGCATTATAGGAAGTCCAAAGCTTGGTGCCTCTGCGAGCCTTACATTTCTCGAAATTGTTGTTTGATATACCTTATCCTTAAAATATTTTTTTACTTCCTTCAAAACTTCATTGCTAAGATTTGTCCTATAATCAAACATTGTCATTACTACACCTTCAATTTCTAACCTTCTATTAAGCGATTTTTTTACTAATTGTATAGTATTGATTAATTGACTAACTCCCTCCAATGCATAGAATTCACATTGTATTGGTATTAGTACTGAATCTGCACATGTCAATGCATTTATTGTTAATACCCCTAAAGATGGTGGACAGTCTATAAATACATAGTCATATTCTGATTCAACTTCCTTTAATTTATTTTTCATTATATTTTCTCTATCACTTCTATTTATAAGTTCTACCTCTGCTCCAGCAAGTTCCATCGTTGACGGAGATATGTACAAATTCTGGACTAAATCGCTTCTTACTATAGATTCTTTCATGGTTGTATCAGAAATTAACACATCATAAATAGATAAATCCAAATTACTTTTATCCAATCCTAATCCACTTGTAGTATTTCCTTGAGGATCTATATCTATAGTTAAAACCCTATAACCTTCCATTGCTAAATACGCACATAAATTTATATTAGTAGTTGTTTTTCCAACGCCACCTTTTTGATTAAAAATACAAATTACTTTCATAGTACAGCCCTAAAAGAGCGTCCCCCCTTTCCATATTAATATTATATATACTTTTCCATTATAATAAAAGAATTATGTTCTAAAAAACGATGACTCTTAATAAAATTATCTTATATCATAAACTATTCTTGATTAATTTTTTATTCACCAACATAATATTAATAATACTAATCTTTATAATTATATCATTAATATATAATTAAAGTTAAGGTAATACTTGATAAAACCTTAACTCTCAATTATTTATCCTATTCTTTATTTTTTTGTTTTTGGTATTTTTACTACCACCTCTATAAATTCATCATCATCTTTATATGTATATTCAGCTGGAATATCAAATTTCTGCAAAACTTGTTTTATAGTATTAACATATAGTTTAGCAGGTAATACACCTCTTATATTTTTTTTATTCTTATTTTTTAATTCTTCTCCAGTTAATTTAAGTAATTCTTTGTTAATCAATTCTTCTGTTTTCTTAACATTTAATCCATCTTTTATTACCTTTTGAACAATTTTTAACTGCAATTCTTCATTCGGAACTGTTAGCAATGCTCTTGCATGTCTTTCCGTTAATTTATTCTTTAAACATAATTCTCTGACTTCGTCACTTAACTTTAACAACCTTAACTTATTAGCAATCGTTGATTGCTTCTTTCCCATCTTTCTTGCTAATTCATCTTGTGTAAAATTATGATCACTTATCAAATTATAGTACGCTTCTGCTTCTTCTATGTAATTTAAATCCTCTCTTTGAAGATTTTCGAGTAAAGCTATCTGAGCGGATTCAGAATCTGTTATATCTATAATATTGCAAGGAATCGTCTCTAAATCAGCTAATTTAGCTGCTCTAAGTCTTCTCTCTCCCGCTACTAATTCAAAAACCTCACCACGTTTTCTTACAGTAATTGGTTGAATTATTCCATGTTCTCTAATTGATTGTGATAATTCTTCTATAGCTTCTTCATTAAAATATTTACGAGGTTGATAAATATTTGGAATGACTTTATTTATGCTTATCTTTACTATTTCATTATTCATGTTCCCAACCCATCCCTTATTAAAATACTATATACATATTTTACCTTAATATCCTATTTTATCTATTTTGTTCCTACTTTAATATTTTATCATATATCTACTTAAATAATCAAATTTCGATTGTTTTATATATTATCTCTATTTAATTGGATTCTTACTTATTAATCCTGCTTTTCTTGGATATCCCTTAGGACATTTAGCTATCTTTTTTACAACAACTAAATTATGTTTTAATTCCGTATCTTCAATGCTAATCTCACAAACTTCTAACAATTCTCCTCCGAGAATCTTTATAGCATTTGTACTTTCTACGATTTCTTGATCAACCGATGGGCCCTTTAATGCAATAAAATTTCCTCCAATTTTTACATATGGTAAGCATAATTCAGATAATACACTCATATTTGCAACAGCTCTAGATGTCGCAATGTCAAAATTTTCTCTCAAATTAATATCTTTTGCTCCATCTTCCGCTCTAGAATGTATAGTTGCTACATTAGATGTTCCAATCCTATTAATAACAGTGTTTAAAAAATTCACTCTTTTGTTCAATGAATCTAATAGCGTAACATTCAAATCAGATCTCATTATTGCAATCGGTAAACCCGGAAAACCTGCTCCTGTGCCAACATCTATTAAATTGCTAGCACTTTTAAACTCTTGTCTTTTAAATGCTTTTATTGAATCAATAAAATGCTTTTTGATTATTTCTTCATCCTCAACTATAGCCGTCAAATTAATCTTTTCATTCCATTCTTGAAGAAGCTTCATATAATCAATAAATTTTTCATACTGTTCTTTGGATAATTGTAAACCAACATCTTCTGCCGATCTAGACATTAAATCATAAAACTCCATAATTCCTCCACTAATAATTAAAATTATTTATTATAATGATGTTCAAGATAAATAAGTAATACTGAAATATCTGCTGGAGATACTCCCGAAATACGTGTTGCTTGCCCCATACTTATTGGTCTAATGTTATTTAGCTTTTGCATAGCTTCAGTTCTTAGCCCTTTAATATCACCATAATCAATATCCTTTGGTAACAATTTCTTCTCGAACTTCTTAAATTGAGCAACTTGCTCAAGCTGACTTTGTATATATCCTTCATATTTTGTTAATATATTAATTTGCTCTCCAACGTCATAAGGCAATTCAGGCCTATCTGTATCTAGTTGCTTCAGATCGAAATAGTCTAACTCAGGTCTTTGCAATAATTCATAGAAAGTAATTGGTTTTCTTAATTCAGCTGAATTTAACGATATTAAAAATTCATTTATTTCTTTTTTATTGGTTATCTTCAAATTCTTTAATCTTTCTAATTCATTTTCAATATTTTGTTTTCTCTTTATAAACTTATCATACCTTTTCTCTGTAACTAATCCAACTCTATGCCCTATATCCGTTAATCTAAAATCTGCATTATCCTGCCTCAATAATAATCTATATTCTGCTCTAGAAGTCATCATCCTATAAGGTTCATTGGTGCCCTTGGTAACCAAATCATCTATAAGAACTCCTATATAAGCATCAGATCGAGTTAATATTAAGGGCTCTTGTTTTTTAATTTTTAATGCTGCATTTATACCTGCAATTAACCCTTGTGCTCCAGCTTCTTCATATCCTGAGCTTCCATTAAGTTGACCTGCACCATATAATCCTTCAATATTCTTAAATTCTAATGTTGGTTTTAATTGAGTAGGATCAATTGAATCATACTCAATTGCATATGCAGTTCTCATCATTTCAACATTCTCAAGCCCTGGTAAAGTTTTAAGCATTTTAATTTGAACTTCTTCCGGCAATGATGATGAGAACCCACCTACATACATTTCAAGCGTATCAAGCCCCTCAGGCTCAATAAATATCTGATGCTGTGGCTTATCTGGAAATCTCATTATTTTGTCTTCTATAGACGGACAATACCTAGGACCAACCCCTTTTATGCTTCCATTATAAATTGGAGATCTATCTATATTATCTCTAATTATTTTACGTGTTTCATCATTTGTATAAGTCAAATAGCAAGATACTTGTTCCCTTTCAATATTTTCACTCATAAATGAAAAAGGCACTATATTATCATCCCCATTTTGTTCTATCATCTTAGAAAAGTCCACAGATCTTCTATTTATCCTAGCTGGAGTGCCGGTTTTGAATCTTCTCAAAGAAACTCCTAAATTTAATAATGATTGCGATAAGTCATTTGCTGGAAATAGTCCATTAGGACCACCACTATATGATACTTCACCAATTATAATTTTTCCTTTTAAATATGTACCAGTTGCAAGTATTACCGCCTTGCAATTAAAAATAGCTCCATTTTTAGTAACTACACCCGTTATATTTCCATTCTCAACATTAAGTTCGGTTACTTCAATTTGCCTTATTTTTAGATTTTCTTGTTCCTCTAAAACTTTCTTCATTCTAAATTGATAGCTTTTTTTGTCTGCTTGAGCTCTCAATGAGTGAACGGCTGGTCCTTTTGAGGTATTTAACATTCTTGATTGAATAAATGTATTATCGATATTAATTCCCATTTCCCCACCAAGTGCATCAATTTCTCTAACCAAATGACCTTTCGCAGTACCGCCTATATTAGGATTACAAGGCATCAATGCTATTGAATCTAAATTTATTGTACATACCAATGTATTAAGTCCTAATCTCGCTGATGCCAATGCAGCTTCACATCCTGCATGACCTGCACCAACAACAATTATATCAAATTGACCACCATCATAATTTACTGCCATTACTTTTACCTACTTTCCTACACAAAATTCACTAAAAATTTTATTTAATAAATCTTCTTCTAATTCATCCCCTGTTATTTCTCCTAAAGCTTTCATAGCTGCTGTTATATAAATTGATATTAAATCGAGATATTCATTAACATTAATTTTTTCTAAAGCTACCTTACAATTTTCTAGTGATTTATATAACGCTTGCTTATGTCGTGCATTAGAAATTATTAAACTTTCAGAGCTTATCTCTCCGTTAAAGAATAACCTTTTGATTTCATCTTTTAAAACATTTATTCCTTCTCCAGTTTTAGCTGATATATTTATAATATTATTTAAATTATCAAGTACTTCTTGTTGAATTTTCATATCTTCTAAATCTATCTTATTTAATAAAATTATATATTTCCTATCTTTTATCTTCTTAATTATCCTCTTGTCCTCTTGATCTATATATCTAGATGCATCAAGCATGAGTATTATTAGGTCTGCTTCTTCAATTTTCTCTTTTGATTTTTCTACACCTATTTTTTCTACTATATCTTCTGTATCTCTTATTCCCGCTGTATCGGTTATTTTAACTGGTATTCCATCAAGGTTTATATACTCTTCAATTATATCTCTAGTTGTCCCTGGAACATCTGTTACTATAGCTCTATTTTCTCTTAATAATGCATTAAGTAATGAGGATTTTCCTACATTTGGCTTTCCAACAATAACTATATTGAGTCCATCTCTTACAATTTTCCCCTGATCAGCATTCGATAATAAGTTTTCAATTCTTGAGTTAGTCTTATCTATACCTTCTTTAATCTGGAAAATTAAGTTGTCATCAACGATATCCTCATCATCTTCTGTAAAATCAACCGCATATTCAATTAAAGCTAAAACATTTAGCAAATACTTTCTTAATTCGTTTATTTCTTTAGACAAAGCTCCTTTGCTCTGAAGCATAGCAGCCTTCATTGATAACTCTGTTTTAGCAGTTATTATATCCATAACCGCTTCTGCCTGACTTAAATCTATTCTTCCATTTAAAAATGCTCTTTTAGTAAATTCTCCAGGTTCTGCGAGTCTTGCACCAGCTTTAATAGCCTGATCCAGTACACTATTAGTAGAGACAACTCCTCCGTGACAATTTATTTCTACAACATTTTCCCCCGTATAGCTCCTTGGAGCCTTCATATAGCTTAAAATAACTTCATCAATTATATCTTTGCTCTCTAAATCCATAACATTGCCATACTTCATAGTGTATGTTTTCATATTTTCAATATCGTAGTTATTTCTAGGAATGAATATCTTGCTAGCAATCTTTAAAGCATTTTCTCCTGAAATCCTTATTATTGCAACCCCGCCTTCTCCAATGGGGGTAGCAATCGCACAAATAGTATCAAATTCTTTCATTTAATTTCCTCCTCTTGTTTAAAGAAGATTATTTTATAGCCTAAAATTCCTTTTTAACTATTATCAATTTTACATAACAAAATTTAAATAGTCAAAGTTATATTAGCTAAAACTTCTCTTTTTTAGTCATAAATTTTATTCATAAACCTAAAAAGAAAGCCACTATGGCTTTCTTTTTAAGTTAAATCTTTCTTTAATTCAACGACTACCCTTCTAAACGGCTCCTCACCTTCACTGTATGTATTAACAAAGGTATCTTCCTGAAGTGCAGAATGAATGATCCTTCTCTCGTAGGGATTCATTGGTTCTAATTTAAATGCCTTCCTTGTTTTCCTAACTCTATTAGCTGTTTTAATTGCAACACCCTTAAGAGTTTCCTCTCTTTTGCTTCTATAATTTTCGGTATCTAATATAACCTTTTTATGAGGAAGTTCATGTACCTTATTAACTATAAGTGAAACTAAATATTGGATGGAATATAAAGTTTCTCCTCTATAACCAATTATTACTCCCATTTTTTCTCCTGATAAATTGATTATAATGACATCATCTTCCTCTTTAATATCAATCGTTGCTTCAACTTCCATGCACTTAAGTATATGAACTATAAAGTTTCGTGCTTCTTCAACGTAATTATATTTTCTAGAAACTCTAATTCTAGCTGGTTTAACGCCTATAACATTAAATAAGCCTTTTGAACCATGATACAAAATTTCAATATTAACCATATCTTTATCTGTATCCAATTCAACTAAAGCTTTATTTAAGGCTTCTTCAACAGTTTTTCCTTCCACTTCTATTGATTTCATCTGCTAATTCACCACCTCTAATATCAAAGCAAAATCACTTTTTAATTATTTCTTTTTTCTTTTTTTACTGGCTGAATTTTTAGACTCTTCTACTGACATAACAAATTTATCTGATTCTACCACAGCATCTTTTTGACTCTTATCAGTAATTTCTCTCATTGCTGGTCTATAATTTAAGAAATATGTTTGTATAGTTTGAATTAAATTACCAATTATCCAGTAAAGTACAAGTATTGATTTGAAATTCAATGACATAACACCCATCATTCCAGCCATAACTAGGTTCATACTTCCCATATTCATTCCACCAGGTTGTGATGGTGTTGATTTAGCCATTAAATAAGATGGTATATATGTTGACAATGCAGCTAATACTGGTAATATATAATATTTATCTGGCGCAAATAAATCGTGAATCCATAGAAATGATGCACCCTCTATCCCTTGTATTCCCATAAACACCCAATAAAGAGCCATTAATATAGGTAGTGGTAATAATGATGGAAGGCATCCACCAGCCACGCTAACATTATTGTCCTTATATAGTTTCATAGTTTCAGTATTTAATTTTTGTGGATCATCTTTGTATTTAGCCTGAAGCTTTTTCACTTCTGGCTGAATTTTCTGCATTCCTTGTGATGACTTTGCTGCCTTAATGTTAAATGGTAATATTAAAATCCTTATAACTAATGTAAAAATAAATATTGCCAAAACATAAGATAGTCCAACATCTGATATTCCCATGCTAACTATAAAGTCATGCAGGGAGTCAAATATCCCTTTCATAAAGTTAACTATTGATTGAAACATTAAAATATATACCTCCTAATATCTCACCTAACCGGATCATGCCCACACTTACCAAAAGGATTACATCTTAATATTCTGTAAACTGCTAATGCACTACCTTTAAAAGCTCCATATTTATTTATGGCATCTAATGCATATTGTGAACAAGTCGGCACAAATCTACAGCATGAAGGCCTTCCAGGTGAAATATATTTTCTATAAAATTTAATTAGGCGTATTAGTAATTTCTTCATTATTATATAAGCCTGCCTTTTTAATTAAATTTTTCATAGCTTTTTCTACTTCAAAGTAACTTCTACTTTTAATAGGATTTCTTGCTATAAAAACCAAATCATATCCCTTTACTATATAATTATAATTTAATCTAAAGCTTTCAGTTATTAATCTTTTACATCTACTTCTAACAACGCTATTTCCAACTTTTTTACTTACAGAAATGCCTATCTTATTATAGGCCATAAGACTTTTATCTTTATTTTTTCTATTCTTTAATATATACATAACCAGAAGCTCATTTGCAAATGATTTACCTCTTCTATATACAATTGTAAATTCAAAATTCTTCTTTAATCTATAAATCATAGATATTTTTATACTCCTTTTTTCCCTGCATTTGCAGAAAAAAGGCCACTAATGGGCCCTTAAGCTGTTAATTTTTTTCTTCCTTTTTGTCTTCTGCTCTTAAGAATGTTTCTTCCTGATTGAGTGCTCATTCTTTTTCTAAAACCATGTTCTTTTTTTCTTTGTCTCTTTTTAGGTTGGTAAGTCATAAACATACATATGCACCCCCTTAAATTTATTATTTATAGTAAAAACTATACTTCGCTATTTAAATTTTACTTTATTATTATATAGATATACTATTTTTCTGTCAAGGTGGTAATAATTGTTGATAAATATATTTATATATATTTTTTTGTGGATAACTTATTGAATATGAGCAATTACTTATGTTATCATAAATATTATGTTGTGAATAACTTATTAGCATAAAAACTTATCCACATGTGTGGATAAAATTGTGCATAACTTGTTTATTTTTATTGTTAGTACATGCTTCATAGTTGATTTTACTATGATAATCGCATGTTTATAACATCTAATAATAATCTGTTATTAAGTTTATATTAAATTAATATATACACATAGTTATTAACATGTTGATATATTTATATACATACTTGGCTATAATATATGAATGTTAACATCCTTGTTGATAAACTGTACATAAATATTATAAAAATTTTTTTATTACAATTATTGGAGGAATAAGAATGGATGCCGATCTTAAAAATTTATGGGATAAAACCTTAGATATTATAAAAAGTGAGCTAAGTGAAGTTAGTTTTAATACTTGGATTAAAAGCTGCGAACCTCTGTCTATTTCTTCTAATACTCTAAAGATAAGCGTTCCAAATTCCTTTACTCAAGATATTTTAGATAAACGATATAAGGACTTAGTTGCAAACTCCATAAAAGCAGTCTGTTCAAAATTATATACAATTGAATTTATTATAATGTCTGAAAGCTATGACAAAGAAGAGAATAAGATTACTTCAAATCAGAAAACAAAAGCTATCGTAGTTAATGATGAAATGTCATCTACATTAAATCCAAAATATACTTTTAATTCTTTTGTAATCGGTAATAGTAATAGATTTGCCCATGCTGCATCTTTGGCAGTTGCGGAGTCCCCAGCCAAAGCATATAATCCGTTATTTATATACGGTGGAGTTGGACTTGGAAAGACTCACCTAATGCATGCGATAGGTCATTATATCTTAGATGGGAATCCCAATGCTAAAGTGGTCTACGTCTCATCTGAAAAATTTACTAATGAATTAATAAATGCTATAAAAGATGATAAGAATGAAGAATTCAGAAATAAATATAGGAACGTTGATATCTTACTTATAGATGATATACAATTTATAGCCGGAAAAGAGCGTACTCAAGAAGAATTCTTTCATACCTTTAATGCATTGCATGACGCAAATAAACAAATCATATTATCTTCAGATAGGCCACCAAAGGAAATTCCAACATTAGAAGATAGACTTCGTTCTAGATTTGAATGGGGATTAATAGCAGATATTCAGGTCCCTGATTTTGAAACTAGAATGGCTATACTAAAAAAGAAAGCCGATGTTGAAAATCTAAATGTAGCAAATGAGGTTATGGGATATATTGCTACTAAGATTAAATCCAATATAAGAGAACTTGAAGGTGCATTGATAAGAATAATTGCCTACTCTTCATTAACGAATAGGGAAGTTACAGTAGATCTAGCAACGGAAGCATTAAAAGATATAATATCTAAAAAGCAAGGAAAGCATGTGACTATTGACTTAATACAAGATGTAGTTTCTAGTTACTTTAATTTGCGTGTTGAAGATTTAAAATCTCAAAGGCGAACTAGAAATGTTGCTTATCCAAGGCAAATAGCAATGTATTTAAGTAGAAAGCTAACAGATATGTCTTTACCTAAGATTGGAGAGGAATTTGGAGGAAGAGACCATACCACAGTAATACATGCTTATGAGAAAATATCTGAAAATCTCAAAACTGATGATTCATTACAAAATACTGTTAATGACATTACAAAAAAATTAACTCAGAACTAATCCACAGGACTGTCTAATAAGTACATAATAAATTGTGGATAATATTTTTTTAGTTATATTATGTTTACACTTGTGGATAACCAGTCTGTTTTGTTACTGATTTATCCACAATATTTTTGAATTAAATTTTGTTGATATTACAGCGATTAGGATAGTTATCAACAAATCAACAGCCCCTACTACTATTATTACTATAAAAATATTTATCTAACTACTAATTGTCATCTTTAATTATTGTGAATAAAATAAGGAGGATTTTTAATGATCTTTACATGTGAAAAACAAAAAATATTAGAAGGTATATCAATAGTTCAAAAAGCTATAACAGGTAAATCAACAATGCCCATATTAGAAGGCATTTATATAAACGCAAATAACTCAACATTAACTCTTATAGGTTCAGATATGGACGTTAGTATTCAAACATTAGTAGATGCAACTGTTATGGAAGAAGGAAATATAGTTATTGATGCTAAAATGTTTGGAGAAATAATAAGAAAATTACCTAACTCAACTATAAAGATAGAAACTATGGAAAACCAGTTAATAAAAATAACTTGTGAAAAATCTATATTTGATGTAGTTTATATGAACACACATGAATTTCCAGAGCTACCTGAAATTAATGAGAGTCTAAAAATATCAGTGAATCAAAATATTCTAAAGAATATGATAAAAGGTACTTCTTTTGCTATTGCTCAAGATGAAACAAGGCCGATTCTTCAGGGAATATTATTTGAAGTGAAAAATAAAAATTTAAACTTAGTTGCTCTAGATGGATATAGACTAGCTATAAAGAATGAATTTTTAGATACAGATATTAATATAGAAGTTGTAATCCCGGGAAAAACATTAAATGAAGTTTCAAAAATATTAGAAGATATAGATGAAATTGTAGATATAACATTTACTAATAACCATATATTATTTAATTTAAAAAGAACTAAAATAATATCTAGATTATTGGAAGGTAAGTTTATAAATTATAAATCGTTATTGCCACAAGAACATAAACTATTTGTAAATGTTAATAGACAAGAACTACAAAATGCTATAGAAAGGGCATCTTTGATGGCTAAGGATGGAAATACTAATTTAATAAAACTAGATTTGCATCAAGATAACCTAATAATAACCTCGAATTCTCAATTGGGAAAGGTTCGGGAAGAAATTTCTATAAAATTGCAAGGAGACGAAATAGAAATTGCATTTAACTCAAAATACCTACTAGATGTTTTGAAGAATATGGAAGACAATGAAGTTGTAATGAAAATGACATCTGGTATAAGTCCATGTGTTATTGAAGAAAATAACAATGAAAATGCCAAGTATTTGGTTTTACCAGTTAGATTGATGAGATAGGAGGATAAATATTATTTTAATATTTATATAATAAAAATGAATAAAATAAAAATTGATACTGAAAGTATAAAATTAGATGCTTTTTTAAAGTGGGCTTCAATTGCTAGCTCAGGTTCAGAAGCTAAGATTTATGTACAAGATGGAATGGTAAAGGTTAATGGAGAAGTTTGCACTCAAAGAGGTAAAAAATTAAAAATTGGAGATAGAGTGAATTTCGACGGTTCAGATTTTGAAATAATATAGAGATAGTTATTTGATTATTTATGATATAATCATTATAGGTGTATTTTTATGTATGTTAAAAATATAAGTTTGCTTAATTATAGGAATTATAAAAAATTAAATGTAGAATTAACTGAAAATGTTAATGTGTTTGTAGGGGATAATGCTCAAGGAAAGACAAATATTTTAGAATCAGTGTATTATTGTGCTTTTGCAAAATCGCATAGAACATCAAAAGATAAAGAGTTGATAAATTGGGAAAATAGCACAGCTTACATAAGTTTACTTATAGGGAAAACTAGATTAGATAAAAAGATTGATATAAATATACTCAGAGATGGTAAGAAGGCTATAAAAGTAAATAATATAAAAGTGACTAAAATAGGTGAACTATTTGGAATTTTTAATGTAGTAATGTTTTCTCCGGAAGATTTAAAAGTTATAAAGGAATCACCAAGTTTAAGAAGAAGACTATTAGATATGGAATTATCTCAGATAAATCCTAATTATTACTTTAACTTAGTACAGTACAATAAGGTTTTGAGCGAAAGAAACATTTTGTTAAAGAATAGATCACTTAACGAAGATATTTTAGAGGTATATGATATGCAATTGATCAAATATGCTGATTATATTATTTCAAAGCGGTTAGAATATATAGATAAGATAAATTTTTACGGTGATGCAATCCATAAAGAAATAACATCTGGAAAAGAAGTTATAAAGTTTAAGTACAATTGTACTGTTAATTTAGAAAATGAAAACTTTAAAAATAATTATCTAAAGAAGTTAAAGGATAATATCGCTAGGGATAGAGAAAAGGGATTAACTTCTATAGGGCCGCACAGAGATGATTTTAGTGTATTTATAAATAATATTGATACTAAGATTTTCGGATCTCAAGGACAACAAAGGACATCGATTTTAACTATGAAATTTGCATCTTTAAAAATAATTAGAGAGATTACAGGTGAATATCCTGTATTATTGTTAGATGATGTTCTATCAGAACTTGATCTCAATAGGAAAAGATATATATTAAGATCGATAAAGGATATGCAAACTATAATAACATGTGCTGGAATTGATGATTTAACAGATTATTTAGAAGATAAAGTTAAGATATTTAATGTATCAAACGGACAAATTTTGAATCAAGGGAGGAATATATAATGTTTTTGCATTTAGGTGAAAATGTAGTAGTTCCTATTAAAGACATTATTGGGATATTTGATCTGCAAAACACAATGTATAGCTCTGATACAATACAATTTTTAAGGCTAGCAGAGGAAGATGGATTTGTAGAAAGAATAACAGACGAAAAACCAAAGTCGTTTATAATAGCAGAAGTGGATAATAAGAGTAAAATATACTTATCACCAATATCCTCAACTACATTAACAAAAAGAACAGATATAGAGTATAGTTCTTAGTTCCATAAAATTAAAAATTTTAATAATATTTATTAAGTTTAGGAGGAGTCTGATTTGGAACAAAATAATAGAAAATATGATGAAAATCAGATACAAGTTCTTGAAGGATTAGAAGCAGTAAGAAAAAGACCAGGAATGTATATTGGAAGTACTAGTTCGAGAGGTCTTCATCATTTAGTATATGAGGTTGTAGATAACAGTATTGATGAAGCATTAGCAGGCTATTGTAGTAAAATAGAAGTATACATTAACGAGGATAATTCGATTACAGTAAATGATGATGGTAGAGGGATGCCTGTTGGAATACATCCTAAGATGGGAAAATCCACTGTTGAAGTTATAATGACTATATTACATGCAGGTGGTAAATTTGGAGGAGGGGGATATAAGGTTTCAGGTGGATTACACGGAGTTGGTGCATCTGTAGTTAATGCTCTTTCAGAAGAATGTACCGTCACAGTTAAAAGGGATGGACATATATGGGAACAAAAATATAGTAAAGGGAAGGTTCTCAATGAGCTTTCTAAAATAGGGGATAGTGATCAGACTGGAACACAGACATATTTTAAGCCAGATACAGAAATATTTGATGAAATAGTATTTGATTTTGAAGTTTTATCTCAAAGATTAAGAGAGTTAGCTTTCTTAAACAAAGGAATATATATAAAGTTAGTAGATAAGAGAGATGAAAAAGAAGAAGTTTTCCATTATGAGGGGGGAATTAAATCATTTGTTAGCTATTTGAATAGAAACAAAGTTCCGCTTCATGAAGAACCAATATATATCGAAGGCGTTAAAGATAATATATCTGTGGAAGTAGCTATTCAATATAATGATGGTTACACTGAAAATATATTTTCCTTTGCAAATAATATTGATACAGTTGAAGGTGGAACCCATTTAGTTGGATTTAAAACTGCATTAACTAGAGTATTTAATGATTACGCAAAGAAATTTGGACATATAAAAGAAAATGACAAGAATTTTACTGGTGATGACATAAGAGAAGGACTTACTGGAGTAATATCTATAAAGATTGAGGAACCTCAGTTTGAGGGGCAAACAAAAACTAAATTAGGAAATAGTGAAGTAAGAGGAATTGTAGATTCTATTGTTGGAGAAAATATAGGAATATTTCTTGAGGAAAATCCTAATATAGGTAAAATGATTGTTGATAAGGCTCTAATGGCTGCCAGAGCCAGAGATGCAGCTAGAAAAGCAAGAGAATTAACACGAAAATCAGTTTTGGAAAGATCTACATTGCCAGGGAAATTAGCAGATTGTTCATCTAAAGACCCAAGGGAATGTGAAATTTATATAGTCGAAGGAGATTCGGCAGGTGGATCTGCAAAGCAAGGAAGAAATAGAAAATTCCAAGCTATCTTACCTTTAAGAGGTAAGATATTAAATGTTGAAAAACAAAGATTAGATAGAATATTAAATGCAGATACTATTAGATCAATGATTACTGCATTTGGAGCAGGCATAGGAAATGATTTTGATGTTGAGAAGATTAGATATAATAGAATTATAATTATGACAGATGCCGATGTTGATGGTGCTCACATTAGAACATTATTACTAACATTTTTTTACAGATATATGAGGAATTTAATAGATGATGGGCATGTATACATAGCACAACCACCATTATATAAAGTTAGTAAGAGTAAAAAGGAGTATTATGCATATAGTGATCCTGAATTAGAAAGTGTTTTATCAGAGTTAGGTGGAAAAGATAATTCTACTGATATTCAAAGATATAAAGGTCTTGGAGAAATGAATGCGTCTCAATTATGGGATACAACTATGGATCCGGAAAAGAGAATTTTATTAAAAGTAAACATAGAAGATGCTATGGCAGCCGATGAAATTTTTACAATACTGATGGGCGAAAAAGTCGAACCAAGAAAAGAATTTATACAACAAAATGCTAGAAATGTTGTTAATTTAGATATTTAGTACTGAAATACGAGGTGAAGTACATGGATTTTAATGAAGGAAAAGTTATACCTGTAGATATTAAAAATGAAATGAAGAAATGTTATATAGATTATGCAATGAGTGTTATAGTTGGTCGTGCATTGCCAGATGTAAGAGACGGACTAAAACCTGTTCATAGAAGAATACTATATTCGTTGCAGGAATTGGGATTAACCCCTGAAAAGGGATATAGAAAGTGTGCAAGAATAGTTGGAGATGTTTTAGGTAAATATCATCCACATGGTGATAGTTCAGTTTATGATGCATTAGTTAGAATGGCTCAAGATTTTTCTATGAGATATATGCTAGTTGATGGACATGGAAATTTTGGATCAGTTGATGGTGATAGTGCAGCTGCTATGAGATATACAGAAGCAAAAATGAATAAAATAGCAGTTGAAATGTTAAGAGATATTAATAAGAACACAGTTGATTTTATGCCTAACTTTGATGGTGAAGAGCAAGAGCCAGTAGTATTACCATCAAGATTTCCTAATCTCTTGGTAAATGGTTCATCAGGAATCGCAGTTGGTATGGCAACTAATATTCCACCACATAATTTGGCTGAAATAATTGATGGGACTATTATGCTTATAGATAATCCTGAAAGCACAGTTTTGGAACTTATGACTAAAATTACAGGACCAGATTTTCCTACAGGGGCTACCATTATGGGTAAAGCAGGAATTAGGGCTGCATATGAAACTGGTAAAGGAAAGATAATAGTAAGAGCGAATGCTGAAATAGAAGAAGAAAACGGAAGGCACTCAATAATTGTTACTGAGATACCATATCAAGTAAATAAGGCAAAACTTGTAGAAAATATTGCTGATTTAGTAAAAGATAAAAAGATTACTGGAATCTCTGACTTGAGAGACGAATCAGACAGAGACGGTATGAGAGTTGTAATTGAGCTTAAAAGAGATGCTAATCCAAGTGTAGTATTAAATTTATTATATAAGCATACAAAGCTTCAAGATACATTTGGCATTATTATGTTAGCATTAGTTAATAATGAGCCAAAGGTTTTAAATTTAAAGCAAATACTAGAGAATTATGTAGAATTTCAAAAAGAAGTTATAACAAGAAGAACTATATTTGATTTAAACAAGGCAGAGGCTAGAGCACATATCTTAGAAGGTTTAAAGATAGCATTAGATAACATAGATGAAGTAATAAGTATAATAAGAAATTCTAATACTACTGAAATTGCCAAAAATACTCTAATGGAAAGATTTGAACTTTCTGAAAAGCAATCTCAGGCTATATTAGAGATGAGATTAAGAAGATTAACTGGATTAGAAAGAGGTAAAATCGAGGAAGAGTATAATGAGCTAATGAAACAAATAGAATATTTAAAATCTATTTTAGCTAGTGAAGAAAAACTGTTAGATGTTATTAAAGAGGAACTATTAGAAATAAAGAATAGATACTCAGATGAGAGAAAAAGTAAAATTGAAAAAATAGTAAATGAAATTGATATAGAGGATCTAATTCAAGAAGAAGATGTTGTGATAACATTAACACATTCGGGATATATAAAAAGAATTTCCGCCGACACTTATTCATCACAAAGAAGAGGTGGAAAAGGAATTCAAGCAATGTCAACTAAGGAAGATGATTTTGTTGAGCACTTGATGATAACATCAACACATTCCGATGTACTATTCTTTACAAATAAAGGAAGAGTGTATAAATTAAGAGCTTATGAAGTTCATGATGCTGGAAGACAAGCAAAAGGAACAAACTTGATAAATCTTATAGCAATAGAACCAGATGAAAAGATTCAAACAGTGCTTACTGTAACAGATGAGAAAAAAGAAGGCTTTTTGTTTATGGGAACTAAGCAAGGAATAGTAAAGAAGACTCCGTTAAGCGAGTTTAAAAATTTAAGAAAGAATGGTTTAATTGCAATAAGCTTAAAAGATGGTGATGAACTATTAAAAGTAAAGAATACTTATGGTGATGCTAACATTATGGTTGTAACTCAAAATGGTTACGCTGTTAAATTTAATGAAAGAGATGTTAGATCTATGGGAAGAACTGCATCAGGTGTTAAAGCTATTAATTTAAAAGAAGATGATATAGCAGTATGTATGGATATTGCTGTTGATGGAGAAGAGTTGTTAGTAATAAGTGAAAATGGATATGGAAAGAGAACGCCTATTGCTGAATATAAGCTTCAAAATAGGGGCGGAGTAGGGCTAATAACTTATAAAATTAGTGAGAAGACTGGAAAGCTTGCTGGAGCTACAATTTGTAAGGTAGATGATGAATTAATGCTTATAAATTCGAGTGGAGTAGCTATTAGAATTAATGTAGCAGATATTTCTGTAACAAGTAGATCAGCAATGGGTGTAACATTAATGAGAACTAATGAAGATGAGAAGGTTGTTGCAATAGCTAAAATATTAAGCAATGATGATCAAGAAAATGAGTCAAGCGATGAAATTGATTCAGACGTAAATAATATAATAGAAGAATAATATTAAACTTAAGAAATTTTATAAAGTTATAAATAAGGCATAACTATTTAATATAGATTATAGCCTTATTTTTTCTATAAGCATTAATATATGGAAAATCCAATAGTAATATGTGCCAGGCGTATCATGATGAGGTATATTAAGTATTATATAGATATTTTAATTAGCATAAATATAAATCAAAATAATGAGTATATATTACATAAGTATTAATTAATTATATGATATTATAAAAAACGTCGTTAAGAGACATGGATAACTTAAAATAATATAACAAATTTAAAAAAATTTGATAATTAAAAAAGTTATTGACAATATTTGAATTAAGTGATAAACTTAAAAAGTCGCTTGAGGGTGACAGAAAAAGTGAATTGCAACAATATGTTGTGAGAAAAATTGGTCTTTGAAAATTGAACAGAATTATATAAATACATTTAAGTAAACCAGC
>CAURJV010000080.1:0-25687 GCA_963524945.1 uncultured Clostridium sp.
AGTTCAAAGAAATTACAGGAGAAGATTTTATAAAAGTTTCTACACAATAGGAAAAAAGGATGTAGTAAAATAAAAATTTTAAAAGCAATAAAAGAGGACTAGCAATAGTCTTTTTTGTTGCCTATTTTAATAAAGAAAGGAAGATGTAAATGGCTAATTTTAATAGCATGATTCTTACAAATAAAGGGCAAGTTTTATATGCTAAAGGCCAAGCAGGTAAAGTAATAAATTTTACTAAAATAGCTGTTGGCATAGGAGCTATTGAAAATACAGACCCACAGACTTTAACAGAGTTAGTAAATCATAAATTTGACATAGCGATACAAGGCAAAACTGTAAATACTGCTGAAAAGGCCGCACTGATTAGTGGAACCTTAACGAATGAGAATATGACAGAGAGTGTTTATATTCAAGAAATAGGACTATATGCAATGGATCCGGATGATGGAGAAATTCTTTATTCTTATGCAAGTGCTGGAGAATATGGAGATTATACATCGCCAGCTTCAAATGGGCCTTATTCTTGGAATTATCAAGTTTATGGAGCTATTGGGAATGCTGCTAATGTAACTGTAACATTAAGCAACTTGCAGTATGATACAAGCGTTATTAATTCAAATACAACATTTTCGGTCATTAAAGGTAGTAACCAGAAAGATATAAACAAGAGCATAGATAACAAATTAAAACCATATCTAACTACCAACAGCGGCAATGTTTATAGTATTTCAAGCTTAGATATTGACGCTTTAACAGATGGATATCCTATTATAGTTAGATTTAATGCAGATTCTACAGAAGATATATCTTTAAAAGTAAACAATTCATCTGCTTATGATGTGGTAGATTATTTTAACAATAAAGTTTCTAATGTCAGAAATGGATTAATTGCACATCTAGTATTTGATGCGACTAATGAAAATTTTCAGCTATTGGGTAAAGGGGGTGAAGGAGACGTAACCCCAGATCAAGTTTTAATTAATAAAAAATTTACTAATAATTCAGGTGTACATGTTGGTACTATGCCTGAGAATGGAAATTTAAATGCCAATCTAGATGCAGGACAGAGCTTTAGTATACCGTCAGGGCACACCAACGGAGGAACTATTAAAGCAAATAGTTTAGCCAGTCAAACTCAAGCTACAGCAGATGCTAGCAAAATATTGAGCGGCTTCGATGCTTGGGTCAATGGAAACCTAATTAATGGGCAAGCAACAATACAAAGTTTAGGGGGAAAAAAATTTGTTACAGGAACATCATTGTCCTTCACTTATAGTACTAGTCAACAAGCTATAAACATAGCTAATTCTGTTCCATTTTCGCCAACAGTTATTTGTGGTACTTATTATAGTAACGGATTAGGGGGATACTATGGAATTGGTTTTTGTTACTACTTATTCGCTGGTAAATATCAACGTATAATTCAATATAATTATAATAATGAAATAGCTTACATGGATAATGTAGATTCGATAGATCTTACTAAACTTCAAGTATTTATGGATACTACAACAAATGGTACTTATAGTTGGATTGCAATAGAATAAATAATGTTAAGAGGAGGAGTACTGATGCTGCAAATAAAAGCAAAAATTTATTATGATGTTACTGATGGTAATGTGTTAGTAGTAACATCGGAGTGTGAGGGAGACGCTACTGAAACGACTAAAGAACAAGATTTACAAGCATATGAACAACTAAAAAATAAGAACATAGATGAAGTGGATTTTATTGAATTAGAGTACGGAACATTAGCTACTACATTTACTAATGCTAAATCTTATAAAGTTAATATAAATACTAAACAATTAGATATTACTTACTACACAGAAGACGAATTAAAAGCTATGCAAAATAAACTTCAAAATTATCAAGAATTAAGGTCTAGAGTTTCCGATATAGCTCAGTATCTTGCAAATAATGAAAATTCAATATCTGATGTAGAAGACTTAATTCTACAATCAGAGCAAAATAAAATTATAAATGGAGGAATATAAAAATGAATGAAATAATAGCAAGGATTTTAAAAAACAAAATAACAAGGGATAAGGCTAGTAATACACTAAATGCGGAGGATACTACAACCAGGTTAAAGATATTTTTAGCAGGTGGAGATATTACAACAGAGCAATATGGTGAATTTATTGAAATGATAACACCAGAAACTACAGCATAATGAAAACTAAAGCAATAAATTGGGACCAGTAAGGTCTTTTTTATTGCCTATTTTTATAAAAGATTGAAGCAAGGAAGGTGTTTTATGGATGCAACAACTATTGGAATTATCTGCGCTATTTTAGGTGGGGTAATCGGAGTGTTAGGCTATAAAAGAACAGTGACAAAGGATATTCAAACAGAAACTAAAGAAGGAGCTATAATGGCTACTAAATTGGATTTTATATCACAGGGAGTAAATAATATTCAAGTTAAAATGGAAGCTCAAGAAAACAAATTTGGAGCCATGAATGAAAAGATTATACGAATTGAAGAAAGCACTAAATCAGCGCATAAAAGAATTGATGAATTTGAATTTTATAAAAACGAAAAAGAAAATAAATAGAAAAGGCGGTATGTAAAATGATAAGAACAGCATTAAGATTAATAATTAAGGTGTTAGAAAGCAGATTGGTTAAAAGTGGATTAGAAGAAGCTATATTAAAGAACAAAAATTATATTACTGTAGGTAAAGCTGTTTGGAATATAGTAGATGAACATTTCAGAATTTCAAAGACTGTTGAAGAAAAACTTGAAAGTAAAGCAGAGATGTTTGATAAGTTAGTATTAGCAAAGTTCCCAGAGCTAAGCCAAGATGATGTTGTAGAAATCAGGCAAAGCATTGCAGGAGAGATAAACCAAGGGAAAGCAGCAGTTGTAGATAATTCTACTTTACTTAAGCAATTACAAGATGATAATACTAATTTAAAAGCTGAATTAGCAGTATTAACAGATCAATTTAATAAAGTCCAAGCATTGATGCAAAAACCTGCTGATTCAAGTACACAACAAGTAACAGCTTAGTCTTTAGAGTAGCCTTTATAGGTTGCTCTTATTTTTTTATTATAGAAAGGAAGATATAAATGAAAGGTATAGATATAAGTAATCATAATGGAAATATAAATTTTGACCAGGTAAAAGCTTCAGGAGTAGAAGCTGTTTACATTAAAGCTACAGAAGGGACAACATTTACAGATAGTTATTTAGATACTAATTATTCCAATGCACATTGCGAAGGATTGAAAACAGGGTTCTATCATTTCTTGGTTGGAACTAGTGCGCCAGAAACTCAAGCCAATAGTTTTTATAATGCTATAAAGGATAAAGCAAATGACCTTATTCCGATGCTAGATATAGAAACTAATTTTGATGGGTTAATGGACTATGTATTAAGATTCATTGCTAAATTTAAAGAGATATCTAATATGCAAATTGGTATTTATACTTACACTAGCTTTATGGATAACTTAGATGACAGAATTGCGGATTATCCGTTATGGGAAGCAAACTATAATAATACCCCATGGCAATTAGATTGTAATTTCTTTACTAATAGAGTAGGACATCAATATTCTGAAACAGGATCTGTGAGCGGAATAAATACTGATTGCGATATAAATGAGTTTAATGAAGGAATATTAAATAAAACCACTGGATATATAGTTACCAATTATCTTCCAAACGGATATCAAGGTAACGGAGAATTTGAAGGTGTTGATTCTGATTATGTACTTCAATATTTTAAAGATGTTAGGTGTTATTTTAGAGGAAACGAGAAAGGTGTATGGGTTGAAACTCAAGTGTTACCTATGAGTAAATGCTTAGAATTTAAAGAAACTTTGGGAAGTTGGTTTTATGATATAAAATAATTTTTTAGGGCATTGGAGTAATCCTGTGCCCTTTATTTTTTTGGTTTAAAATATATGCTATAATTAATTTAATATGAATTAATTAAAGAGGGTGTACGTTATGAAGTTTTCAGATATAAAAAATTGCAAAGATTGTCCTTATAATAGTAAATGTTTATTTAAGATAGATCAAGATTTCTCTATATGTCCAGTAGAGAATAGAAAAGAAGAGTTGCAAAGGTAGATTAGGTAGAAATACTTAGTCTACCTTTTATTTTTTTGCCCTAAATCATGAAATATAGTATAGTAAATTTAATAATTTAGAGAGTAGGGATAAAAATGATGCATTTAAGATGCAATAATTGCAATAGCATAATAACTGATAAAATGGACAGCTATTATCATGGTGGCATAGGAGAATTTTTTTGTTCTCATGATTGTATTGTGGAATATTGTATAAGAGAAAGGGAAATTCAAAAAGTTGATATCAAAAATGTTAGACAAGTATGTGATATAGCATTGTTTAAAGATGGAGAATTATACGAATCTAATATTGAAGATGATTTTTGCTATAATTGTGAGAATGGTACATATAGATTTTTAAAAATGATTAAGGAAAATGATTTAGAGTGTGAAATATATAAATGTAATAATTGTGGAGATTTACTAAAATTAAAATGTGATTAAATTAAAAAGGCAGCAGCCTAAGCCACCGCAAATCCATTTTGCAATTTTATTATACCTATAAGAAATACTTAATTCAAGAGGAAAAATAAACATAAAAAAGAGATAGCAAAAAGAATGGGAGTGCTATCTCTTTTGTTGTGTATAATTTCTAGGTTTGAGCAATTATATTATTTGTATAATGTTAAAAAATATACATTAAAGTCCTAGCCTTTTTACTAAATATATAATTATTCTATCTATTAGTATGCCATATAGAATTAGAGGGCTTACATCCCCACAAAGTGTTAAAACAGCAACTATAACACTAACTGTTATATAAAAATGAGATTTGCTTGAAATAAAGTCCATAATATACCTCGTAATTTATAATAATATTATTTAAATTATTTCCAGTATATAGTAAAATATACATTGTGAGGTGGTATTGTGGGGGTAAAAAATAAATTAAAAGAAATTAGAATGAAAGAATATGAGATAGATAGTAAAAGCGAGTTTGCTAGAATGTTAGGCATACCAGTACAAACATATATAAAATGGGAAAATGGAGAATCCTGCCCAAATCTAAATCTAGCAATTACAATAGCCAAAAAATTAAATAAAAAAGTAGAAGATATATGGTACCAATAATAGGTATCATATTTTTTTATAATTTTTTAGAAATTATTTATAAAATTTATAAATATTAGGTACTTTTTAGAAATAAATTACATACATATATAACAAAGGATTAAGAAAAGGAGCTAAAATTTATGAAAGATTATGAAATTTTAGGTATAGACATTGGAAATTGTACAACTAAGACTAGCACTGGAATAATATTCAATTCTAAAATTACAGAAATTGAACCAATGGGGAAAGTAGATATGCTATCTATGGATAAAAAAACTTACTGGTTAGGTGAAGGCGATTATGATACTACCTACAGGAAAATAGATAAGCAGAGTTATTTAAAATTACTTTATGGGGCAATAGGATTGAGCGAACAATCTAGCAATAAAATTATCAATAATTATATAGTTTTAGGTTTACCTTTAAGCCAGTTTAAGGAAGATAAAATGTCTTTAGTTAATATGGTCCTATCTAATAGAGAAAAATTTATAAGGATTAATAATACAGAAAAACAAATCATTATACAGGATGTTGAAGTATTCCCAGAAGGGGTTGTAACTTTAGCGGATGATTACGAGGGGATAGTAATAGATATAGGCGGTAGGACAACGGATTGTGCTTTAGTGGTAAATGAGAGAGGCAGAAGAAGGGTTTTAAATCCTATAAGTCTACCCACCGGAACTATAAACTTGTATAAAGATTTCATCAATAAGATCAATAATAAATTTAGTTTAGATTTAGGGATGAATGATGCTGAACGGTTGATGTTGAATGGTTTGTATTTGGATGGAAAGAAGACAAATATAAATTTTGCGATTGAAGTTTACAAGCAGTTTGTAGATAGTCTAATAAGCAGATTGCAGGTTGAATATTCTTTGAGAACTAATCGTATTAGTCTTACAGGTGGGGGAGCATTATTGGTTTACGAGCAAATCAGAGATAGATTGGGCGATGGAGTAACCCTTCAGGATAGACCTACATTAGCAAATGCAAGAGCTTATTATGAATTGGGGTGCAGCATATGGCAACAGTAAAAGCGGTCAGTTTTAAGAATAAAGAGCAGGATTTATTGGACCATATAGGGAAAAGAGATTTCAGCTACTATGTGAAAGATCTTATAAGAAAAGATATGAATGAAAAACTATCAAGCAAGGCACCTAGCAGAAACGAAAATACTACAAGTAAAAAAAGAAATATTAATTTTGAATTTTAGGAGGACTATTCATGAAAAAATTAAATAAAAAAGAATCAGATAGAAAACCTGAAGCAAATATAACTGATATTATAAAAGATTGGACTCAGAATTCTGAAACATTTAAGACTATGGTACCTAATATGAGTTTTAATGATTTGTTATTGTATTGTACAGAAAAGTTCACTATTTTACCTAAATAAGCCATTTAAAAAGCCTAAATCTAAAATGGTAGACTTAGGCTAAGGAGCTATCAGCTCTGCTTGCTGCGCTTCGCTTACGCTAATAGCATATGCTACGAGTTTTAAAAAGTTTCCTGTTTTTATATATCAGATATCAATCTTAAGAAAAATTTAAGATTTAATTTAGCTTATAGAAAAGTTATAACACCTACTGCAACAGTATAAAATGCAATTGCTCCTAAAGTAAATGTGAACATTAAAATCACCTCACTTTTTATTAATATCTTTATTATTTACAATAATCAAATAATTATTCAATGGAGGTTTATATAATGAAAGAAATTACCATGAGTATCCATGACTTTATGGAAATTCAAAGAGGAAACCTTACATTAGAAGAATTCGATTTAGATACCTTAGATAAAATAGCAGGAGAAATTCTCCAGAATCCTAAACTAAAAACAGCAGTTATTACATCAATAGCTTATATGAATATGAATATGCGTGTTTATGCTGATGAAATGGGAGAATTAAGAAACGCTAAAGCCGAAGTTGTAATGGTATTACAAATTTGTATTGTAATTATATGTATTGTTATGTGTTTACTCAATATAGCTAAGAGCCTTATTGGTGGAAGAAGTACAGATATAGGGGAAATAGTAATGAAGTACTTAGCAGCTACAGTTGGAACGTGTTTAGTGCCAAAAGTTTTCACATGGATAGCGCATTTATGCGGGATTAATATATAAGGAGTTTATTTATGAGTGAAAGTATATCTAATGCAATCCAAAATGGATTTGATAAAGTTTCTGATAGTATAAAGGATAAAATTTCTGGGTTTATGATCTACATTTTAAAATCTATAGGAAATTTTGCTTTAGAGAGTTCTGATATAATTTGTCCAATAATTTGTTTAATAGCATTAGCTTTTTATATAGGTGGTAATAGAAAGGCTGGTAAATACGTTTCAGGATCATTCATATTATATTTTATACTTCAAGCACTTAGAGGTTTTATAAAAGCATGAAAAGCCTAAAATTAAGCAATTACTTTGAATTAGTAAAACCAACCTATCGCTATATTAAAATTACAAGCCACAAATCAATCAGAAATTACAATTCTGATAACTTAAGCAAATTTATTGCCCTTACCTACAAAAGTCTTGATAGAAGAATAAGAAGAGAACAAAAGAAGATATTCTTTGAAACAACTTTTAAAATTTCTTACATTATAGATATACAAAATAATGATTGCAGTTTTTATTTCTTAGTTCCAGAAGTGTATTTGAATATGTTATTTGAGAAAATAACAGAGATATGGAATAAAGCTACTGTTGAAGTTTTAGAAGAACCAATCAAACCTATCTCGGACAATGCTGAAATGTATCAATTATCATACAAAAAAGAAGACGCACTAAGTCTTAAGGTAGATAAGAAATCAAACGAACCACTAAACTCTATTTTATCAGTTATGGACATTTTAAAAGATGATGATAGGGTAACAATAATCTATAATTTCTTACCTATAAGCCAGTTTTCATGGTTAGAAAGATATTTAGGGACTATAGAAAAACTAAAAGAAAATAAAATGGTTGATAAAAAGCAGACATCAGTAGAATATTTAATTAAAACCACTGTATTATTTGCTTCAAAGATGATAACAGATTTTCTAAAGGTTGTTGATGATTTCACAGGAGGAAACCCAGAACAGGAGAAAAAAAGCCTTTATGATGTCGTTATAGGATATATGCAGAATAGAAAAGAACTGTCTCCAGCTACTAAGAAAAAGAAGGAAAGTACTGTCCTAGATACTCAAATGGTTGTATTTTCAGAAAGCCAAGATAATATAAGAAGAACTAATAATGCTTTAAGTACATGTCAAGCCTATAGGGTTCTAGACGAAGATAACGAACTTATATACAAAAAAGTAAAAAAGAAGATAAGGAAAAAGTTTAAGGATATTGAGCAAACAGATTATAGAGTAGATTGCAATACTATGAGTGTAGAGGAAGTAGGAAGCACTTGTTTACAAATTCCAGCAAGAAGCCTTTTATATCAATTTAAATTAAAATTTGTTAATGTTGAGGAAGTTCAAATACCTGAAAAACTAAGGCAAGGCTATATCACATTAGGGACTAATAAATTTAAAGGTAAAACTTATGAAACTTACTTTGAAGATCATAAGGATATAGGTTCCTTAGGGTTAGTATTACTAGCAAGACAAGGTGGAGGAAAAACAACTTATTTATGCCATTATTCTAAAGATTGCTTATCTAGAAAAGAAAGTATAGTACACATAGATTTTATTAGAAACAATGAAGCTAGTAAAACAATTGAAAAAGTAGTACCTAAAGAAGATCTTATAATATTAGATTTAAGCACAGAGGAAGGATTACAAGCTTTAGCATATAATGAAATTGAATTCACAGAAAATATATCTTTATTTGAAAGACAGGCATTATCCAATAAAAAGGCTGAAATGACAATACAATTAGTAGATAGTATAAATGATAACGGAGAGCCTTTGAGCCCTAAAATGAGTCGGTATTTAAGCGCGGCAGCTAATGTTATATATATGAAGGAAAATACTACCTTGAAAGATGTTATAAGATGCTTACAGGATTATAAATTTAGAGAAGATGCAATTTCAAATTGTATTCCAGATGCATTAAAAGAGGAATTTGAAGAAGAAATACAAGCTTTAGAGGAATTAGATGAATACACAAAAGCTACAAAAGATAATCCTAGCCAAAAGTGTGGGAGCAAAGATAGCAAAATAGAAGGTATTCTTGATCGTATAAGCTTGCTTATGAGAGATTTCTATCTAAAAAAGATGTTTAAGAAGAACCCAGAGAATAATATAAATTTTGCTAAGGCTACAGAAGAAGGGAAAGTTATATTAATTCGTATGCAACAAAGTAAGTTTAAGGACTATGCAAAGAATGTTATTACTACTTTCTTCATTACTAAAACATGGCTGGCATGTGAGCTTAGAGGGGACTTATCCGAGACACAACGAAGAACTCATATAATTATAGATGAAATAAGTCAAACTAAAACAGCGGAAAGATTTTTAGAAAGTAAATTAACTCAAGGTAGAAAGTTTGGATTTAAACCAGTTCTAGCACTCCAATATTTAGATCAGCTAGATAAGAAGACAATATATTCACTTAAAGGTGCTGGATGCAGTTTTATGTTACTTAAAGGTGCTATAAAGGAAGACTTTGAGTATTTTAAAGATGAAATAGATAACTTTGAATATGAAGATTTAAAAGAAATGAGTAAGACATATAAATATCCATCATTTAATATTATTCAGTATTCAGATGGAGTTACAAGTTTTATAACAGAATTACCTAAACCAGTTTAAAAACCAAGTTATTTAATTATACTGGTCTCTTTTATATTTACAAAACAACCCAAAAGTAGTAAAATACTAACAGAACATACATTCGCAAGAACAAATATTCTATTAATAAAGAGGAGAGGATTTTATGGAGAACTATAGATGCGTCGCAACTAATTGCGATAAGTATAAAATTTGCTGTCATTATAACGTTAAAAAATATGATGAAGATGATGATGAAATAGTTGACGAAGACTTGAGCGATATCTGTCTACCTAAATATAGGTTATACAATGATACAGATAAGCCTTATCAACATTATTCATGTAAGGAAACATATAAAGAATTATTTGAATTTCATGATGACGTGTGTGATGGAAAAAGCTGTTCGTACAAAAAAGAATATAAAGGGATAATGAAAGATGGAACCTGTGTAGAATGCAAGCTTGGAAATCACATAACATGTATGAATCCTAAACATCCCACAAATAAGGTTTTTAATAAAATGATGGAATATCTTAGAGTGGAAAATAAAGCATTTGAAGATGCAGGCATTATGGAAGGTTCTGTTACTTATACGTGTCCGTTATGTGGAGGCGAAGCTGTAGCTAATAGATATTTATATGACGGAAGTTATCATGGATTAGGAAGCGGGTGTAAAACATGTGGAGTATGGCACACTTAATTTCTTGTTTTTCAAGATATATGAAGGAGTGAGCCTTAATGTTAACAGAAAAACAACGAGAAATATTTAATATTATTAAAAACTATATAGATAAAGAGAGAATATCTCCAACAATTAGAGAAATATGTGAAATAGCGGGATTAAAATCCTCCTCGACTGTTCATTCATATTTGTCAAGATTAGAAGAAAAGGGTTATATCTATAAACTAGACAATTGCCCAAGAAGTATAAGAGTAAAAGAAAATAATTAATTTGAGGTGTATTAGAATGAAAACAGCAGATAGAGTTAATGAGTTAAAAATGATTTGCAAGTTTTGTATGATCAATATGACGTTAGAGATAAACGTATAAATGAATATATTGAAGCATTAGGTCTTGAACCTGGATTAACATTATTTGATTATCCCAAAGGTCCCAGATATCATATTTCAGATTTTATTTATAAAACCAATATTATAAAAATAAGCGGAGATATCTACGAAAAAGAAAAACAATTGATAAATGTAGTAGAAGCATGTTTGAAATTAGAATGCTATGAATCTTATTTAAGGAATAATTTAGAAAAGGCATTTCAAAGAGCTAGGGAAGATGATAATTATAGACTAGGAGTGTTGGAAATTATAGATAAATTTATATTTGAATAATTAAAGCCGATATTTAATCTCCTAGCTTCAATTATTTAATATACTATATTTTTAATGTTTCTAATAGTATATGTTTTAATCCACTTGAACAAACTTTTAAAAAGAATACTTGCATTATTTAACATAATGCAAACATCTTTCTATATAATAATGTATGAAAATTTATAACACACATTAACACATTTTTAACACATAAGTTTTACTAAAGCTAGGAATATACAAGATAGATAAAGAAAATACAATCTGGTAATAAGAACACATAAGAGCGTTTTATAAAACAATCTTTAAGATAAAAAAGAATCCAGAAGTCGTGGGTTCGAATCCCACCAAGTGTACCAAGCATGAAAAATACCAATGGTTTAGAGAAGTTTAAATCGTTGGTGTTTTTGTTTTATGACGTTTTTTACATCGTATAGTATTTCTAAGGAAAAGTAGATATAAATTACTTATAAGAGTATACATATATATAAATCAGTAATATTTTTTGATCTTCATTGATCGTAAATCCAAGTTATTTTACCTTCGTTGGATTCCTTGGGATTTTAGTGTTTATCATGTGTGGAATATTTATAGTATCTAATTCTTCAGGGTTATATATATAAATATACTAAAGAGTTTTCAATAATAAAGCGATAGGAGGCTCTTTATTTCAAGTTTTTATTACAGTATTAATGCAGACGATGATGATTAATATTAATGGAGTCCTAAGTGGAACAATAGCGTCATTTTTAATATACAAATTATTTTGACTTTTTTTGAATATTATTTTTTGTCAGCACTAAAGATTGCTTTAATTGAATTTTTAATAATTGAAATTGTTTTTTTAATTCCTGTATTTAAAACTACTAGAATATTATCGATAAAATCTATGTCTAAAATGGAAACATTGAATTTAAACATATAAAATTAATGAAATATACTATGATAGGAAGTTTAATCATTGGAAGAATTGGCGAAGTTTCAATTATATTAGTATTAGTTTGTGTTTTTCCAGATATTCGTAGAATTCAAAAAGAGAAATTAATTGTAGAGTTAAATCAAGAGGATCTATAATGGAAAATAGCAATGATAGGCATATGAATGTAGATAAAATGAAAAGATAGAGAAGTGCGGATGAAAATAATTTTAACTATTTTATATTAATTATTTTGAGCTTGTACTATTTTTATAAAAGGGAATTGCAGGAAACTGATGTTTCCTGCAATATATTTAAATAAATTTAGGGAATTGTTTAAAAGAGAATTATATATTTATTACAGTATTAAATATTTAATCTAAATTAGAGCTCCGCTTGAAGACAATCTATATCCACCAATTGTTGTATTATATGCCATAGCACCACTTGAGTATAGATAATACCAAGTACCGTTAACGTTTATCCATCCAGTGGCCATAGCGCCAGAAGATTGTAAGTAATACCAAGTGCCGTTAATGTTCTGCCATCCAGTAGCCATAGCGCCAGAAGGTTGTAAGTAGTACCAAGCACCATTAATATTTTGCCATCCAGTACTCATGGCACCAGAAGATTGTAAGTAATACCAAGTACCATTATCATTTATCCATCCAGTAGACATAGCACCAGAAGGTTGTAAGTAGTACCAAGTACCGTTAGTATTTTGCCATCCAGTAGCCATAATACCATCAGCTTTTAAGAAATACCAAGATCCGCCGACATTGGCCCAATTATTAGTAACCTTAGTTCCGCTTGCGTCATAGAAATTCCAACTTCCGTTTGATAGTTTATCCCAACCGACTTTTGCTGGAGTAGGGTTAACTATTGAAGATGCATCATCTTGTGCTTGTTTTTTACCTTCTTGAACAGTTGTGTAGGCATCGCCATCGTATTCCCAGGCAATTAAGTTCTCATCATTATATACATCTAATCTATCGAAAGATCTATCACATGTGTACATAGTCTTAAAATCGCCTAGTTTTGTAGATTTTTTTATTTCTCCGTTGTATATAGCCCAAACATTTCCATTAACATCTATTGACCATGCTTTGGCTTTTGTATCTTGATCTTCATCTTTCTTGGCAACATGTCCATCTACTTTAGTATCCAACTTACTATTTTCATTGTATCTATTTAATTTTTCGCTGGTTTTTAAAACTATTTTTTCTGTTTTTACTTTATCTCCGCCATCGTCAGAATAAGTTACATAAATAGCACCATCAACTATTGTCGCGACTGCATTATCAGAATTTGTTATAATTTTTTCTATAGCAGTATAAGCATCTTTTACATCACCACTACCTGTAGCACCGGAAATTTCATATGAATCTGTGCTTTTTGGTAAGTAGGCATCCTTTTCTTTATATCCTTGAGTTTTAGAGATTTTTTGTATATAATATAATGTGTCTCCGGCTGAGTTATAATCGCTTCCATTATAGGTTGTACTGTCGGGGCCGCTTGTTTTAAGAATCTTATGAATAGAACCACTTACATTTGCCTTAACTATTCTATATATATATTTATCATCTTCTCCTAGAGTAGATATAGGAACAATACTATTTAAAGTTATCCCTTCTTCGGTATCACCAACATGTTCTATTTTTACCATTTTTGTTCCATTATAAACATATATATTAGCATCGTAAGAGGTGTCGATATAAGTTCCTGAAGTATTTGTATAGCCATAATAAACTGCTTGTGGTGTAGTAGTTTGACTGCTCATGTAGTTTTCTGCAACGCTTATTGCTTGAGAAGTTGTTGCAGAATATTGGAACCATACATCGCCAAATCTGTTTGAACTAACTTGTGCGCCGATTTTTACTTCGCCGTATGAACCACCTTTTCCGAAATCTGAACCTGTACTCTTTGCATATCTGTCAGTCTTTTTCAACTTAGTTATTAGTTTAGTTCCGGCAGTATCTGTTGAATCATCCACAGTATCATCATCTGAAATTTTTCCTGTTGATAAATCCACTATATACTCGTCACTGCCATCAAATGCTTGGACAAATTTATCGTCATATTTTACTCCTAATGAAGTGGCATCGTCTAATCTCTTGTCTTTAGTTCCTGCATTATAGTACAAACCATTATTATCATCATCGGTTCTGTATCCTTCATAAATGTATTTACCGTCTTTAAAGGCTACAGCATTTTCAATTGTACCATCTTTTGTTCCTAACTTATCTGCCGCCATTGCAGGCATTATTGATAAAATAGATGCAGCTGCTACTAGTAGAGCTGTTATTTTACTTGTTCTTTTTAACATGATATTCCTCCTTTTAATATAAAAATTAATATTAATTAAATATTACTTTAAATAAATTTGAATAAAAAGAAATATTTAACTTGTATGTTATATTATACAAGTATATTATAAGTATTTTGGTACTTTTTTAGAAAAAAATATCGAAAAAACAAATACAATAATATATATATTGTTATATGGTTTTCAATATCATCTTATATATTATACAAAACTAAAAACCAAATATGGTACCTTTTTCATTTTATGGGCAATTAATTTTAAATAATTAAGAATACCAATATAAATGTCTTTAAGTAGAAATGCTAAAATTGAAGTGACAGATTTAAATGAGAAGGAAATTAGAACTAATGTGTAAGTATAGGAAATTATAATTTATATTAAGGCTTATTTTTGCCTAATTTTGCATTACATAGTAATATGTTATAAGGATAATATATTTCAAAGAGCATTTTCAAGTGCATTAGAATAATCATTTTCAGGAAAAAAGTAAGAGATGAAAATAGAAAAAAGTTGTTTCAGAATATATTTATAGAATATTTAGATAGTGTAAGATACAGCGATAGAACTGGTGATATATCTTTAAAAAAGTAAATCAATAAATATTGTTTGTTGATTTATTTACTGCAAGTTGTGTAGTAAGTTATTATATTTTAGCTATGAAAGGCTCCACGTTATTAAATAGAATTGGCAACCTAATTAGACTAGAATTTTAGAGAAGTAACTTAAAATAAAATGTATTAACTAAATCATAAGGCTGTATATGAATAATTTGTTCTTAATTAAGAATAGGTGGTAGGTGAAAAAATGACTAAAAAGGGAGTATTAATATTTATTATTTTAAGTATGATTACATTTGTTTTTTATTCTTATAACATTAACGTAGAGTCAAGAGGATTTATTAACGATATGATTAATAAAATAGAGGGAAAAACATTAAATTCAAAATTTCAAACAAAAATTAAATCTGGAAATTTATCAACTGATTATAATATAGATCAAGTACTTAAAGATATAGATAAATTGCAGTTAAATACTTTAAATGTTCCGGTGGTTATAAATATAGATAGCAGAACTTCTAGTAATATGACAATAGATAAAGGAAGTGAAAAGAGGGCTATTGAATTATTTGAGAAATTAAGATGGAAGAAAATAAATATAATATTAGAACCGTATCCATGGATTGAGAACGGAAGTATAGGAGAAACAGCATGGAGACCAGATAATATAGATGAATTTTTTAATAACTGGACTAATAATGTTTTGGGAAATTTAATTAAGGATATAGCGGTACCATATCATGTTGACGCATTAAACATAGGGACTAGTTTCGTGTATATGGAATCAAATGAGCAGAAGATGTGTGATATGGCTGATTATGTTAGAGATCATTACAAAGGTCTATTAACTTATAGAACAAATTTTTGGGTTACAGCAAAAGATTTCTCGCCAGAATTTAGAGATAAGTATAATGAAAAATTAAATAATAAAATATTTTCAAAGGTAGATTTTATTTCCATAGCAGCTTATTTTGAACTTACTTCTAATGACACTAATACTGTAGAAAATTTAATAAGTTCATTAGAGCATACTCAAGTATATGATAGAAAACAAAATATAAAACAGGAAATAAAAAACTTCTACGATAAATGGAATAAGCCGATTTTTTTTGGAGAATTAGGTTTTCCAAGAACTAATAAGGCTTCTGTTCAACCATATAATCCTTTGATTTCTGATATTGTGAATGATAATGAGCAAGCAAATTGCTTTGAAGCATATAGAAATGTATTTGAGAATGAATCATGGAATCTTGGATTCTCAATATTTGCAATAGGTGAAACTAGTGATGATAAAAAGTATTATCCAAGTGATGAAAGTGCCGAAATTATAAGAAAATGGTATACAAAAAATGAAAACTAATAAAAGTATATATTCAGAGAAGATTTAATAAAAGTGTATATAGGTTCTAATTTATAAAATTTATAGTGTATAAAATTACTGTGTGGAATATTATATTTATAAGATATGTTAAGAAGAATACTTTTTAGAGCCTATATATTATTTTGAGAAAGAATTTATGAGGCTTGTAGAGGATTTTCTGATAATAGCGACTATATTTACATATTTATGTATAAGTGGTAAAATAAAGAGTGTAGGAGAATTAAAGAAATCTAAAGATAATTTTATTGAGAAACATTTATAGGGAGGTACACATTGTGAGTACAGGAGGAATTAGAAAGCTTTCAAAATCTATCAAACTTGAGTTATTGATAGAATGGAGCTTTTTTTTTATTTTTATGGCATTTCTGGTTATTATGAATAACTATAGTAATTTGTTTTTTCATACTGGAATTGAGTTGTTTATTAATTTTATTTTTGCATTAGTATTTGTATTTGCTTTTAATACTTATAGAATTAATAAGAACAACTTCTTATTAATATTGGGAATTGGATACTTTTTTGTAGCTATACTAGGAATGTTTCATATGCTTACTTATACTGGAATGCCTTTTTTAAGTAAGATAGATGGATTAAAGATAGCAACTCAATTCTGGATTGCTTCAAGATATATGGGGGCTTTTACATGCTTTATTGCAATAATATTCAAAATGAGGCCCCAAAAGAGAGTTAATCCGAACGCCTTATTTATTATTTATTTTTGTGTAACTATATTTTTGATATCGTCAATATGTATATTTAAAGTATTTCCAGATTGCTATGTGGAGAATATTGGATTGACTTCTTTTAAAATAGTTAGCGAATATATGCTATGTGTTGTATTTTTAATAATTGCTGCTATATTTTTCGTATTAGGAAAGCATACTGATAAATATTTATTTATATGTTTTGAATGTTTTCTTATATTATCAGGGGTATGTGAAATATTTTTTGTAAGTTATATGATTCCTTCAGAAATTACAACTATAATAGGACATACTATAATGATTTTTGCTGCATATTTTTTATACAAAGGAGTTGTAGAGACAGGATTGAGAAAGCCGTATAATCTTATAAATAGTGATTTATATATGGCTGATAATAAGGTGAAATTATTTGAAGAAATAGTATTCAATAATGAAGAGTGTCTTAATATGATAATAAATAACTCTGATAATGCGATTTTTGTTATTAGCAATAATAAGTTGATATTTGCAAATAAAAAAATGGCCGAACTTTTGGGAGCTGAAAATACCGAAGAGATTATAGGTATAAATATTGAAAAAATAATTACAGATGAGGTCAAAAGTGCAGTTTATGGAAGAATAGATAATGCCATATGTAATAAATCAAGTACGCCCTTTGTTGAAAGTAAGTTATTGAGATTTGATGGAAAACTTGTGGACATTGAAGTCACAAATAGTTTTTGCATGTACAAAGGACAACCTTCAGCTATGGTTATGCTTAGAGATATCACTTCAAGAAAACAAATACAACTTTTGGAAAATAATATCGAGGAAAATAAAAAAATGATAAATAAAACCACAGAACTTAATAAGATGATGACAGAATTCTTTTCTAATATATCCCATGAACTTAAAACACCATTAAATGTACTTCTAGGAGCTGTTCAAATATTATCGTTATCGGGTAATCAAAAAAATAAGTTAGAATCAAGTAAATACTTAAAAACAATGAAACAAAATTGTTATAGGCTTGTAAGACTTGTGAATAATCTTATTGATATATCAAAATTTGATTCTGGATACTTTAAAATGAATCTCCAAAACTACAATGTTGTAAGTGTCATTGAAGATATAACATTATCAGTTGCAGATTATGCAAATAATAAGGGGATTGACTTAATATTTGATACGGATGTGGAAGAAAAGGATATGGCAATCGATTTGGATAAAATCGAAAGGATAATGTTAAATCTGCTATCTAATGCTATTAAGTTTACTGATAGAGGCGGACAAATATTGGTTAGTATATATGATAAAAGAGATAATATTATAATATCTGTTAAAGATAATGGTGTTGGAATGCCTAAGGATAAGCTGAATATAATTTTTGAAAGATTTGGACAAGTAGACAAAACTCTTTCCCGTAAAAGACAAGGGAGTGGAATAGGGCTATCTCTTGTAAAATCTATTGTAGATATGCATAATGGTGATATTAAAGCTTTTAGTGAATTTGGAAAAGGAAGTGAATTCATAATTAAACTACCTGTTAGATTTGTTGAGGATAAACAAGAATCAGATGGTCGTTTCTATGAAAGTAAAGTGGAAAAAATAAGTATTGAGTTTTCAGATATATATTATTAATTTTTTGATGAAATTTATATGTATGGGACTTTCAAAACTTAGGCATAGTATATAAGTTCTAATTAATAAAATTGACAGATTTTAGAATTACTATATATAAATATAATTATTAGAGTTTTATCAAAGAAAAATATTTTTATAAACCATATATTAGTGATAATAAATATGAAGAATATTTATTTAGTATTATAAAGTAAATGAGGGATAAATAATGGAGATTTTTATTTATAGGACTTATGATGAGTGGTTTAATGACAAACCTACTGAGACCTTGGAGGGCGAAGTGAATTCTATATACAATGGAGTTTTAGTTATTGATACATTGGAGGACCTCAAGAAGTATAGGCAAATACTTTCGTTGAGAAATAACTTTGCGATTGTTTATAAACTTTCATATGGTTTTTTATCGTATGCTAAAGAAATCAATATTTATTCAAATTTTAATTCTTGGCAAAACTCTAATCCGGAAATTACTATTATGGGAGAAGTATGTGAAAGTGAATCTACAGATAGTCACTTAGTTTTTATAACTCAAGAGGGATTTAAGCAGTGCATATCCTTATGTGGAATTTATGCAGTAACATATGAAAGGTAGGATTATATGTATCTACAGGAGATAGATTTAAGAAAGGTGTATAGAATATGGAAGTCAAATTTAGGGCCATTTCAAGGGTTCTTCAGAAGTACACCGTTTGTTTCCCTTCAAACCTATGATAATTTCATATTAAAAGAAGAAAATACATGTCAATGCAATCAAGGTGCATTGAATATAATAGTGGAAAACTGCAGCGAGAATAATTTTTTGATTGTTGATTTGCCTATTAATGAGATTTTAAATTTAGCGTTTTTATTAAATAATGAATATTTTATAAAACCGATTCTAAATATTAATTTATTATTCCATCCATTTGGAATAATAGGGACAAAAGAGAATATTAATAAATTGATAAATAATGGTTTAAATTTAAAGAAAATAAGTACTGAAAAGTTTGTTATGCTGATACCGTATGAAAGGTATAATGATAATTGGAAGAGTGATGACTTAAAAGATAAACTGAATAATCAATATGGAATAAGTGATGATGATCTTCCAAGTGCGGATATACTAAAAATTCTTGGATACACTAAAATAACTATTTTGACTATAAATAAGATTAAAGATGACTTACAGGATTATATAAATTTTATAAATGAGGATATAGAAGTAGAAGTAATAAAGGTGAGGGGATAATGAAAGATTTCAAGCAGATAGTAAAGAAAAATAAGAGGAAAGCATTATCCATTGCGGTAGCTGCTGCATTTTTTGTAAGTGGACCGCTTGGATTTACAGGCTGTTACAACCCTCAAAAAGAAGATGATGAAGACCAAGATGGAAATGGTTCTAGTTATAGTGGCGGTGGGCACGTTGGAGGGTGGAACAGTTTTAGCAGTGGTCCATCTATAAATAGTGACTCTTCTAGCAAGAGTAAAGCCAGCATATCAGATTCGTCAGTTGGTAGATCATCAGGATACTCTGGATCAAAAGGAGGAAGTTCATCAAGTTAGCATACGTGATAAGATAATTAAAATTTTTATTATCTTATGTATATAAAGAAATTATTTAGGAAGTGAATTACTCTATGGAAAAACAGATAAATTATACTGAAGATGTCTTATTTGATAATTATATGGTGAGTTCTTTAGGTGAAGAGTATGTTCACTCACAAATACCATTTTATTTTGATAAATCAACTTATGAAAAAATGGTGTTTTATAGTGAAGAAATAAATAGAATTTCACTAAATATACTTAAGAATATTAAAGAAACACATAGTGCGTTATTGAATTATTTTGATGATTTCATGTTTAAGGAAAAAATATTTAACTTGAAATGCTCAATGTCTCCAATGTTTTGGGCTAGATATGATACTTTTAGAGATATTGATGGGAATATTTATTTTGCTGAATTTAATTACGATAAACCTTGTGGTCAGAAAGAAATTCATTTAGCAGGTAAAGGCAGCTTTGATGGAAATATAAATGTTAGTTTTATGAATAATGTAGTTAAAGAATTATTAAAAATATGCAAAGAACATGCTATGGAGAAAGAAAAAATAGATGTGGGATTTTTGATGGATCCGTGTCATTATGAGGAACTACACCACAGCTATTACTTTAAACATATTCTAAAAGATACTAATATTAACATAATACAAGTTGGACCTAGTAATTTATCTGTAAAAGATGGATATGTTTATGCATATTCTAATTTTAAACTAACAATAATTTTAAGATTATTTCCTACAGAATTTTTTAATGAGATTTCTAATATAAATGAAATCTTGAATTGCGTTGATTGTGGAAACTTATTATTAATTAATGATCCTAGGGTAATTGCTATTCAGGCAAAAGGTTTCTTTGCTTATTTATGGAATTTAGTTAAATCTGATTCAAAGCTCCTTTCAATTAGGGATAAAGAAGTAATCAGAAAATGTATTCCGTACACAGAAATACTAAGGTTAGATGATATACAAGATGTAATAAACAATAAAGACAGCTATGTTGTTAAGTCGTCATTAGGTCGATATAGTCAGGAAGTTTACATAGGTAAGCTTTATACACAAGAAATGTGGGAAAAGAAAATCGGAATTGTATCTAAAAGTAATAAGATACATGTAAAACAGAAGTTAATAAATATTAGGCAAGAATACACTTATGCACCTGGGAATAATAATATGAATATTCCAGTTTTGGCTTTTGGAAACTTTGGTGTTTATATAATGGATTATAAAGTAGAGGGACTTTTGGTTAGATGGAGTAGAGATCTTTTGACTAATGATGATTACACGTGGATGTGCCCGATGGGAGTTAAAAACTTTCCTGTTTATATAAGTGAATTTAATCCCCAAAATAGGAAAGAAATTTGGAATGAGATAATAGATGAAAGTGTATTTAAATATAACTTTACAGGAGCTTATACAAATATTTATGAATATATATCTTTAGATTCACTAATTTTAAAAGAAAGTATTTATAAAGAAATACTTTCAACAAGCAGTAAGTTTTGTGAGATTTTAAAAGAAATATACCCGTATATACAAAAAGAAATTGAACTCTTTGGCCCTATATTAGGTGTACCAGAAGAGCTTTATAAATTAGTTTCAACTTCATGTACTACATCACTTTGCGCATTAGGAAGAATTGATTTTGTTATTGATAATAATGGGGATTTAAAAATTTTGGAATTTAATTCTGAGACACCTGCAGGTTTAGTTGAAGCAATTGGATTAAATTCTATAATTAAAGAAAAGCTTAATATTCAATATAAAAATCCTAATGTCAATCTCAAAGAGTATATAAAAAAATCATTTTTTCATATATTAGAAGAACTTAAGAAAACAAAAAAGGTTAAGAATATTGCTGTTGTAACTTCTTGGTATTATGAAGACATATATACAAGTAATTTAATAGCTGAAGTGTTAAAGGAATTAAATGAGTATAATGTAGTTTTTGGAAATATATATGATTTAAAAGTGAGTGACAATCAGATATATCTCTATGGGAATGAAATTGATGCCATTTATAGACATTATCCATTGGATTGGTTTTCTTGTGAAGATGAGATGAAAAAAGTAATTGAGCCTTTAAGTTCAGGGCATTATTTGATAAATCCTGGACATACATTGATAACCCAATCAAAGGCGTTATTCGCAGTTATTTATGAGCTTGTTAGAGAAAAGTTCTTTTCACCTGATGATGAGGAGTTTATTTTAAAATATATACCATATACATGCTTAGAGCTTGATAATATTCTTTCTTTTGATTATGTAACCAAGCCATATCTTTCAAGGGAAGGATCAGGTGTTATGTTAAGTTATGATGAAATGGGTAAGGAATCAGATGATATAGTATTTCAAAATAGAATAAACATTAAACCTTTATACTCCAATATTTATTCAACAATAAAAGATGAAAGCAAATACATGTTTCCTGTAATAGGTACATATATAACAGGTGATATACCATCAGGAGTATTTACTAGAATGGGAGATTTTATAACTGATAAAAATGCCATTTGTATTGCTACATATGTTGAGTAGTAACATAAGCTTTAATTTTAATTAGTGTAATATTAAAAAATATACAATGGATAAAAGAATATGAGCTAAGTCTAATTATTTAAATAATAAGGAGGAGAGATTTATGACTGGTATTGTAAACAATATTGTAGTTAGCATTGTTTTCGGATTGATAGGTATTATATTGCTGATTTTCGGATACTGCTTTTTTGATAAAGTATTAACTAAGATTGATTTTAATCAGGAATTAAAAGAGAAGAATGTTGCGGTTGCCATAGTTATAGCTGGTTTTATGATTTCTATAGGAATTATAATTTCAGGAGTTGTATCTTAATAATAATATATTTACGAAGATTAATAATGCAAAACCATCTTGAAATAAATAGGTATTTCAAGATGGTTTTTTTGTTTATTTTAAAAACATGAATTATTTATAGCAATAAATTAAATAATAGTATTAGGCTAACTTTAGGTGAAACGATTGGAATCGTTATTAAATAGATAATTAGAATTAAAATACTAAGGAGGAGAGAGACGTATGAGAAAAATTACACTTAAGAAAATTACATCAATAATATTAGTATTATTTTTAAGTATATCAACTTCATTAAATAGTACTTCATATAGTTCAGAATTTAATATAATAAGTGTTCTAAATAGCAATAGTATAGAATCATATAGTGATGCTAGGATAGAAGATGACTTTTATGATGCAGTAAATAAGGAATGGTTGTCAAAGGTAAAGCTTGAGGATGGATACATTTCTTATGGAACATTTGAGGAAGTATGTGGGAGAGTTAATGGGGATATTCTTAATATAATATCAGATATACAAAAAAATAAAGACAGTTATGCTACGAATAGCGATGAATTGAAAGTTTCAAATTTATATAACAACTATCTAGATATGAAAAAAAGAGATGAATTAGGGACAAAACCTATAGAGAAATATATAAATCAAATAAATGAAGTTAAGGATACGAATGAGCTTAAATCTATATTGAAGGATGATGAATTCTCATATTTTCAACCTCTAATAAACTTAGGTGTCGGTCCAGATTATAAGAATAGTAACATTAATGTTTTATATATCTCTAGAAGTAATCTTGGATTAGGAAATTCGTTTTATTATAAGGATACTAGTGATAAAAGTCAAAAAATAAAACAGATATATATAGGGTATATAGCTAAATTACATATGTTATATGGAGAAAGTGAAGACGTAGCAAAGAAAAATGCAGAAACTTTCGTTAATATTGAGAATGAGCTTGCTAAAAAGATACCTTCTTATGAAGAAGAGGCTAAAGATGAGAACAGAATACAAAATTCTTATAATTTATATACTGTAAAAGAATTAGATAAGTTAATGCCTAATGCAGATATACCTGGATTATTAAATAAATTAAATATAAATGATCCTAAGAAAATAATAGTAGAGAATCCAGAAGAATTAAAATTAGTAAATTCACTTATTAGCGAAGATAATTTAGAAGATATAAAAACTTATTTTAAGACAAATGTATTAATAAACACAGATAATTATTTAACATCGAAACATAGAGAGGCGTGTAATGAATTAAGAAAAGTGCTTTATGGAGTAGAGTGCTCGGAATTAGATGAAGGTTCAGGTGTGAAGTTTGTTAGTGGACAATTGAATGAGATTATAAGTAAGTTGTATGTAAACAAACATTTTGATAAGGAATCAAAGAATGATGTTGAAAAAATGTCAAAGGAGATAATCGAAAATTTCGAAAACAGGTTACAAAGTAATACTTGGATGAGTAAATCAACAAAAGAGAAAGCACTCAAAAAATTGGAAAATGTCAATGTTAAAGTGGGGTATCCTGAAAAGTGGGATGACTATAACGATGTAGTAATAAATTCTTATGATGAAGGTGGATCATTAGTTGATAACTTGATAAGTATATACACATCGCAAAGTAAAAAACAGTTTTCTAAATTAAACCAGCCGGTTGACAAAAATGAATGGAATATGGGCGCTTGCACTGTAAATGCCTACTACAATGCTTTGAACAATGAAATTGTATTTCCAGCAGGAATATTACAAGCACCATTTTATGATAAAAATGCAAACAAGGAAAAAAATCTTGGCGGAATTGGCGTTGTTATTGGGCACGAACTTACTCATGCTTTCGATAACACAGGTGCTCAATTTGATGAAACTGGTAAATTAAAAAATTGGTGGAATCAGAATGACTATAAGGAATTTACAAACAGGAGTAAAAAGGTAGTAGATTATTATTCTAATATAAAGATGAATAGTGAAAAAAATGTAAATGGAATTTTAACTGTAGGAGAAAATATAAGTGATTTAGGTGGAATGGCTTGTGTCTTAGATATTGCAAAAAAGTTGGAAAATCCTGATTTAAAGGACTTATTTGAAAACTATGCGACAGTATGGAGGGAAATATCAACAAGTGAATTAAAAGAATATCTGCTAAACAATGATCCTCATTCTCCTAAAAAAGTTAGAGTAAATGCAGTGTTATCGCAATTTGAGGATTTTTATAAAACTTATAATATAAAAGAAGGGGATAGAATGTATGTGAGACCAGAAGATAGAGTTGGAATATGGTAAGAGTGAAATAAAAATTAAATATTGAAATCATGGCATGGCGGCACGAATTGAGATAAATAAACAAAAAGTATTATTAAACATATCCAAGCGTGTCACTGTGCTAATAAATGAGGAATAAAAAGAAAAAAAGAGAAAATGAAGAATATTTATCTGAAAATAGTACAAAATAAAACATGACTAATAAATATGATGATATAATAGGTTTTGTTGTCACGAGAGTTGATGAAAAATGCTAAAAATTAAAAAAAGTGTTGACATTGATTTAAGGTGATGATACACTAAATGAGTCGCTTGAAGGCGATAAGATCTTTGAAAATTGAACAGAATAACATAAATACATTTAAGTAAACCAGCAATTTTT
>CAURJV010000081.1:0-24872 GCA_963524945.1 uncultured Clostridium sp.
ATGAAGGTTTTTCGGAAGAAGTATTATCTGCGCTAGATGCCTTAACAAGGCGACATAGTGAAACATATGATGAATTTATAGAAAGAATAATTACTAATAGGTTGGCATGTGAGATAAAGCTAGCTGATTTAAAAGACAATATGAACCTATCAAGAATCGAAAATCCTTCTCAAAAGGACCATGAAAGAATAAAAAAATATAATAAAGCAACAGACAAAATACTTAATGCATTAGAATTTTATAGATGGGAGTAATATAGAGGGAATGAAGAACAGTTTTTCTTTTGATATGGAAAATATTATAGATAACATGAAAGTTTCAGGAGCATTTTATTTTAATTGTTATATTAAATGGAAAATTCTTAATTAATATTGATAAATAAGTAATTTTATTGTATCCTATTATATAAAAATTAAACTAGTACTTTAGTAGTGGGGGAAAGCTTTATGATAATAAGAGAAATACAGGAAAAAGATAATGAACAAGTAGAATCGTTAATAAGAACTTGTTTGATAGAATTTGGGGCTGATAAACCTGGCTGTGCATGGTCTGATCCTAACTTAGGATGTTTTTACCAAGTCTATAGCGGTGAACAATCTAAATACTGGGTAGTTGAAGAAAACGGGAAGATAGTAGCAGGATGTGGGATAGGGCCATTGTTAGGAACTGAAGATGTATGTGAATTACAAAAAATGTATTCTTTAAAAGAAGCAAGAGGCTCAGGTATCGCAAAGAAATTGCTGGATCTTTCTTTAGAATTTGCGAGAGAACATTATAAAAAATGTTATTTAGAAACTTTTGATAATATGGAGGCGGCTAAGAGATTTTACGAAAAGAATGGATTTCTTAGATTAGAAAAACCTTTAGTTGAAACCGAACATTACGCTTGTGATGTGTGGTACATAAAAGAATTATAAATTTATTGAAGCTTAAGAAATATAAATAAATAGTATAAAATAATAAACTAATATAATATGCAATGTTTTAAATGCATATTTATTGGTTTATTTTTATGCCTATATATCAAGTGTTAAGTAAGTTAAATTGCTGTAATTGATCACTAAAGCATATGTTCAAAATTACCACAAATAAAAAAATTAAATATGTAAATTATAAGAAGTGTTGAGAACTATAATTCTAAAATGGATTATAAAAGGAGGGTGAGAAATTGAAAAATAGAGTAAGAATTTTTTTATTTTTATTAAGTGGTCTTTTTATTATATTTGTATGCGTAAAAAACGTAAATGCCATTCCAATATCATCTAATGAAACAACCATTGAAAATCATCATGATTTAGATAAGAAAGTTTCACATGATATAAAGAAGGAAATTTATTTGACTTTTGATGATGGTCCTAGCTATAAAGTTACAGATCGTGTTCTAGATATTTTGAAGGAGAAAGATGTTAAAGGAACTTTTTTTCTTATAGGAAGCCAGATTGAAGGAAGAGAAGAAGTGGTAAAAAGAATTTACGATGAAGGAAACAGTATAGGTCTTCATACTTATACTCATAAATTTAATAAAATTTATTGTAGTGAAGATAAATTTATACAAGAGATGCTTGCATGCCGTATTCAAATAAATAATGTTATTGGAATTTCACCAAATATAATAAGGTTTCCAGGTGGGAGCAGCAAACATTTAAATAATAGATGTTTAAAGAAATTACATGATAACAACTTTAAAGTATACGATTGGAATATGGATAATACAGATGGTTTAAATCCAAAGCTTTCGCCGTATAGTTTATATAGGAAAGCAATAAAAGGAAGCGAGAAACTAACAAAAGTAATATTGCTTTTACATTGTACTGATATGAATAAGAATACTTGTGAAGCATTACCAGAGATAATAGAATATTATAAATCAAAAGGATATGAGTTTAAAACAATTACAGAAGATACACAAGAGCTATATTTTCCTATACCAAGAAGAACAGTTTCATCCTTTGATGATATGAAATCAGATAAATAAAAGTATTCCTTACTAACTCTACATAATTCATTTTTTTGTAATATGATGTTTACAAAAGGTTAATAACTTTGACAAACGACTGACAAAAATCAGTGTTAATATTGTTATTAGAAAGGGTGTTTATATCATGGAAAAAGAAATTGAGAGCCTAGAAATTAAAGAGGATAAAGAGTTAGAAATCAGAAATAAAGTTACAAAAAGGGATAAAAAAATATTGGAAAAGGCGATAGGCGGAATAAAAGGATGGAGTTTTAATCCAATAGCTGTAGTAAGTAATGGAATAGAAGATTATTATTTTATTTGTAAAGTAAAAACAATAATAGAAAATTTGCAAATGACTATGGCTAGGATATATATTAAAGTTCAAGATGGAAATAAGCCTAGATTATTGGCGATAGAAGAGATAGTATAAAAATTTTACAGCAAGTAAATTTGCTAGATATGTATTAGTTAGAAGTATAAAAAATTATTAATACTTTAAATGGTTAAACCTTTTTTCATAATTTATAAAAAGCAGCAGTTAGGAAATATCCAACGGCTGCTTATATTTATTATTTAGGTAATCATCATAAAGTAAGTTCTGGAGATAAATTTCAAAATTGTAGAAATGAATAGTATGTAAGCAAATTTATTTATAATTAATTGATAAAAATTATCAATTAATATTGATTGTTTTATGATAATATGCTAATATATAAACATACAAAAGATATTCAAATCCCCTTTACCTTAACCCCTCATAATTAATAGATAAAAATGCAGTCATATTTATAACATAATGACTGCATTTTATTTTTGTGATTTAAAATAGCAACATTAAATCTTATTGCTACTTTATTATTTTTAATTCGTCTTGCAGCTGTTTCTGCATGTCTTGCATATAGTCATCTATATTTTTGTTTTTTGCAGAACTCCAAAATATATTTATTCCAATAAAGATTAAAAATATCAGACTTAATAAAATAATCATAAACTACACCTCACTTATCTAAAGTATTGACAAAAAAACGTAATTGTATTACGACTATTTTCAACAATTAGATTAAAAAATAAAAAATGTGTAGATGAGATTTTATCAATAAACATTTAACAAAACTTAACATATTCTTCACATATGGAATAAAATAATTTATTAAGATTTTGATGGATAAAGTGAAAAAATTGACCAATAAAGTATATTTTATTATAATTTATAGTAATACTATAAAAACAAATGAAATGTTTATGAGGGGGAGAAAACAATATGAGGTTAGTTATATTAAATGAAAAAGCAATGGACAAAGAGCTGGCAGTTCCAATTTACACGCAATCGGGAATGATATATTTGAATAAAGGTGCAAAAATTAATGAAAGAAATATTGAACAAATAAAGAAAATAGGTATAAATACGGTTTATATAGACGATGGTATAAATGATGTCACTTTACAAGAAATATATGATGCACCATTAAGGCTAAAAGCAATCAAAGAGTTAAAGAATATATTTGATGAATGCAAAAGGAAAAAATATGTTCCTGAACAACCGGTAATAAAAATAGTTGAAGAAATAATTGAGAATATAAATATTTCAGAAAATGCCTATTTATATAATAACTTAGCTAAAAATGATAAAGATCTTGAAGTATGTACTCATTCGTTGAATGTCGCATTATTATCAATAATAATTGGTTACAAGAAAAAATATAGTCAGGACAAAATTCTAAAGCTAGGAATTGGAGCTATATTACATGACATAGGTAAAATAGTTTCTAATGGGCAAGATCATACTATTGAAGGGTATAAATTAGTAAAAAGTAACAACTATTTTTCAGCAACATTATGTACTTGCGTACGCTCACATCATGAAAACGAGGATGGCAGCGGTTATCCTGAAAAATTAAAAGGGGACAAGATATATGAATTTGCGAAGATTGTATCTATTTGTAATGAATATATTAATATATTAGATTCTGATGATTCTATCTTACCGCACCATGCAATTGAAGTATTAGCAGCAATGGGCCAGCAAAGGTTTAGTAATGAGATATATAAGGATTTTGTTGGATCTATTTATTGTTACCCTAATGGTTTGACTGTAAAGTTGAGTAATGGGCTAGAAGCTATGGTTATTAAGCAAAATATAAATATGCCAACAAGACCTATAGTTGCATTCAAGGAAAGTGATAATATAAAGTATATTGATTTAGTTAACAATCTTACTATATTCATTGAAGAAGTAGTATATTAGAGTTATTATTTTAGCTGATCACGAAATTGTGGTGAGCTAATTTTTTTGCCTTAAAATTGAAAGAAATAAAGTGGAAAATAAAGAATGCTAATTATTATGGGTTATAGTTAGTTACCTTTATTGACTTTTATTCATATTATGAGGAATAGGATAATACAATTTATTGTTTGCAAAGTAGATATAAGGATTACGATTTAGCGTTCTCTCGATAAAAGATTTTATTAATCTATAATTAATTTTAGGGTGTGAGAAAAAATTTCATATCCTGAAATTTTTAGTACCTAAATTTATATAATAAGATTGTATTATAAGTATAGAAGGAGGTGGAATAAATGGGAAATATAATTAAAATAATTATGTATTCAGAGCTAAAGAAGGAAAAAAGTAATAAAATTAAACTAATAGTTTTAGAAGAAAATATTTTAAAGTATAATGGCTGGTTAAAAGTGACACATAGAGAGGATAAAATAGAGAATTATGAAGAGTTTTTACGAGCACAATAATTGCTAAGGGGTAGGTTAGATGTGAAGTTTAATCTGCCTCTTTCATTTTGCATAATCCACCATGTTTATTTTTTTGTAATATTATATTAAGAAAAGCTTTATATAATTGATTAATAACTGACAAAAATCAGTAATAATATATTTACTGAAGAAGGTGTTTGCTAGTATGTTAAAAGAAAATAAGAGAATGGAAATAAGAAGTGAAATTTCTACAGAGGAAAGAATAATATTAAATAGTGCACTAGATGGAATAAATGAATGGAGATTTAGTCCTATAGGTGTAATTACTAATGGTAAAGAAGATTATTATTTTATATGCAAAGTAAAAGTATTAATAAAAAATTTGAAAATGAAAATAGCCAAAATACATGTTAGAGTTTCTGATGATAGTAATCCTCAACTATTGAGAATTGAAAATATACAATAAATTTGTTTTTAATATTGATCAGGAACTACGCAATTATATATAAATATAATTCTTTAAATGTTTTATTTATTATGTCTAGTATTAAACAGAAAGTGAATGCAATATAATTAATTATAATTTTTAATAACAAATAATTATTGTTAAATAGTATGGAATGTTTTATAATAATGTGCTAATATATATTTAAAGGAAGAGAAAGTAATAAATAATATTCAAGAAAGGGGATTTATTATGGGTAATTTGATGAAGATCAACATATACGCTGAAAAAAAGAGAAAGAACGGAAAAGTAATGAAGATACACAAGTTAGAAGAAACTATTTTGACTTATAATGACTGGCTAAAGAAGAATAATAGAGAGGATAGAATAGAGAGCTATGAGGAATTTTTACAAGCTCAGTAGGATCCATTAGAGGTAAATTAAATTGGTTAATTTAATTTACCTCTATTTTTTTGAATTATAAAAGATTAATTAATAAAAGTTATTAATTAATATGGATTATTTTAAAATAATATGCTATTATATAAATACACAATATACTAAATCCTAAATAACTCTCTCTCAAGTTTAACTAATTGGATGCAGTCATAATTTGACTGCATCCTTATTTGATTATTGCTCATTCATATTATTTAAAAATATTTTAGCATATTTTGTCTAAATTTATGTTATGAAAGATAGTTACTAATTTAGAATATTATGATATTATAAATGTGATTTTATAAAAGATTCTTCATTTTATAAAGGCGGTATTGTCCTGTACAATGCCGCCTTTTTATACTTCAATTTAATTTTTAGGAATTATAGTAGTATGATTCCAGTCATAATTATTTAAGAAAGATTTTGTTCTATAGAAATTTTAATTTAAATAGTATCTTGTTAAAAATATTATCTATAGTCACCTCACTAAATTATATAAAATTTTATAAAAATTAAATATATTGAAAATAGTAGGCTTATTATAATCATGCAGTAAATTGGGAGAATTATTAAGTAATCACACAAATATCCGAGTAAACATAAAATATTATATATATTTTAATAACAGAGGAGGAGCTTACGTGAGATACAATTATAGTAATAACGGGAGATGCAACTGTGGTTATAAAAATGACCAAAAGGATAAAAATGAAGATAACTGTAACTATGTAGATATTAACTATAGAATAAAAAATCATAATCATGAATTTTTATCAAGTACAGATTATGCAAAAGATGATGAATGTGTGAGACATAATCATCGAATTGCTGGTATGACAGGTCCTGCAATAGAATGTGGTAACTCCCATGTCCACAAAATAGAAGAACGTACAGATACGTTTGGTGATCACTTCCATGGTGTTTGTGATACAACAGGTCCTGCTATTTATCTCCCAGATGGAAAGCATATTCATTTAGTGAAGGGTAAAACAACTTGTGCAGATGGACATTATCATGATTATTATTTTACTACTTTAGTTGAAGATCCTACTAATGTGCCTAAAGATAAAGATTGCTAGATTTAAATAGCAATAAAAGAAGATTATCATTAAATAATTTCTAAAATATATATTATAGATCTCTTATTATCACACTTTATGCATAATAGAGTGTGATTTAAATTTTGCTGTATAAATTCAGGAAAAGTATATGTATTATATATTTTAATACAGCATTTCATCTATAGCCTACATATTCAGAATATTAAGTATGATATAATGAAATTAAATTTGCAATAATAACATTTTATAAAATTATTTATACTAGTAGATTTAGCTGCTAACTTATTGTATATAAATAAAGAGAATACATAGGCAAATTTATATTAGAGTATGACAAATGATTCTTATGGATGTAAGAAGATTGGAGCTAGTAAATGAAAATAAATGTTTTTTTACCTAAGTATATGGAAGAATTTAAATGCATAAACTCAAGTTGCATTGATACGTGTTGTGCAGGATGGGATATAAATATAGACGAAGATACTTATAATAATTACACTAGTAGTACTGGAGAGCTTAAAAAATTACTGGAAGGAAAGTTTTTTGAAAATAAAGCTGAACATGATTCTTTTAACAATGGTTTTATGGAACTAAAAGAAGGTAATAAATGTCCGTTTCTAAATTGCAATATGCTTTGTGATATCCATGGTGGTTTTGGAGAAAAGAATCTTTGTATAACTTGCAAAAGTTATCCTAGGGTATTTAATATTGTTGATAATATTTATGAAAAAAGTGGATTACCTTCTTGTATTGAAATATGTACAAAAGCGTTTTTGAATAAAGATAAAATGGAGTTTGTAGAGAGTGAAGAGGAAATAGAAGAAAATAATATTGAGATAAGAAGAATTATAGATAGCGAAGCCTTTGAGGGAACAGAAAGTCTTTTTCAATATTTTTGGGAAATAAGAGTAATATCTATAAATATTATTCAATTAAGGGATTATTCAATAGAGGAAAGATTAAATATTCTTAAGAATTTTTACGAAAAAGTTCAGAGTTTACATAAATTAAACGATTTTGATGGAATAGAGAAATTATTAGATGATTTTAATAATGAGTGCATAGATTATGAGTCTTTAAAAGGAATCAATTTTAAGGAAAGCAATGATTTTTATATTGATATTGCCAAAGATGATCTGTTTGACAATATAAGGGGGATAAGGCTTAAGCAATGTATCAATGAATACAAAAATGGGATTTTAGATAAAAATGATTTACGCATATATTTAGAAGAGAATCCTAGATATTTGAATGAGATAGATGAGTATTCGTATATTCTAGAGAATTACTTAGTAAATCAGATTTTTAAAGATCTAATTCCTTTTAACAAAGGAGAAGATTTTATGGAAAGTGTTAAAATTCTTATTAATAGTTATAAAATAATAAAAGCCTATATCATAGGTATTGCTATAAATTCCAAAGAAAAGATAAATGAACAGCAGATTATAAGAGTTATTCAATCTTTAAGCAAAGATATAGAGCACAATAAGGTGTTTAAAAAATTATTAGAAAAATAGAATAAAGAACTCGGTTAGAGAAATATAAAAAATAGAGATAGTATTATCAATTAAAAAATACTATCTCTACTTTTAAGTGTGGTTGAGTAATAATGCTTTCCTTTGAAATTATTGACAGAGTGGTAGGAAAATATACATTATTTTAAAAAAAAATTATATAAAAATCTTATATATATGGTGCAATTCACAATGCACAATTATGGCTAAGATTCTTGCAATATCTTTAGAATTATGATGAAGAATTATTTTTGCAATATATATTAAATATTAGTTTACTACTATGAATTTAAAATAAAAAATAGAGATAATATTTAGTGTATTCTAAAGTATTATCTCTATTTCAAAATTTAGGTCGGGTTATTATGTTTTCAATAGTATTATTGACTAATTAGAGAAAAATATACAATTTCTAAATAACTTTTATGATTTTGACTGTTAGAAATGAAATTAGTGTAAATTGTAATATTTCTGCCATAATTAATAACAAAAATTATAAGTTAGCATAATATAATACTAAGTGATTGTTAACTTTAATAAAGTTCTATTAAAAAAGTCTTACCCAATTTTATAATAGTAATTAATGAATTGAAAACTATGGAAAATAGAACTTTTCTAAATCAAACAATTTTATGGAAATTACAAAGGAGAGAAAAAAATGGATTACAAAGATAATAAAGAAGAATACGGTTATTATTTTGAAAACGAGCTTGACTTTGATTTTGATGACCTAGAAGATGAGTTTGATTTCTTTGGAAAAGAAGAATATGAATTTAGTGAAAAAGAAGATTGCGAATATGACAAAAAAGAAGATTGTGAATATGACAAAAAAGAAGAATATGACTTCTATGAAAAAGAAGAGTGGGACTTAGGTAAAAGAGAAGAGTGTGACTTTGATAAAGATGAAGATTATATTCCTAAAATGATGGAAAAAGTTTTCAAAGAAGGCTTTGAAAAAGGAAAATATCAAGGGTATAAAAAAGGCTGCAAAGATGGTTATGAAAGAGCAAAACGCGAGCTTATAGAGTATATGAAGAAGAATAAATGCTGCTTTAAATGTCGTAAATCTCACCATAAACAACATTGCTGCAAAAAACACTAACGTTAAGCCAAGAGTTATTATATAAAATAATAGTTTGTTTATTAAGGGGAGTCCTAAAATGAACTCCTCTTTGCATATTGATAAGGATATTTTTATTGCCGCTATAAAATACATAAGTTATGTTGGCGCTTTATAAGTGTAATTGTTAGACCAGTAAGAATTGGTTAAATGATTACACTTATTTTGATTTATAATTAGGCAAGCAATTGCTCTGGCGATTGGTTATTTTAGCCGATATAGATTAAATGCATGTGCTTACTTTAATTGAAATTAAATGTTATAATAAAAATTATTTACTATTACTTTACATTAAATATTAATCTAGGATAGTAAAGTATTTTGAAAGGAACTAATTAAGATGGAAAATGGTTTTAATATATTATCTAATGTAATGGAAAAGAGTAGGCCTGAAGATTTGTGCTTTTTGATATTTAAGGGGAACTTATTAGTAAAGAGAAATGGCGAATTAATAACTATTCCTATTTTTGATGAAATTATGAGATTGGGAGTTAAATATGAGAAAGAATTCCTTTTAGGAAAAATTGAAGATAAATTTTGCTTCGCAATAGAGGTTTACTCAGAAGTTGAATTGGAAAATAATTTTGAGTTAATATCATTGCATGAAATAGGCCCGTTATTAGAGGAAGAATTGTTTTTAGCAGCAGGAAGGGCTAATCAAATATTAAATTGGGATAAGACACATAGATTTTGTGGGAAATGTGGATCTAGAACAGAAAATAAAAAAGATGAGATGGCTAAAATTTGTCCGAGCTGCAATCAGGTAATGTATCCTGTAATATGTCCTGCTATAATAGTCGCTGTCATAAAAGGAGATAAAATACTTCTTGCTCACAATGGAGGTTTTAAGAATGATATGTATAGTTTAGTTGCAGGTTTTGTAGAGGCTGGAGAAGATCTAGAAAGTACGGTTAAAAGAGAGGTTTTTGAAGAAATTGGAATAAGGGTCAAGAATATTAAGTATTATAAAAGCTCTCCTTGGTCATTTCCTAATTCATTAATGGTTGGATTTTTTGCAGAATATGAATCTGGAGAAATAAAGGTAGATGGAAAAGAGATAGTTGATGCGCAGTGGTTTTCAAAAGACAATTTTCCGAACATACCTAAAAAGTTTACTCTTGCAAGAAAATTAATAGATGAATTTATCGAAACAAATAAATAATATATTTCATTCTTTGCAAAATTATTTAAGGTATTATCTAATATGATAGTTTAAGATAAATTTTCATGAATTAAACTTTTTAGAACATATTTATTTTTTTAAGTTAGCTAAATCGCATTATAGGGTATAGCATATAAAGGAGCGTCTGATATTTGTAAATATTGGACGCTTTTGCCATTGTATTTAGATACTGCATTTTTACAAGTGATAAATTTTATTAACTGAAAAATAATATAATTTTAAAATTTTTATTAAGAATAGTAGAATTATTTTTTGAAACAATAGTTATATGGAGCGGATATTATCTTTGTGTAAATTTAAATTTTTTAAATAAAAATATTATAGAAGGAAGATGATTTAATGATACATGAGCTGAAAATAACACCTAAGAATTATAAAGCGATAAGAGAGGGAAGTAAGACCTTTGAACTAGTAAAGAATAATGGAAATTTTAATGTTAGAGATATATTAATATTTCAAGAATATGAAGAGTCAATCGGATATACAGGAAGAAAAATAATTAAAGAAATTTCATATATTTCTAACAAAGATGAGTGTGGATTAGATGATGAGTTTTGTGTACTTGGATTAAAAAATACATTATGCGTGGAACTCAAAAATATAGATACTGATGAAATAACACTAATGAATCAATTGAGAAAAGTTGAAAAGGAAAATGATGAATTTGAAACTGCTGTAGTTAAAAATCATGTTAATAGAGCTATAGAAGAATTCTGGGATAAAGTGCAATCTTCATTGGGGGCATTAGAGAAAATTGGAATAAAAGCTGATATTGTAATTCAAGATTATCCAAAGCATCTAGAGAAAATTAGAAAACAATTATCAAATAAAGTATGAAAAATTACAAATAAATATAATCAATTATAGGAAATATAGTTTCATAGTAAGCTTATTAAATTGCTTTTCATAATTAATATTTAATAGATTATTTTTTTAGAGTATTAAAAAATAATCTAAATTTTTATGTACGAGTTTATGAGTATGGAGTTTATTGGATATATTAAAAATAAATATTTTAGAAAATAGTGATTTTAATATTATAGGGGATTCGGAAAATGTGGTTCTGAGTCCTTTTTATTTTAAATTTTTTTGTTATATAGTATTTAGACCACCGACTATGGATTATATAATATATCAATTAGAATTTGTTTTCAATTGATAATAATAAGCACTTGATATATTTCTATATACATTAACATATATGGAACAATAGCATACTATAGAAATATAAAATATATTACCAATTGATAATTAATAAGCAAACTATTATTAAAATAATTGATAGAGAAGGGTGTTAAATAAATCTTTTAGATAATAATATAAAGAAAAAATATGGTACTTTAATCATTTAGAATTGTATTTATCAGTAGTTTTATTATAGTTACTTAAATTTTATTAATTAAAAGTAGGTGCAATTTTGAAAAAAGATAATTTTAAGGAGATAAAAAAAGTGCTTTGGATTATTATGTTTGCAAATATAATGATAGCTTTTATAAAAATAATAGTCGGTACTTTTGTAAATAGTTCGAGTATAGTGGCAGATGGATTTCATTCAATAACAGATGGATCATCTAATATTATTGGACTTATTGGGGTAGGAATAGCAGCAAAGCCAATTGATGAAGGACATCCTTATGGTCATAAAAAGTATGAAACACTTACAGGGTTATTTATTGTTGGAATGCTAGTTTTTATAGGTGGGAAGATTATAATCGATGGGGTTAATAAATTTATGCATCCAATCAGGCCTGAAATTACAACAGGCAGTGTAATTATAATGCTTGTTACGTTATGCATTAATATATTTATTACAAGATATGAATATAAAAAGGGAGTAGACTTAAATAGTACAATTCTTATTTCTGATTCAATGCATACAAAAAGCGATGTATTTGTAACCATAGGTGTAATTATAGCTATTAGCGCAATAAAATTAGGAGTATCACCACTTATAGATAGTTTTGCTTCTGTTGTAGTAGCTGTGTTCATATTTCATTCTGCTTATGAAATATTTAAGGCAGCTAGTGACATTTTAGTTGATGGCATGGTTGTAGAAGCTGGGATGATAAAGGAAATTACAATGTCTCAGAAAAGTGTAAAAGGAGTTCATAAGATAAGAAGTCGTGGAACTATTGAAGATATGCATATAGATATGCATGTTTTAGCAGATTCAAAAATGAGTCTTGAAGAGTCACACAAATTAACTCATGAAATTCAAGATGCGTTAAGAAAGGAATTTAATAATAATGCTGATGTAATTGTTCATTTAGAGCCATATAAAGAAAATTTAAATAACAGAGCAAATTAATATATAACATATATTGTAGATTATAAGGCGCAATATAACAAAAGAGAAGACGATATAAGTTTTATATTTTATGATACCCAAATAACTCCTTTGATTTTTAGATAATCAAAGGAGTTATTAGTTTTAAAAGTCTTTAATTATTACTTAGCAGTTAAATATATTATTAAAAAGTATGCTAAAGCGATATGTGAAATATAATGTTGTTATTTGGTAATCAATAATAAATTGAAAAATAGTTAAAAAAATATCAATATGTAATAACCAATATGTGGTTGCTCTCATAAAATATAAGTATAATTAGATAATAAATATTTTGATTTAATTTTATATTTTTAATTTTTTTGAAAAATATGGGAAAAATATAGAAATGTTAGCGGTATCAATACATTAACAATAAAAAATAGATTTATGAATAATAATGTATTAAAAAATAATTCTGAATTGTCAGAAAATTAGATTGACAAAAAATAGACAAGCTATTAAAATAAAGGTAAGAGGAATTGATAAAAAAATAACAAAGGCTATTATATTTTTCAGGAGATGATATTTATGGTAAAAATAATTAATTCTAAGGAAGCAGCAGATTTGGTAAAAGATAATAACGTTTTAGCAACATCAGGTTTCGCATTACTAGGAGTTCCAGAATCATTAATCAAAAGTTTGGAAGAAAGATTTTTAGAAGAAAATAGCCCAAGAAATCTAACATTAATGTTTGCAGCAGCATCAGGTGATAGAGGAAGTAAAGGATTAAATCACTTAGCACATGAAGGGCTAACAGGTAGAGTTATAGGAGGACATTTTGGCTTAGCACCTAAGATAGGCGCATTAATTAGAGATAATAAAACATATGCATATAATTTACCGCAAGGAGTTATGTGTCATATGTTTAGAGATAAAGCAAGTAATAAGACTGGCACTATAACTAAAGTTGGATTAAATACTTTTGTAGATCCTAGAGTAGAGGGTGGAAAAGCAAATTCAATAACTAAGGATGATATAGTACAAGTAATAGATATATTAGGTGAAGAAAATTTAATATATAAATGTCCAAAGATAGATATTGCTTTTATTAGAGGGACATATGCAGATGAAAAAGGAAATATTACAATGGACCATGAAGCTACTTATTCTGAGGCTGCATGTATAGCCCAAGCAGTTAAAAATTGCGGAGGAACTGTAGTAGTTCAGGTTGAGAAGATTGTTAAATTTGGAACATTGGATCCAAGAGCTGTGAAGATACCTAGAATATATGTTGACTATATAGTTGAAGCAGAAGATAAAGAAGATCAAGCTCAAATATTAGGATACAGTTATGATCCTTCATTAACTGGAGAAGCAAATATGGTAGTCGATGGATTAGCTCCATTAAAATTAGATGAAAGAAAGATTATTGGAAGAAGAGCTGCAATGGAATTAGTAAAAGGACAGGTTGTAAATATCGGAATTGGAATGCCAGAAGCAATTTCAAATGTTGCTAATGAAGAAGGAATATGTGATTACTTTACATTAACTGTAGAACCTGGAGCTATAGGAGGAATTCCTCAAGGTGGTAATAAATTTGGAGCATCAATAAACCCAGAATGTATGTATGATCAACCAACACAATTTGATTTTTACGATGGAGGCGGATTGGATATAGCATTCTTAGGTCTTGCAGAAGTAGACAAGCACGGAAATATAAATGTAAGTAAATTTGGACCAAAGGTCCCAGGCTGTGGTGGATTTATCAACATTACTCAAAGCTCGAAGAAAGTAGTCTTCTGTGGAACTTTTACAGCTAAAGGATTAGACATAAAAATAGAAGAGGGAAAATTAAAAATTATAAATGATGGATCAAATAAAAAATTTGTAGATTCTGTTCAGCAGATTACTTTTAGTGGAAATCGTGCAACGAAGTTAAAACAACCTGTTATGTATATAACAGAAAGAGCTGTATTTGAGTTAAAAGAAGATGGATTACATTTAACTGAAATTGCACCTGGAGTAAATCTTGAAAAAGATATATTAGCTGCAATGGATTTTGCACCAATAGTAGATAGAGATCTTAAATTAATGGATGCTAGAATATTTGAAGATAAAGTAATGGGATTAAATTAAGTGAGTGTTATGGTGAAGGAGAGTGTAAGTATGTTAGAAAACTTAAAAATTAAACTTATAAAAATTGCTAAAGATGCAGAAAAATATAACTTATGCATAGAAAAAATAGGAAGTTTTAGTATTAAAGACGAAAGTTCTGGTTATGTAGTTATAACACCATCAAAAATTAAAATAGAAGATTTATGTAAAGAACATGTTTGTGTCGTAGACTTAAATGGAAATAAGATTGAAACAATGGATGGAATTGAGCCAAATGGTGACATGCAAATGCATCTCGATATATATAAGGCTCGAAAAGATATAAAAGCTTTTATGCATATTCATCCTGTTTATGCTACTACTTTTGCGGTAGCTAATAAAGTAATTCCTCCAGTAACTTATGATGCGGCAAACTATGGAGGATATATATATCTGGCTAATTATGAAAAAGCAAAAACTAATGATCCAGCAAAAGACTTGGTAGAAAGATTAAGCACAAGTGATGCTTGTTTATTAGAAAGTAATGGAGTAATTGTTGTTAGTAAAGATATAGAAGATGTATTATCTAAAGGAAGATATGTTGAAAAAGTAGCTGAAGTTTATTATAGAGCGTTAACTTTAAATCAATTTAAAGAACCTAAAAGATTCACAAGAGAAGAATTGATGGCTTATCTTATAGCTCAATAAAATTTTACAATAATCTTATTATAAAGTGCCGAGCTTATGCCTCTTATCGTTTTAAAGTAATGATAAGAGAGATAAGTTCGGCACTTTTTTCTGAAATTCTTCATTTATTACTAATATTTATTATAATATTTGCTTAAAATAATGGTGAATATTTTAGACCTAATTTATTTAGAAACATAAATTTAAAATAGTACAGCAATTTTTAATTGGATTTTCGTAGTTAACTTATGAATTTCTTCCTTATATTAGGATTTTTTATAATGTTATATTAAAAAGTATTCATGTTTATAGACAAAAATGAAAAAATATATAAATTATTAAAATTATTAATGTGTTAATGTCTTGCCTAATATTATAAAAATATGATAATATATTAATTGGTTTGTTGTACTTTTAAAATTTCTAGATAAATATTTAATATGTTAGATAGATGTATAAAGTTATTAAGAGATTTTTGACGAATGGATTAAGTAAATAGGAGGACCTATATGAATATTTTTAAGAAAAAATCGTTAGATAAAATGTTGGAAGGCGCGCAAAAGTCAGCTTTAAAGAAAAATCTTAAAGCCAAAGACATAGCTGCATTTGGTATTGGTGCAGTAGTTGGAGTAGGTATTTTTGTTGCAACAGGAACAGGAGCACATTTAGCTGGACCAGCTGTAATTATTTCATTTATTTTAGCCGGTATAGTAGCTGGTCTTTGTGCATTATGTTATTGCGAACTTTCAACTATGTTTCCGGTTGCGGGAAGTACATACTCTTATTCATACATAGTATTTGGTGAAATAGTAGCTATGATAATTGGATGGTGCCTTACTGCTGAATATTTAGTTGCATGTAGCGCAGTTGCATCAGGTTGGTCAGGAACCTTTATTGGAATATTAAAATCAGTGGGTGTAACACTTCCTGAAATTTTGACATCGTCACCAAGTAAAGGCGGAATAGTGGATTTACCAGCTGTATTAATAATTGCAATAATAACTTACATATTATATTACGGTATGAAGGAAAGCGCTAGAGTTAACAATTTAATTGTAGGAATAAAGATAACTATAATTATTGTATTTATAGTTCTTGGAGTATCACATATAAATCCATCTAACTATCAACCTTTTGTACCATTTGGATTTAAGGGGATTTTTGCAGCAACGGCGACTATATTCTTCTCGTTTATAGGATTTGATGCAATATCTACAGCAGCAGAAGAAGCTGAAAATCCTAAAAAAGACATTCCACTTGGACTTATAATTTGTTTAATAGCAGTTACTTTGCTTTATGTTTCAGTTGCAGTTGTGCTTACTGGAATGGTACCTTATAATGAAATAATTTCAGAAAATGCAGTACCAGGAGCTCTAGCTAGAGTTGGTATAAACTGGGGTGCAGCGTTAGTTGGAACTGGAGCGATACTTGGAATGGTTTCTACTATGATGGTTGTACTTTATGGCCAAGTTAGAGTATTTATGGTTATGTCAAGAGATGGACTTTTACCAAAAATATTTTCAAAAGTACATCCTACTCATAAGACTCCACACATTTCAACTATAATAACTGGAACTATAGCAGCAATAATAGCAGGATTTTTACCATTAGATATTATTGTAGAATTTTTGAGTACAGGAACATTATTAAGTTTCATTTCTGTATCTCTTGCAGTTATAGTACTTAGAAAAACTATGCCAGATTTCAAAAGAATCTTTAAAACTCCAGGAGTACCATTTACTCCTTTAATATCAATAATATGCTGTATAGTTTTATTATGCGGATTAAAATTAATAACTTGGATTGGATTTCTAGTATGGCTTGTTATAGGCTTGGTAGTATATTTTGTTTACGGAAGAAAACATAGTACACTCCAAAATGAAAGTGATCAAGAAGATTCAGACAAGGCTATATAATTTAATACATGAAAAAGTAGTAATCGCGGATTACTACTTTTTTTTATGAATTTTTGTACAAGATATTGAAAGTTTTTTCTAGTTATAATTTATCATGCTACTTTTGTTAATATTTTTATAGATTATAATTTATCATAATGGTTAATATATTACTGCCAAGCAAAATTTATATTAATTTAAGGGAGGTAGATATATATGTCTTCAAACAATAGTGGAAGAAACAGAACATTAATACCAGAAGCAAAACAAGGGTTAAACAGATTAAAAACTGAGGTTGCTTCAGAAATTGGATTACAAGACTATGAAAATCAAGATAAAGGAAACCTTTCTTCAAGACAAAACGGAAGCGTTGGCGGTTTCATGGTTAAACACATGATTGAAAGCTACGAACAAGGGTTAAAGTAATTAAGAACTAAGAACGTAGAAAAAGTTTTCTTTAAAAAACTGTAAATCTCAATTTGCGGTTAAGTAAGGCTGGTAGAGCATTTAATATTAAATTATTTGTTCTACCAGCTTTTTTATTCCTTTGCGAGATTTTTTTACATGCACTTAAAAAGAATGAGGTTAAAAAATCGTCAGCTTACAGTTGTTTATCATTTTTTTGATAGAAATAATAACAAAGTTATTGACATTTAATAGGAAAAAAGCTAATATAAACATGTGAAGAAACGATTACAAGATATTATTATTGTTACTGACTAGATGAGGCGAAACCTTAATTAATGAGAAGAGATATTACTTAGTCTCTTTTGATTAATTGGGGTTTTTATATTCTAATATATAATTCATAGTGATTGAGGATAGGAAAGTCTTATAATCTATATTCTAAATATAGGAGGAAAACAATGAAAAATATGATTAGGAAATATTTAAAAACTGTAATATTATGTACTATCGGAGCTAATATGTCTATTTCTTCTACTGTCGATGTTTCCGCCGCAAGTAAGCAAACCAATGAAGAATCTTATAGAACTGTTACAGAAATATTTGATTGGGGACCAGCAATTACAAAGATAGTCATTCATTTAGGTGCAATAGTATCAAAGGATTTAATAACCAACGATACTTTTAAGGTTCATGTAGCAAGAACTGAAAATAGGGTAGAGAGTCCGATTTTAGGGGAGGCAGAAGGGGAGTGTAAAATCATAAAAGCTTATGTTTCTGATAATGATGGAAATGCTCAATTTAAAGGAAAATATGTAACACTTGAATTGGAAGTTGGACCTGATGTATCTTTAACTTCGCCGATTAACTATAATTTAACTACGAATCTCAATGCCTGGGTTAATTGCGATTTTACAATTAAGCAGAAGAATGATATCGTTACGGATTCAGGCAAAATTTCTGGCTTAGTTATAAATAAATTTGCGGGTGGAACTAAAAAGCTTGTTGATGATTTTAAAATTGGAAATGCAACCTATGATAACGTTACTCTAAAATATGCAAGCTATACACCAGAAAATGATTATAGTAAAAAACCATTAATTATTTGGTTACACGGTATTGGTGAAGGCGGAACAGATGGGCTTTTACCTATATCAGGAAATAAAGCTGTAAATTTTGCATCAAAAGACATGCAAGCATATTTTAACGGTGCATATATTTTAGCGCCTCAGGCACCAACTTTTTGGATGGATGGATTTACTGGCTTTGGAGATGGAAGCTCAAAGTATGAAAAAGCTCTTATGTCATTAATCAAAGATTATGTCTCAAAGAATAGTAATATTGACACAAACAGAATTTATATAGGTGGAGACTCTAATGGTGGCTATATGACAATGCTTATGATACGTGATTATACTGATTATTTTGCAGCAGCATTCCCAACTTGTGAGGCGCTAAAGGATACATTGATTACTGATAAAGATATTGAAGCATTTAAGAAGGTACCAATTTGGTTTACAGCAGCTAAAACAGATACAACAGTACCTCCAGCTGATTATGTAGTACCAACTTATAATCGTTTAGTTCAAGCAGGTGATACAAATGCTTATTTTTCATTTTTTGATAATGTAATTGATACTACGGGGCTATACAAAAAAGCAGATGGAACGCCATATGAATATATTGGTCATTGGTCATGGATATATGTATATAATAACCAATGTTCAGCAATAATAAATGGAAAAGTAACAACGCTTATGGAATGGCTCTCTGACCAGCAATTAAATAAAGAAACAAGCATGAAACCTATTATGATATCTCAAAACTAACACTTAGTTATTGTCACAACGAAAAGAAGTTTTAGTTTCATAATATTTTTAAACATATGGAGGATACAATAAGATGAATGATAAGTCACAAATAAATGTATTTCCAGAAGGATTTTTATCATAACTATAAAGAAGATATAGCATTATTTGCTGAAATGGGTTTTAAGACTTTCCGTCTATCTTTGTCTTGAGCACGAATATTTCCAAATAGGGATGATAAAATTCCAAATGAGGAAGGATTAAAGTTGATAAAGATAATGAAGGAAAAGGAACATTAAAGCGTAGCAAGAAAAAGAGTTTTTTCTGGTACAAAGAGGTAATTTCTACTAATGGAGAAAATTTATAAAAAATAGTTTATATTTAGAAAAGAGATTAAAAAAATAGTTGAATTTAAAGCTCTTCTTTTAACTTTAAAGTGTGTACAATAGTGTAAATCACATATTTTAAAATAAAATATGTATAAAATATTATTTATTATGCACATTATGAGTATAAGCCAAAAGGAGAGAAGAATATGAAGAATGAAGTGGATTATAATTCTATTTGTGATAATGAATTAAAGGAAAAAACCATAAAAGAATTTCAGAGAGCAATAGTTAAAGATCTTATTAATAAATATGGAGCTCAAACTATGAAAGATGTTATGAGAAAGGTAAATTTGCAGCATTAGAGAGTGTCTTATTATAGATATCCAGACTAAGACCTGAACTTATTTCTAGTCAGGATATATTTCATAATATAAATATAGGATTATAATTGGTTTATCTATAGTTAAAGAGAAGTGTTTCATATATTTGGAACACTTCTTTTTATTTTTTAAAGCAAACTTGCTGCACTTTTAAAATTTATTTGGAGAATTAGTTAAATAATTCGGATAATATGAATATGCTATAGTAAATCGAATGTTATATAATCGTTTTCTGAATTTTAAGGGGATAAATATGAGAGGAGAATTTTATGAGAATATTAAGAGGATGGAAAGTTCACAATAACATAACAGATGATGATATAAAGGTACTTAAGACAGCATTAAATGAATTAATTGGTATAGAATATGAACCTAAAATTTTAGCTACTCAGAGTGTAAATGGAACAAATTATTGTTTTATATGTAAGTCAAAGGTTGCAGCTAATAATGGCCAAGGAATTTCGAAAGTGATGATTTATAAGCCGCTTACTGGAAATGCAAAAATAACAAGCATTGAGTGTATATTATAAAATAAGTTACAATTAAATTAGTAGAATTGAAAATAGAGATAATATTTCTATGCTTAGTGAGATATTGTTTCTATTTTTATTTGAGTTTTCCATTATATTATCACTTCTCTGGATAAACAATTCTAATATGAACGGAAGATATCTTTTCCCTCAAGATTTTAAATGTATTGTAAAAATAATGGTTATAGTAAATTCTAAACCATATATATTCTAAGAAGCATTGAAATATATTATGAGTTGAAAAATTTTTGGAGATTAATTAATAAAAATTATAAAACAGAATTTGTAACGTTAGTTTAATTTTAAGTCGCCATTAATAGTTTTGATTCATATTATGTATATATAAAAGAAGAGAGGTGAAGATAGGGATGTTAGGTATTAATCTTCAGGCAAGATTAAAAAATAAAGCTTTTTGGGTTGCAATGGCCAGTGCTATAGCATTATTAGTACAACAGTTAGGGTTAAATATAATTCCTGATAATTATACAGAAATCGTTAATACTATATTAACAATTTTAACAATGTTAGGAATCATAGTTGATACTAGTACACCAGGTTTAAGCGACCAAACTACAAATGATACAGCAGAAACTGTCCAAGCTTCAGATTCTAAAGAAAATAAATAAAAGCAATAAGATAATGAAACAATAGTAACTGAATATTTGAGAGTAACCCTCTAGGGTTACTCTTTATAAATATGAAAATCGAAAGGGAGTATGAATTATGGGGTATATAAAAGGCATAGATGTATCAAATAACAATGGGAATATAGATTTTGGGGCGGTTGCAAGAGATGGTGTGCAGTATGTTTATTTAAAAGCAACAGAAGGTGCAACATTTAGAGATAGTAAAATGGAACTATATTATAGTGGATGCAAAAATAATAACTTAAAGGTTGGAGCATATCATTTTTTAGTTGCTACAAGTACTCCAGAAGCCCAAGCCCAGAATTTTTATAATAAGATAAAAGATTATAATTGGGATTTGGTACCTATGATGGATGTAGAAAGTAATTTTAGTGGACTTGCAGATTATGTTACAAGATTTATAACTGCATTTGGCCAGCTAACGTCTATTCCATTAGGTATTTACAGTTACACAAGCTTTATAGGATATCTTTCTGATGCACAATCAGTTATAAAGGATATGCCTTTCTGGGAAGCTAATTATAATAATGATCCTTGGAATTTGCCATCAAATTTCTTTACAAATAGGGTGGGGCATCAATATACTGAAACTGGTAGAGTAAGTGGTGTAAGTGAAGAATGTGATATCAATTCTTTTACTGATGGGGTTTTAATAAGTAATGTTACTAAGCCAGGTCAATGGATTATAAAGGATAATAAGTGGTGGTATAGGCACAATGATGGAAGCTATACTAAGAATGCATGGGAAAAAATAAATGGAAAGTGGTATCTATTTGATAGTGAAGGCTGGATGCTTTATGATTGGAAGTTAAGCGGAGATTATTGGTATTACCTGGGAAATTCTGATGATGGGTCAATGAAATCAGGGTGGTTATTGAAAAATAATAAATGGTATTACCTTGGAGATTCTAGTGATGGATCTATGAAGACAGGATGGCAGAAAATAAATGGCAACTGGTATTACTTTGGGACGGATGGAGAGATGGTCACTGGATGGTTTAATGTTGATGGATATGATTATCTAACTTATTCTACTGGTGAGTTAATTACGAATATAAATATATACGGATATCGCTTTGATGAGAATGGACATGCTACGAAGTTAAGTTAACTAAAACAGTTATGAAATCTATTAATAAAATTTTAGGGTGTAGGAGCTTATCTTATACCCACATTTTATATTGTAGGGATTTCTATATAAAAAGCAATTTAAAGATTATTTCCGTTAAAAACTATAATTAAATTTTAACTATTTCTTAATATTTTTGCATACACAGAATTAAGATCAAAGTTGTATTATATACAAAGGAGGGCAGAAAAATGGGAAATATAATTAAAATTAATATGTATGTAGAAATGAAGAGAAAGAGAAATAATAAGTTAGATTTAACAACAGTAGAAAAAAATATTTTAGAATATAATAATTGGATAAAAAATACCAACAGAGAGGATAAAATAGAGAGTTATGAAAAGTTCTTACATACAAAATAGTTTATAAAGGGTAGTCTGCGATTTTAGTTCGTTCACTACCCTTTATTATTTTTTAAAGCGATTTAATTTAAGTAATATTTTTAGATCCACACTGGGTAAAAAATTACTACTGAAATTAAGGTGAACAGCCTAAGATAAAGACACAGGGGGATGGCTTAAGATTGTATTCTTTTGTAGGTGAGATTGATATTAGTATGCATATACAATTTATCTTTGGGTACTATATTAGTATAGAAAAATGTGCATCTAGGAGGAAAACTAATGAGTAAAATGAAAAGAGTAGTTTTTAATTCGCTTATATTAATCTTAGGTATTATTCTACTTGGATGTAGAGATATAGATTTAAGAAGCTCCACTGTAATAAATGAAAATGGGTCCGGTGTGGTAAAATTGCAAGTTGTATATGATGATTTTATATCAACGAAATTAAAAAATGATGTAATTGATCATGAATGGGCTAAAGAAAATGGGTATAATTTTAATAAGTATTTTGAAGATAATATGAATATTGAAGAAATTACGTATGAATTTAAAGATATTAAAGAATTAGAGGAAAAAATAAATTCAAGTGGATTAGCAACAATGACTAATTTAAAAAGAATAAAGGGAAAAGATGATATATATACAATTGATGTAAAATTTAATAAATCAGCAATAGATAACTTAATCCAAAACAATACGAATGATGAAAAAGTATACAGTTATATTAAAAATATAAAATTTATTAATGAGGTTCAAGTGCCAGGAAATGTTGTGGGATGCAATGCAGAAGAAGATGTTGATGAAAATACAAGAGTATGGACCTATAAATTGAGTCAAATAGACGACGATACTAAAGTCGATCTTTCATATAAAATAAAAAATCATGCATTTCCAATTTCGATATTACCTAAATAATTAATAATCACATTGGAATCATAAGGAATTAAATAGAATTGGATTTAATATAACCTTGTTTAAATAAAAAATGCAGATTGCAATAGATTTTACGTATTTTAAGCATAACTTAGTATAATTATAAATGTAAATTTGCGAGGTTAATATATATAATAATATGTGACATTGATCTAAATTTTGCATTATGCTAAAATATAGGTATAATTTTAGCATGTAATAATCAAGGCCTAATTGCTTTTTTAGGATTCAAAAGTTGAATATAACTGGCAGGTTTAGAGGAAACTCAAAGTCAGTTATGTTTATGAAAAGATAGAAGCCTGAGGGATATTTCTATAATATTTCTATTGGCTTTTTTTATTTATTTTGAGCTATAAATTTGAGTAAAATAAGATTTTTAGAAAAGGGAAGAAAGGATGAAAGTAAGATATGTCGGAGAAGATATTAACTATTATATTATTAAAAGAAAAATATGGAGTGTGCAGACTAAATAACAAGGAATCAATTCCTGAGTGGATAAAAAACAGTGATTTTTTTTCAATAACAAAGACATGTGATGAATTGTCAATAGTATGCCTTGAAAAAGATATTCCGAATGAAATTAAGTGTGAGAAAGAATGGAGAATTTTAAAGGTTGATGGCCAGTTGGATTTTTCGTTAGTAGGAATTCTTTCAGCAATTAGTACGATTTTAGCTAAAAACGGAATAAGCATATTTGCAATTTCTACTTATGATACTGATTATATCCTTGTTAAGGAAAAAGATGTAGATAATGCTATGAAAGCACTTATTAAAAATAAATATGAGGTTATTGTTTAAAGAAAATATCTAAAATTATCTAATACAAGCTATCTGTACTACTTCTGTTAACATTTTTATAGACTATATTTTATGGTATTGGTTAAGATATTACTGCCAAACAAAATTAAAAAATTAAGGGAGGTAGATTCATATGGCTTCAAATAATAGTGGAAGAAACAGAACATTAATACCAGAAGCAAAACAAGGATTAA
>CAURJV010000082.1:0-24687 GCA_963524945.1 uncultured Clostridium sp.
GGTATGATTAAAGGGAGGGTTTATAATGAAAATATTAGCTTTAAATGGTAGTCCAAGAGGGCAGTTTGGGAATACAGAGGTTTTGCTAAAGCATTTTCTTAAGGGCTGTCATGAGGCAGGGGCAGAAATAGAAACTATTTACCTTAAGGATAAGCATATAAAACATTGCAGCGGATGTTTTTGTTGCTGGACGAAAACACCAGGAAAGTGTATTCATAAAGATGATATGGAGGAATTACTTCCTAAAGTGAAGGAAGCTGATTTAATAGTCTATGCTACACCATTATATTATTATACGGTTACTGGAATAATGAAGGATTTTATGGATCGTATGCTTCCGCTAAATAGCAAAGAGATAGTTAAGGATGGAGATAGATATTCTCACCCTAGACGTTATAATAAGGAAGTTACTACAAAGAGTGTTTTGATTTCAAACTGTGGATTTCCTGGAAGCTATAATTTTTCAGGTCTTATTGAAACTTTTAAGGTTATGACAAAAGGCAATTTAGTAGGTGTTATTACCTGTGGTCAAGGTGGTATATTGAATAATATCGAGAAGCACAAACCTTTAAAAGAAATATCGAAATCTTTTATATTAGCACTCAGAGATGCTGGAGAGGAAGTCGTAAAATTAGGGTATATAACAGATGAAACTCAGGCTATAATTGATAAGGAGATAATTGATCCTGACATTTATATCAAAAATGCTAATGAGAGTTGGAGATAAAAAGTAAGAATATAAAAATAATTGAGATATTGTAACCTATAATAGAGGTAGATATAAATTGGAGGAGATTAATAATGGAAAAATCAATAAATAATTCAAGTAAACAAAATTCAATAGTAAAAAATATACTTAATAAGGATTTTATAATAAGCGCAATTGTTCCTATAATAATTTTTTCGAGTTTTGATAAATTTGGAATGACATTAAAAGGAATAATCTTATCTGGGGCTTGGAGTATTGGTGTAGTCATTTTAAATTTTGTAAAAGAACGTAAACTTAATGCTCTTGCAGTAATGGGAGCAGCTTTTTCAGGAATTGGTGTAGTAGGAACTATTATTTCAAATGATCCTTCATTTTATTTAATAGCACCAATAATTCAAGATATTTTACTTGCAATAATTTTTCTTGGATCTTTGTTTTTTAGAAGATCATTGATTCAAATAATAGTAGAGCAAAGTTACTTGAGAAATGCATCAGAGGATTTTAAGAAGCAACAAAAGTATACAGCAGCTTGGAGAATAATTACTGTTTCTTGGGGGATTTTGAATATTAGTCAAGCAATTGTAAGAACTATATTATTATTTACCGTATCAATGAGTTCATACTATGCAATAAGCACTATTTATTGCAACGTTTCAACTCCTGCACTTATAGCATTTTCTATATTATTCCCAAGATGGTATTGGAAGAAGGTAAGATAATTAAAATTAAATGTTGATTTTAGATATGAGATTAGTATAGTTTTGAAGTTATATTGTACTGTAGAAGCAAAAATATTAGAGGTGAATCAAATGGCAAAAGTAAATAAAACCAAATATGCTCTTTTAGGAATATTAAATCATACGTCTGGCTCAGGGTATGATATTAAGAAGGTGTGTGACTCTTCAATCGGGCATTTCTGGAATGAAAATTTTGGGCATATATATCCTGTACTTCAAAGAATGGAGGATGAAGGATTAATAACAAAAGAAGTGCAACAAAATGAAGGAAGACCAGCTAAAAATATATTTTCAATTACAGAGAAGGGCAAAGAAGAACTAGATAAGTGGTTATTGCTTCCTGTTGAAAAAGAGCCAATTAGGTCTGAGCTATTACTAAAAATATTCTTATCTAAGGATGTACCAGTGAAGAACATTATAGAAAGAATCAGAGAAATTAAAAGTGATTCAGAAAAAGATTTGATTAAATATTCAGAAATAGATGGAATTCTCAGATCAGGTGAAGTTAAAGTAGATAAAAAGAATTTAGTCTTATGGCTTACAACCATTAATTATGGAAAACAAAGTGAAGAGGCAAAAATAAAATGGTGCGATGAGACTATAAAATCATTAGAAGAAATAGAAGATTTGTAATATTAGAAATGCAAGTAAGGAAAAATAAAATGTCTGAGGAGAATACGAGAAGAAAGATATTAATAAAAAAAGAAAGTATCAACTGTAAGAGTTCATACTTTCTTTTTTTGTTAAATGTATATTATGATAGCAAATAGTTTTTATACGAAGTATATTAATATTTTAAAATAAAAAACTTTCAATAAGAAAAGTAATCTAAGCATGGGAAGTAAAGCAGAAGATTTTTTGGATCAAAGTAAAAATAAAATGATGACTCAAAGTAAGAAATAAATTGTTAAAAAAAATACAAAGTATTCTTAATTTACTAAACATAAATTAAACTTACTTAATATTTTAAATTTTCAGACAAAATGATATTATCTAGTTACACCAAACAACAACAAAATATTAAGTATCAAATGTAAATGTTTAAATATAGAGGGGATGTTTTAAATGAATTATTTTGAAGAAAGTTTAAAATTACATGAAGAAAAACAAGGAAAGATTTCAATCACATCTAAGGTTAAGGTTGAAACAAGAGATGATTTAAGTCTTGCATACACACCAGGAGTTGCAGAACCATGCAGAAAAATTCATGAGGATCAAGAAAACGTCTACAAATATACATCAAAAGGAAATCTGGTAGCAGTAGTAACAGATGGAAGTGCCGTGTTAGGACTAGGAGATATAGGACCAATGGCAGGAATGCCTGTAATGGAAGGAAAGTCAATTTTATTTAAAGAATTTGCAGATGTTGATGCTTTCCCTATATTAGTAGATTCTAAGGATGTTGATGAAATTGTGAATGTAGTTAAACTAATAGCTCCAACTTTCGGAGGAATAAACTTAGAGGACATTGGAGCACCAAGGTGCTTTGAAGTTGAAGAAAAACTTAAAAAATTAATCGACATTCCAGTATTCCATGATGATCAACACGGAACAGCAATAGTTGTTCTTGCTGGTGTTATAAATGCACTTAAAGTAGTAGATAAGAAGCTTGAAGATATAAAAGTAGTAGTAAATGGAGCGGGAGCTGCAGGAACTGCAATAGCTAAGCTTTTATTATCATCAGGAGTAAAAAACTTAATTGCTTGCGATAAAGTAGGTATTTTATATAGAGGGATGGAAAAAATTGATGATGCTAAAGATGCTTTAGCAGAAATAACAAACCCAGATAATATAAAAGGCAACCTTGCAGATGCTTTAATTGGTGCCGATGTATTTGTTGGAGTGTCTGCTCCAGGAATATTGAAGTCTGAAATGGTTGAAGCAATGAATAAAGATGCAATAATTTTTGCAATGGCAAATCCAACACCGGAAATTATGCCAGATGAAGCAAAAGCAGCTGGAGCAAGAGTTATAGGAACAGGACGTTCAGATTTTCCAAATCAAGTGAACAATGTTCTAGCTTTCCCGGGTATTTTTAGAGGTGCCTTAGATGTTAGAGCAAAAGAAATAAATGAGGAAATGAAGCTTGCTGCAGCATATGCCATAGCTGGATACATTAAAGATGAAGAGTTAAATGAAAATAATGTAATTCCAAGTGCTTTAGATAAAAATGTTGCTACAAAGGTAGCAGAAGCAATTGCAAATGCTGCAAGAGAAAGCGGAGTTGCGAGAAAATAGCTGAATTCGATTTGTACATGTTATTAGAAAGTAAGAAATTAGAATTACTATATTTGTGGCATGTACAAATTCTAAATAAAATACGATTATAACTAATTATATCTAACAAAATTATAAATTAGGATTGTTTAAGTAGAAGTTTATCATGAGATATATGTAAAGGTTTAAAAATAAAAAACAAGATTTTAGGAGGTATATATATGCAAATCCCAATTAAGAAAACACTTGATAAAATACCGGGTGGTATGATGCTTGTTCCACTTTTTTTAGGAGTACTAGTTAACACTTTTTGTCCGCAATTCCTTAAAATTGGTGGATATACAACAGCACTATTTAGTTCGACGGCATCATCAACAATTCTGGCTTGCTTTATGTTTTTAATTGGCTCACAAATTAATTTCAAATTAGCACCTAAAGCACTAAAAAAAGGTGCACTATTAATATCTGGAAAATTCATAGTGGGTGCTGGTATCGGTATAATTGTAGGAAAAGTTTTTGGACCGGCTGGGGTATTAGGTTTATCACCACTAGCGATTCTTTCAGCACTAACAAATTGCAACGGTGGGTTATATGCATCTCTAGCTTCACAATATGGTGATGAAACAGATGTAGGTGCTTATGCTCTATTATCTTTAAAAGATGGTCCATTTTTCACTTTGGTTGCATTAGGTGCATCAGGGCTTGCTCAAATTCCATTTATGTCACTTGTTGCAGTGTTAATTCCAATAGGAATAGGAATGATTTTAGGAAACGCCGACCCTGATATGAGAAAGTTTCTTGGAAGCAGTAAGTTGTTATTAATTCCATTCTTCTCATTCCCATTAGGTGCAGGAATGAATCTTGATACAATTGTAAAAGCTGGAGGTCCTGGTATATTATTAGGAGTGATAGCTGCCTTTACTGGAATAGGGGCATATATACTTTTAAAATTATTTAGAGAAGAACCTATAATTGGACTTGCAACAGGATCAACAGCGGGAAATGCAGTAGCCACACCAGCAGCTGTTGCAGCGGCAGACCCAACATTGGCTGCAATAGCGACAATAGCAACAGCACAAGTTGCAGCGGCATGCGTAGTATCTGCTATTGTTTGTCCATTCATTGTTTCTTATGTGTTTAAAATGCTTAGAGCAAACAAAGAAAAGAAATTGAGCAGAGAAGCAGTAGTACAATAAATAATTATTAGTATTGGATTAAGAGCTATAGTATAAATTAATAAAATTAATTTTAATATTGAAAAATACTTGCTAAAGCTGATACCTACAGAGTATAATTTAAAAACAGGTTTTGTATCTGTGTTTATAATAATAACAATAGATGCAAATACTATAATTAAATATAACGTAGGGGAGGAAAATGTGTGAGTCATAAATTATTAATTATAAATCCAGGTTCCACATCAACTAAAATAGCAGTATATGAAGGTGAAAAGGAAATTTTTGAGGAAACACTTAGACATTCATCAGAAGAGATAGGAAAGTTTAAGTACGTAGTTGATCAACAAAGCTTTAGAACAGAAGTTATATTAAAAATACTAGAAGATAATAAAATAAATATAACTGAAATGGATGCAATAGTTGGAAGAGGTGGCCTTTTAAAGCCTATAGTTAGTGGTACCTACAGTGTAAACGATAATATGTTAAAAGATTTAAAAGAAAATGTTCAAGGAGAGCATGCATCTAATCTTGGTGCTATAATTGCTAATGAAATTGCGAGGTCTATTAATAAACCTGCTTTTATAGTAGATCCAGTAGTTGTAGATGAAATGGAAGATATAGCAAGACTTTCAGGAGTGCCAGAACTTCCAAGAAAAAGTATATTTCATGCATTAAATCAAAAGGCAGTGGCTAAGAGGTATGCGCAAGAAAATATGAAGAACTATGAAGATATAAATGTTATAGTTGCTCATATGGGAGGCGGTGTTTCAGTAGGCGCACATAAAAATGGAAGAATAATTGATGTAAATAATGCTCTTGATGGAGAAGGCGCATTTTCACCAGAAAGAAGTGGTGGCATACCATCTGGTGATTTAGCTAGAATGTGTTTTAGTGGGAAATATACTTTAGAAGAAATATTGAAGAAGATAACCGGAAAGGGCGGCTTTGTAGCATATCTTGATACAAACGATGGGAGAATAGTTAGACAGCTTGCATCAGAAGGAGACATAAAGGCAAAGTTAGTTTATGAAGCCATGGGATATCAAGTAGCAAAAGATATAGGGGCAGCAGCTGCGGTTTTATGTGGAAAAGTAGATGCGATAATTTTAACTGGAGGCATTGCCTACGAAAAAATGATGGTAGACATCATAAAAGAAAAAGTGGAATTTATTGCTCCAATAACTGTTTATCCAGGTGAAGATGAAATGCTTGCTTTAGCTCAAGGTGCACTAAGAGTTTTAAACGGACAAGAAGAAGTTAAAGAATATAAATAGACTTCTATATATACTAAAGATTAGAAAGTAGTTGAAAAGATAGCATTTAGTATTACTATAATTATTGAGTATTAGTTTATTGGCTTTAATAAATTATGAATTAAGAGCGGATTCCTAGGGATACGCTCTTAACTTTTTGTGGGAAATTGCTTTGATAAATAGCAAGTAAACGTATTACTAAAGAAGTTGTACTATTTTGTAATAGGGAATTATTTATATATAAGTAAGTGAACTAAAATTTAGAATTAGATAGAGGAGATAAAATGAAGCTAAAAGGTAAAATAATATCTCTTGTAATAGCTATCCTTGTAATTTCAATTGGAAGTATAACAATACTTTCTTTTATTGAAATGAAAAAGTTATTAAGAGATCAAATAGATAAAAATATGTTGAATATAGCGGATTCATTTGCATCAACCTATGAAGTTAAAGAATATTTGAAAGGAAATAAGGCAATTCCGATTGATCTGTTAAATAGTGAGATAGAGAAGGCCCGTATAAAGACAAATGTAGAGTTTATCGTAATTATGGATATGAATGGCATAAGATATTCTCACCCAGATAAAAGTAAAATAGGAGAAAGATTTGCTGGTGGAGATGAAGATAGGGTATTAAGCACAGGAGAGCAGTATATATCAACAGGAAGTGGTACACTTGGTATTTCTGTAAGAGCATTTGCACCTATTTATGATGATAGTAATAAGCAGATAGGTGCAGTTGCTGTTGGTATGTTGTATAATAAATTTGATAACGAAGTCTATACGAAAATGTATAAATTTATTCCTATAATATTAATGGGATTAATATTGGGTATATCCGGAGCTATAGCTCTTTCTTATAATATAAAGAAGTCAATATTTGGACTTGAACCAGAAGAAATAGCCTTGGCTTTAAAGCAAAAAGAAACTGTAATTGAAAATATAAAGGAAGGTATAATAGCTTTAGATAATAATGGATGCATAACGCTATTTAACGAGCAAGCTAGTAAAGTTTTACATTTGAAAGAAAATGATATAGGGAAGCCGATTACTGATTTTACCTACGAAAGTATGGCTCTAAAAGTTTTAAACAGCGGGAAATCTATGACTAATATTGAGATAAAAGTGCGCCCTGGAGTAAACGTTATGTGTAAATACAGTATTATAAGAGGATTTAAAAAACAAATTCTTGGATTAGTTGTAACATTTGAAGATTTAAGTGAAGTTAGAAAAATGGCTGAGGAGTTAACTGGTATAAAGAAAATGGCATGGTCACTTAGAGCACAAAATCATGAATTTATGAATAAACTTCATACAATCTCAGGACTTATACAACTCGAAGAATATGATGAAGTAATTAAGTTTGTTAATGTCATAGTGGAAAGTAAAAAGAATATAACTACTATAATATCTGATAAAATAAAAAATGTATCTTTGGCAGCGTTAATACTATCTAAATATAGTAAGTGTGAAGAAGCTAGAATCAATTTGATAATAGATGATAACTCAAGAGTAATTAAATTACCACAATATATGACATCAGAAGAGTTAGGATCTGTTGTAGGAAATCTAATAGAAAATTCTATTGATGCAGTTAAAAATGATGGGGCTGGTGAAATATATATGAAAATCTTTGAGGAAGATGATCAAATGAAAATTATGGTAAAGGATAATGGCTGTGGGATACCAGAGAATATCAGAAATTCTATTTACAACATTGGAATCACAAGTAAAGAAGGGGAACGAGGATTTGGAATGTATATAGTGAAAAAGATTATTGATGAAGCTAAAGGAGCTATTAAATTTAAAGTTGATGATGGTACTGAATGGGAGATATCTATACCTATGAGGAGGAGTTGAATATATGATTAAAACAATGATTGTTGAAGATGATCCTATGGTAAGACAAATTAATTCTAAGTTTTTTAAAAAAATAGAGGGATTTTCACTAGAAAAAGCGGTTGCAAACCTTTCAGAAGCAAAAGAATTTTTAATGCAAAACCATGTGGATTTAATTCTATTAGATATTTTTCTTCCTAATGAAAACGGAATAGATTTGCTAAAGTGGTTACGGCAAAATGAAATATTATCTGATGTTATATTGATTACTGCTGATAAGAGTGTAGAGAGAGTAAAGGATGCTTTTAGATATGGTGTTGTAGACTATTTGATAAAACCCTTTACATTTGAAAGGTTTAACGAATCTCTCAATATTTTTAGAGAAAGATTAAATAGCTTTGAAAATAACCAGACTATGGAACAAAGCGATCTAGATAAGTTTATTTTGAGTAATAAAAATAAGAAAACAAACAGTAGTGAAACCAAACCAAATCTAGAAAAGGGTTTGAACAAGTATACTTATAATTCAATTGCTAATGAGCTTAATAATACTAAAGAAGAGTATTTTACTACTGAGGACTTATCAGAAAAGTTAGGCATTGCAAAAGTTACTGTAAGGAAATACCTTGACTATATGAGCAAACAGGGCGAACTAGAGAAAATCATAGAGTATGGAAAGATTGGAAGGCCATTGTATAAATATAAAATAAAAGGTCTATAATGTTACGGTTTATGAATTCACGGATACTCTAAAAATTAGTAATAGAGTATCCTTTTTATATTGAATTAAAAAAAGTTTTCTACTAGCTGCATTTATTTCAGAAATTGTTTCGTTTTTCCCATCATGTATGCAACTTTAATCATTGATTTTTCATCTTTAGTCAGTTCTCTATTATACATTTTTTCAAATTGCTTTAATAAAGCTTCAGTATCAATTACTTCCTTGGGTTCTGTAGTTCTTTTTGCTGGTGAAGGAATGTAAGTTTCAGGCTTCATGTATTTGTTATAAATACGCTTAAAAATTTCAGAAGTATAGTAAGCATCATTAAGTGCATCATGAAATTCACCATAAATTGGTATATTTAAAATTTCAACAGCATTCCTCAAACCAATTCTAGAATTTTTAGGTGCCTTAAGGTATTTTGAAGCATACTTCTGAATGTCAATATATTTTGAAATATATGAAGTAGATAGATTATAAAATCCCAAGTTTCTATAGAGTTCCTTAATATCGCCAACGCCCCATACACAGAGTAGTACATCATCATCTCCAATAAATTCTAAAAAAGCTTCATGGACATTAATAAAGTTTTTGCAAGAAGAAACTTTATCGCAAGTTATCTTAGTTAAATTCTCAACATATGGATGAATGGTTTTATATAGAGTTGGTTTGACTAAGGAATTGAATGTAGACACTTCTTGAAAATTATTATCTAGTTTTATAGCACCAATTTGAATTATTTCAAAAGGAATAAGTGGTATGTTAGTATCATCATTAAATTTTGAAAAATTAATGTTATTGCAATCTTCAGAGGCATTACTTTTTTGGTTAAATTCTAAATCATATATTACATAATACATACTTTCACCTGCTTTTCGGTTAAGAATAAGAATACTATTTATATTATAGCCAATGAAGATGTGAATAATATAAACATAATAAAAAAGATTCAAAAATTTTTGAACCTTTTCAATATATTTATAATAGGAATTTATATTTATCAAAGAATTTTATCTATTATTCCATAAGATAAAGCCTCTTTAGCAGACATAAAATAATCTCGTTCCATATCGCTTTCAATTTCCTCTATTGGCTTTTTGGTTTTTTCACTATATATTTTATTTATTTTATTTTTGGTCTTTAGCAGCCATTCAGTATGAATCCTAATATCTGTAGCTTGACCTTGAAAACCTCCATGTACAGATGGCTGATGGATTAGAATCTCACTATTTGGAAGAGCATATCTTTTTCCAGGTGCGCCTGCTGCAAGTAAAAACGATCCCATACTTGCAGCTAATCCTAAACATATTGTTGATACGTCAGGCTTTATATATTGCATTGTATCATATATTGCCATTCCTGCTGTAATAGAACCACCGGGGCTATTTATATAAAAGTGAATATCACCATCTGGATTTTCGGATTCAAGAAATAGTAATTGTGAAGTAATTATACTTGCGGTAGAATCACTTACTTGATCGCTTAGCATAATTATTCTTTCTTTTAGCAATCTTGAATAGATATCATAAGAACGTTCTCCTCGACTTGTTTGTTCAATAACCATTGGTACATAGCTCATAAAGATTCACTCCTTAAAAATATTTTTGATGAATTCTAAGCAGCCATAGAAAGGTAAGTTGTAGAATTCTTTCTTGAATGTATTGTTGTTAAATTTATTTTATTTTTCCTAAATTCCTTAGGGGGGATTCCATAAAGCTTCTTAAAAGCCTTTGTAAATGATTCCTGATTACTGAATTGATATTTTAGCGCTATATCTATAATTTTATTTTCTGTAGTTAATAGTTCATTTGCAGCTTCCTCTAATCTTTTCTTACGTATATATTCAGCAACAGGTTCTCCAACCACTGAATGAAAAACCCTATGAAAGTGGTACTTTGATAAAAAGGCTTTATCTGCAAGTTCCTTTAGTTGTATTTTCTTATTTAGATTATTTTCTATATATTCAATAGACTTTTTTATACAAGCATCATAATTCATGTAAGAGAACCACCTCATTTAATCTTTTCCTATATTATATAGCAACATTTTATTTAAATCCTGTCTTTTTTTGCTCATTACATATGTAGGCAATGGAGCAAAATTGAGATTTCACGTTCACTTTTAAATAATGGTCTTCAACTGTTATGAAAAAATTAACTAATTAATAAACCAGATATAGTAATAATAAAAGAAGATAAAAAGTAATTATAACTATAGAAATGAATAATATGGAGAAATTTATGGGAAAGTCAAAGAAAGCCAATAGAATTGAAGAGGATAATATTATACAAATAAACAAGAAAAAATGTATTGGATGTACGGCATGTGCTTTTACGTGTGCTCAAGAAACTAAGATGGCGATATTAAAAGAAGTAGACTCAGGAAGGAAAACCGTGGATACAAAAAGTGGAGGTTTTGGAGCTTCTGGATGTTTATATTGTGGACAATGTACACTTGCCTGCCCAACAGAAGCGATTGATGTAAGAAATGATGTGAATTTAGTTAAAGAAGCCTTAAATAGTGGAAAGTATTTAGTTTTAACAGCATCTCCGGCAGTAAAAGCAACATTAGGAGAAGAATTTAATCTTCCAATTGGCACTTATGTTGGAGGAAAAATTGCTCCATCTGCAAAGAGATTAGGGTTTCAAAAAGTATTTAATACTGATTTCGGAAATGATATGACGGTTGTAGAGGAGAGCAGTGAATTTATTAAGAGGATTGCAAATAAAGAAAAACTTCCTATGTTCACATCCTTTTGTCCTTCTTTTATACGTTATGCTGAGATGTTTCATCTAGAAATATTAGATAAAATATCTACGTCGAAATCTCCTCAACAGATGATGGGAGCGGGAATAAAAACATACTTTGCAGATGTATATAATATTTTACCTACCAATATAGTTATTGTATCTGTACAGCCATGTAGTGCTAAAAAATATGAATCTGAGAAAGAGGATATGGGGAGAGACGGTTATAAAGATATTGATATAGTCCTAACTGTGAGAGAATATGCAAATCTCTTAAAAGAGAAGGGAATAGATATAACTGCTATACCAGACGAAAAACCTGATGATTTTATGGGGGAATATACTGGGGCAGCAGCTCTTTTTGGTATGAGCCAAGGGGCAATGCAAGCAATTTTTAGAACTGTAATGAGTTATTTAAAGAGTGATATATCTGAGGCTGAAAATATGACATTAAAACCAGTAGAAGGGTATAAGGAAATAGAAGAAGCGTTGGTAACTTTAGGCAATAAAAATTGTAAAGTTGCAGTGATAAATGGTCTAAAAGAAATTGAAAAATTTTTAAGCAGTAATAAATGGAAAGAATATTGTTTCATTGAAGTAGTGGCATGTAAAGGAGGGTGCATAAATGGAGGAGGAACTCCTAGAATAGGTGCAAAATCTCAAATTAATGAAAACTTATGTATATCATGTGGTACTTGTATACAAAATTGCCCTGTTAATGCGATACAATATAATATTAGAGGAAGGGCAGCGGTTAAAGAAGAAGAGTGTGTTGGTTGTAAATTATGTAATAATGTTTGCAGAGCTAAAGCTGTACAGATAAAATATTATAATGAATCTTCAAACGAGTTATTAGGAAAAGATTATAAAATATTAAGAGCAGACACACTAAGAAATATTGATAAAAGATCAATAAAAAGAGTGTCTGACGAAAATGAAAATCTTGAAAATATGTATAAAAGCTATATAGGAGATCCTAATGGTATAAAAGCAGAATCTTTATTTCATACTAGTTACATTGATAAATCCAATGAATTTAGAAATAGTAATACAAAAAAAAGACGGAAACATTAGTGGAAGTTGATAGAACAAATGTCGAAAAATAAATAAGAAATGCATTGAAATATATGGCGTTTATTGTTGAAATATGTTAATATATAGGTATACAAAAGATATAAACCCTCTCCCATTTATACCCACGGATAAGATAGATTATTCTTAAATGAGTAATCTATCTTATTTTTTTATAATATTTTATTTTATAGACAAGTTTTTGTTAGAAAATATTTAATGAATTTGTAAGTTGATTTTTTGGCTGAATTTTAATTCCATAATATATACTGTGATTGTTGAAATATGGGTTGAATTAATAATTAGTATATTACAGTTAGCTAATGCTATAAATAATACAAAGATAATAGAATGGCAAAATAAATATATAAAGTTAATGAAAGACATATGTATAATTTATGTTATAATTTATTAATTCAGATCAGGAATAATTTTGTTATTATATGTTTTTAGTAGGAGGGGAAAACAATGAATAGTGAAGAAGTCCAATATTGCATTAATAAAATATCTAAATTTCTAGCAGTTAGAGATATCAGTACGTTAGATTCTGAGGAATTAGAGAAAGTCTCTGGATTAAAAAGAGTTGATGTATTAATCTTATTAGGTAATTCTATCCCTTATACGGTACAGTGTGCTGCAAACGCATGGAAAAATAATATGTGTGATAAAATTTTAATTAGTGGTGGAATTGGCCATTCTACTCAATTACTAAGAGATGAGGTAAGGAAAAACTCGAAATTTAATTTGATTAGGGTTGATGATAGATCAGAAGCTGATATATTCTTTGATATAATTACTAAAATTTATGGTGTTAGCCCAGATAAAATTATCATAGAAAATAAATCTACGAATTGTGGAGATAATGCTAAAAAGACAATAGAGTTATTATGCAAATTAAACATAAAATATAGATCTTTAATCTTGATTCAAGATCCTACTATGCAGCTTAGAACTTTTGCTTCATTTTCTAAGTATACATATAGTGACAATGTCAAACTAGTAAACTATGCTCCATTCATTCCTAAGATTGATATAGATTTAAGATTAAGTAATGTTGGAACTAACGGAGTTTGGGATGAAAAAAGATATCTGGAACTTTTGATGGGAGAGATACCAAGATTAAGAGATGACGAAAATGGATATGGACCTAATGGAAAAGATTTTATAGTCCATGTAAATATACCAAGAGAAATAGAAGAAGCGTACAAGATTCTAAAGAGACAAATTAATGATGAAAATCTTTATAGTAGATGTGGATTATAGAAATTAAAATATAAAATATAGTAAATCATATATGGAAAGAGAGTTGTAAGTTTATGAATAATAGTTTTAATGAAACTTTGTTACTTTGCCCTGTTTGTAAGGAGAAATTAGTTAAGGATATTTCAAATAAGATATATAGATGCAGTAACAAACATACATATGACATAGCAAAAGAAGGTTACGTAAACTTGTTAATCAGTAATCAGAAAAGAAGCAAGAATCCTGGTGATTCTAAGGAAATGGTTTTATCAAGAATAGATTTTTTATCTAGAGGATATTATAAGAAATTATCTGATAAAATAAACGAAATGATAGTTGACAGGGTGGCAGGGGACAGTAGTGACAAATTAAATATTGTAGATCTAGGATGTGGAGAAGGGTATTATTTAACTAACTTAAAAGATTATGTAAATAAGAGGAATATTGAAGCTAACTACTATGGATTAGATGTTTCTAAAGAAGCTGTAAAATATGCAAGCAAATTAAACAAAGATTGTGTTTGGGCGGTAGGGAATAATTTTAATATACCACTTGGAGATAAAACCGTGGATTGCATTATTTCAGTATTCAGTCCCATAGATATTGACGAGTGTAATAGAATTTTAAAGGATGATGGAATATTTGTTAGAGTGTTACCTAGAACTAATCACTTAATACAACTTAGAAATATTATTTATTCTGAAGTCCATTTAAATGATAAAGTTTATAAAGCAAGTGCAGAAGAAAATGATTATATAGAAGAAGCTAATGTGACTTTTGATATAACATTAAATAAGGAAGAATTATTGAGTTTATTAAAGATGACACCTCACTATTGGAAGTCTACACCAGAGAATAAAGAGAAGTTAGAAGATTATAAATCTTTAGCTATAACTATAGATATGAGAATAGGTATATTTAAGAAGAAAATATAATTGAGTAAAACTTAATCTTAATTTAATGTAAGCCTATATGGGAAGCGTTTGTTTTAGGATTTTTGTAACTAACTTATTAAATTTATCCTTTTGTAGGTAAAGATATAGAAACTGTATGAAATAGGTATTATAATATATGTTAATATGCATAATAATTTATTTATAATTCATAATTATTAGTGTTATTATGATGCAAATTATTGTGTGAAATATTGTAATAGTAAATTTGATCATGGAGGGAATATGCCAGAAACAGTACTACTTGCATTTTTTTTAGCAAAATTTAGAGGATATAAAATAAGTCCGTTATTTAAATCATGGACTATTTATCCTCTAATTGGATTTGAAATACTTACGTTTATTGGACAAGTTGCTACTTTTTTTGGCAATTATGTGCTTATAAGAACCATAGGAAGGCTAACACCTATTTATTTAATTACATATTTATTGTTGATATTAAAATATGAATTATACATAAGTTCCATAATTGGATCGTTTTTTATGATTTTAGGCGGCGCATTAAACGATATCGCAATAAAGGCTAATTTTGGATTTATGCCAGTCTACCAATCATTATCACACTTTACAGGACGTTCATTAGAAAATTTTCGAGGAATGAATGATATTCATATATTAGGAGATGCACAAACTAAATTAAAGATCTTAACTGACTTTATAGACTTAGGATATACTATCATTAGCGTAGGGGATGTATTTATAAGAATATTTGTATTTATAGTGATTTATAGTGCGTTAAGGAAAATTCATAATCAAAGGAGAAAAGAAAATGTTAAGATTAACAGTATTTGAATTTATATTTAGGTTAGTTCCAGAAGCATTTGTATTAATACTAGCAATGATAGCATTATCTAATGTAAAACTTAATACAAAAAGATATATAATTTCGAGTTTATTATTAGCAGTATGTGAATATGGAATAAGACTTCTGCCTATAAATTATGGAGTTCCAACCATACTTGATATATTTGTAATGATTATTATTATGTGGAGCATAAATAAAGCAGATGTAGTTTTGTCTATAAAATCATCATTAATAACAACTATAGTTTTATTTATTATTGAAGGACTAAATATGTTACTATTAAGCTTTATTTTTAAGGATGAGCTAGGAGTAGCGATGTCAAATGTAGTAACAAAGATATTAGGTGGATTACCGTCGCTTATATGCTTTGCGGTAATTTCTATAATTTATTATTCAAGAAAGAAGAAGGTTTAAAAATGGTAAATATAGAAAGTGTATGCACTAAAATTTCCGATTATATAGCCAAAGAATTAAATTTTGATGATGATAAAAAATCAGTAATAAATTATGGGATATTTGCATTTATTCAGATGGGAATATGTGTGGCGTTGATTATAGTATTTGGATTAATTTTCAATGTGACTATTGAAGCGCTCATAGTATCATTTACTATAAGTTTATTAAGAAAAAGTTCAGGGGGAGTCCATTCAAGATCTCCTGAACGATGTGCGATTATAGGTACGGTCTCAAGCATAGTTATGGCATTAATATGTAAATATATGAATGTCACTCTTAGCGCTGTTATGCTAATTGAAGGCGTTGTATTTATATGGTCATATTATATTGTAAATAAACTGGCACCTGTAGACAGTGTGGCAAAACCTATTAAAAGTATCGAAAGGAGAAAGAAGCTTAAGAAAGTCTCTATAAACATACTAAATATGTATTTGATTATTATAATAAGTAGTATTTTATGCTATATGTATTTGGAAAACCTTAGATTATTAACTTATTCGTTATGTATCTGCGTGGGAGTGTTATGGCAGGCTTTCTCTTTAACTAAGAGTGGTCATTTAATATTAGGAAAATTAGGCTGAATTTAGCGTTATTATTTGGTTAGCTTGTAAGGAGGTGAAATTAATGAAAAATAGAATCTTAATGAGTATAGCAACAGTAGCAACTATTGTTGCTTCAATAATGGCGACTTCAGCTTGTTATTGGGGACATTATCAACCCAAAGAACCAAAGTGTTTAAGAGAAGAGTAATTCAACAATGAGACCAATATATTGGTCTCATTGTAATTGGTATGAGGGATAGAGTATGAAAAGCGTAAAAAATAATAAACAAAAACAAATAAATGATATAGTGTCTGTAGTAAAAATATCTATACTTTTACTTATAGGTGTAATTTTGTTTCAAAATTTTATAAATAATAATTTGTCGGTTTGGATACCTGAAATGTATTATACAGTAATATTTTTGTTTATACCGTTAATGGTATCTGTTTTGATTTATTTAGTATGGATGTTTTCAACTGAAAATAGGTTTGAGAAAAGATATGTAGACGTTTTGAATAAAATTGAAATAGCAGTATTTATAATAGTGTTTTCGATAATTATATTTATATGTGGAGTAGATGAAAGCCAGTATAAATTTTTGTACTTATTTATAATAATAACAACTACAATTCAATATGGAATGAAACAAGGTATTATAGTTTCGTGTATTTCATCTATAATTATTTTAGCGATGGATATATTTATGGAGCCTAATGCAATCGTAAATACATATTTTGAAAATGATTTGATCTTGGCAGGAGTATTTATTTTAACTGCATGGCCTTTGGGATTCTATGTAAAGATAGAAGCAGAACATATTAAAAAGCTAGAAGAGCTAATAAATATTGATGGGCTTACTGAACTCTATAATCATAGATATTTCTGTGACTCATTAGCAGAGAAAGTTAAGAATGGAGATAGGAATAACAGGCCTGTATCCATGATTTTTATAGATATAGATTATTTTAAGCAATATAATGATACCCATGGTCATCAAGAAGGTGATTACGTTCTTAGAAAAATGGGTGAAATTATTAGGAGTAACATAGGAGAAGAAGATGTTCCAGCAAGATATGGAGGGGAAGAATTTGCGATAATACTGCCTGATACAAACGAGGAAGAAGCGATGCATACGGCAGAAAATTTAAGGGAGAAAATAGAGTGTACGCATTTTGATGGGGAAGAAAGTCAGCCTAAAGGGAAAGTAACAGTTTCAATAGGGGTATCAGTCTATCCAGATAAAGCGAGAAATGATATAGAATTAATAAAAAGTGCAGATGATGCGTTATATAGAGCAAAATTTTTCAATAAGAATAGGGTTGAAGCGTATACTTCAATTTTAGATGAAATCAAAAAAAATATAGATGAAAAAGATATTGAACTTGTCACTTCAATAAAAACCTTGATTAGTGTTATTAATGCTAAAGATAGGTATACTTATGGTCATGTAGAAAGAGTTGTAATGTATAGTAGAATGATTGCTGATAAACTCAAATTAAGTAAAAGAGAAAAAGAAATTTTAATTTATGGTGCCTATATGCATGATATTGGTAAGATTAACATTAATAAAGAAGTGTTAATGAAAAAAATGAGACTAACAGATGAAGAATGGGAATTATTAAAGCAACATCCTGCTAATGGAGTTGAAATCATAAAGTCTGTAGATTCGCTTAAAGATATCATACCTTTAATTATAAGTCATCATGAAAGGTATGATGGGAACGGATATCCTAATAAATTAAAAGGCAAAGAAATACCTTATTTAGCAAGAATTCTGACAGTTGTGGATAGTTTTGATGCAATGACATCAAATAGACCATATAATACTAGAAAAACTTATAAGGAAGCAGCAGAGGAACTTGAAAAATGCAGTGGAACACAATTTGATCCTGAAATCTCAGCGGCTTTCGTTGAAATAGTAAGAAAGAATGAGGGAGAGTCTTTTGTAGAAGGCATAAGCGATATATAGGAGATACAAGTATAAATATCTGTTTTAATCAAATTGCATGTTAATATTAGTTGTAGAAACTTATAGTAGTAATTCACCTATTTGCCATAAAAGAATAAGCTGTTTTTAGAAAGAAAGTTTATTAATGGAGGCATTTTTGTATGGGTTACTATATTAAAGTAGAACCAGATGTGAAAGTTTATGTGGAAGATCTTAATGAAGAAGGAAGAAATACAATTGTATTTTTACATGGTTGGCCAGGAAGTCATAAATTATTTGAATACCAGTTTAATGTCCTTCCTAAAATGGGATATAGGTGTATTGGGATAGATCAAAGAGGCTTTGGTGAATCAGATAAACCATACAGGGGGTATGACTACGACAGATTATCAGATGATGTTAGAAGAGTTGTGGAAGTGCTTAATTTAAAAAACTTTACATTGCTAGGTCATTCTACAGGTGGAGCAATCGCTATTAGATATATGTCAAGATATGATAATGACAAAGTTTCTAAGTTAGTTCTTTGTGCAGCGGCAGCACCAAGTCTTATTCAAAGATCTTATTTTCCCTATGGATTACAGAAGCAAGCAGTTATTGATATAATTAAAGGAACATATAATGATCGACCTAAAATGCTTCAAGGTTTTGGAGATATTTTTTTCTATAAGCATATTACTGAGCCATTTTCAAACTGGTTCCTTCAACTGGGGTTGCAGGCAGCTGGCTGGGCTACAGCAGAAATTGCTAATACTTGGCTGGGTGAAGAAAGTTTGTTTTCTGATCTTGAAAGAATTAATGTTCCGACTCTGATTCTTCATGGTATTCATGATCAGGTTTGTTTATTTGCTTTGGGTGAAGCTCAAAAGCAAAGCATTAAGAATTCTAAAATTGTACCATTTACTGAAAGTGGGCATGGATTATTCTACGATGAAAAAGAAAAATTTAATGCAGAGTTGACAAAATTCATTGAACAATAATATTTGTGAGAGATGAATGAATGATATCATTAAGTGATATTTTGATTTTAAGTAGAAGGTAAGGATGTCGCGTAGAGAGATGTATTTCTTTATAAGGTTACAAATTCTAAATAATATATATTGTTTAGAATAGTACCTTATGTTTTCTTTTAAGATGATTAATATAAAATAAGTAAACTTGACTAATTCGTATTTTACTGGTAAGTTAAATAAATGGTTACTAAATTAATCTGAATACAATAAATATATCCATATGTAATAGAAAAAGCAGAAAAATTAATTATAATCTAGGAAGGGTGATATGCTTTGGAAGAAAGTATTAAAATAGAAGAAAAAGATAAGAAGAAAAGTAATTTTTTTAAAGATTGGATAATACCAATATTTTGTGCTTTAGTAATAGCTTTTTTATTAAGACAATTTGTATTTTTTAATGTATATGTGCCAACAGGATCAATGATTCCAACTATAAATTTAAATGATAAAATCTTGGTAACAAGAATACATAATTTTGATAATCTCAAAAGAGGAGATGTAATTGTATTTTATTCAGATGAACTTAAAGAAACTTTAGTGAAGAGACTAATAGGTTTACCAGGCGATAAGATAGACATAAAAAATGGGATAGCATTTGTAAATGGAGAAAAGCTAGAAGAAGATTATGTAAAGAACAAAGATGATTATAATGGATCCTTTGAAGTACCACAAGGAAAGTACTTTTTCTTAGGAGACAATAGACCTGTATCATTAGATGCAAGGTATTGGAAAGATCACTATATAGATAGCTCTAAAATAGAAGGAAAGGCTCAATTTATATTTTATCCTTTTAAAGACTTTGGAATGCTAAAATAATGTAAGAAAACCACTCGAGAGAGTGGTTTTAACTTATGCTTATGAAATTAGCAGCTATTTCGCCAGTACCGATTATTGATACTATATCACCTTTCACCATAGGACCCAAGTTAATTGTTTCATTAACTGTATCGAACCTCTTGAAAAATTTTATATCTCCATCAGGATCTATAATAATTAAACTTGTAGTGTTATTAGGGGTTATAAGCTTTGCTGTATAGTTTTCTTTGCTGCTTTCAGAAATTCTATATATACCTTGCTTATAAGTATTTGCTATTGGAATTGTTGCACTAGCATTGTTCATAGCAAAGATAAAAAATATTAAGATAGTTGCTAAGAAGTTTTTACTTTTCATTATTTATGCCTCGCTTTAGTGCAGTTATAATTTTTTAAACGCAGCCAATAGAAAATTATGGCTGCGTCTTTAATTAAGTTAATTAGAGGAATAGAGATTAATGCATTAAATATATTCTGCAAAATTATTATCTATTATACTTAAATATTAAATTTATAAAAAATATAATAAAAATAATAGAATATTTTGTCGGATTGTGTTATTATATAAGTGTACAAAAAGTATGTTTCAAATTATATAAAACCTTAATAATCTCATAATCTCTTATAAATATAGGTGCAGTCAATTTAGACTGCATCTTTTGTTATACTTTATTAACATATACTAATGTAATATAATAGTATAATTTATAGGGAATTTTATTTGCCATTTATTAAAAATTATTTATATGATATTAATATAAGAAAAAGTGGATTTTGAGGATGTTATTTCATAATATATTTTATAAAATAATATATAAGGATGCGTATAATGTTAAAATCAATTTTAAAGCCAATGGAGAAAATTCTTGCTAGTAGATTTACTAAATCTGGATTGAAAGAGGAATTATCGAAACATCCAGATTATCTTTCAAAAGCACGAGAAATTTGGGATATGATTGATGAGGATTTTGGAATTTCAAGTACAATAGAAAATATGTTGAAACTAAAAATAGATAAGTTTGATAATACTTTAATATCTAAATTTCCTGAATTAAAAGAAGAGGATATTGAGGAATTAAAACAAAGTATACTCGGAAATTTAAATCCAAGCAAAGATTTTGTATTGAGTAATGCGAAGGTAATTAAAGAATTAAATGATATTAATTCTAAGTTACAAGAGGAAAATGAAAAACTAAAAATGGAATTAAGGCAATTTGAATCATTATTTACTTCAAGTAGTGATACAAAATTAAATAAAATAGAAACAGTAACTAATAAAGATGAAAAATAATAAATTTATAACTTAATTAAGAGTAGCCATTTGGTTACTCTTAATATCATGTAAAATAACATTATGAGATATTCGATGAGAATATCATAAATGTACCTATATTATTTTTGCAGAGATAAGTGTAAAAAACCACACTTTATTATAAGAAAAAAGTATAGAAATAAATTCAAAGTCTATTTATTGTTTATATTCACTGTAAGGCATTTCTACTACAAAGCCGGTTTCGTTGAACTTATAGTTTGTATTACTAAGAGGTGACCTATTATAAATTAAATTCATTCCAACTTTATAAAGAGCTTCTGCCATCGCAGATGGATCTTGGATAACAGTACCCAGCATAGAGCCCTTCTTAATCAATTCTTTAGCCTCTGGTATTGCATCAGCGCCAACAACTGGTATTGATTTGTTACCTATATTATAACCATATTTTTGCAAGGCGTTAATAGCTCCTATAGCTAAAGTATCATTATTTGCAATTATAGCTTCAATTTTATCACCATACTTTAGAAACGTTGACTCCATAATCATTTGAGTAGCTTCTTTAGTTGCCTCTGATGATACTCTGGAAAGTTCCTGTGTTTTTATTCCAGCCTCATTAATTGTTGATATAGAATACTTTGTTCTTGCAGTAGTTAAGGTGTTATTGCTTTTATCTGTCAGCATAATATATTGAAGAATATTATCTTTATTTTTATCCATAGCTGATTTGTTGTTGTTCCATGCATTAACAATTAAATTTCCTTGCATAATTCCAGATTGTTCAGCAGCTGTTGCTATTAAAAGAGCTCTAGGATAGGATTGAATTGAAGTTGTTACAAATGGTACTACATTAAATAAAATTATAGGAACATTTTTTTGTTTAACTTTGTTAATAAATGAGTCTATATTATCAGCATCTAAATCAACTAAGTTTGCTAATAAAAGATCAAAATCTGTTGAAAGTGTTGAATTTATAAGTTCATTTTGTATATCTGTATTATTCTTCCCATCAAGAAATATAAATTCTGCACTGTTAGCGTTTTCTTTTTGGATTCTTTCTAAGTTATCTATAATCAAAGAGATATAAGCGTCATTAAATGATGAGAGAAGTACTACTATTTTTTTTGTTTTTTCTGACTTAATTTGTGCATTTGCATATATATTATTTTTTACTATATTTAACGACGTGACGATAAATAATGTTAAGGTAGTAGTGAAAATTATTATATTTTTTAATACCTTCATTTGAAGCCTCCGGGTTCTTAATATAATCAATAATTTTATGTTGTCTTTTAGTAAGAAAAATATACTTTATTTTATTGATGCAATTTATTGGATGTGATCTGTAAGAAATGTATATTGATGTAGTATATAATTTTTATTTGATAAAAGAATTTTTACTTTCTATAAAATATAAAAAAATTTCTGTAGGATCTAGATCTAATTCTTTCGACAATTTTAAAATAAAATTAATATTAGGATTGCAAAGGGAAGGATGTTTTTCTAACTTAGATAAATAACTTTTGCTGATTCCTAATTTTTTTGCTAATTTCGACTGAGTTAAATTTAATTCTTTTCTTTTTCTCTTCAACACACTTATCACCTCATTCTGTTACTTGCGAAGAACGTCGAAAGTTTCCTGGTAGTAAACAATATTTGTTATATAATGTAATTGTTAATGAAATTAAATACAATATATAGCTAAAAAGTATTTTGTTGGAGGTAGGGTATGGATAAAAAGAAAGAAATTGAAGAATTGAGGGATAAATTAAATGAAACAATTAGTGAAAAAATGGACTATGATAAAATTTTAAAGTTAAGTCAGGAGTTGGATATATATATAGTTGAAGTAATGAAAACAGATGCTGAAAATATGGGAAAAAAGTAGATGAAAGTTAATTTAAATGGACAAACTTGATAAAAATATATTCCTCGTAAGTGTAGATAAATGGATTTTTATTTCTGGAAGGAAAATAGTAGGGTTTAATTAATTGGAGAATGGAGAATATAAAATAAAATGAAGTATTAACTGTTTATGCCCTAACTTATTAAATAATATATGTTATAATGTTAAGTAGTGTTTAAAATAGTTTTATATAGTAGCATGCATACAATAACTTAGGAGGGAAACTATCAATATATGATTATAATATTAAATGTTATTATTGTAATTTTGCTTGTATTTATGAATGGTTTTTTTGTAGCAACAGAATTTGCAATGGTAAAGGTAAGAAAATCAAGAATAGAAACATTGGCGATAGATGGAAATAAAAATGCAAAGCATACATTAAAAGTTGTTAAGGATTTAAATTCATATTTATCTGCATGTCAATTAGGAATAACATTAGCATCATTAGGACTTGGTTGGGTTGGAGAGCCTGCATTTGCCGAGATGTTAAGACCTTTAATAAATTTATTTAATTTGCCGGAAATAACATTGCATTCAATTTCAGTGATTTTAGGATTTTCAATTATAACTGGACTTCATATTGTACTTGGTGAATTGGCACCTAAATCATTAGCGATTATAAATACTGAAAATATAGCTATGTATACAGCTTTACCGCTTATAGCTTTTTATAGATTAACTTATCCGATAATGTGGACATTTAACCACAGTACTAATTTAGTTTTAAAGATATTTGGAATTTCACAAATTAATGAGCAAGAAGCAGCTCATACGGATGAGGAAATAAAGCTTTTAGTTGAGGACAGTTATAAACATGGATTAATAGACCAAACAGAATTAACTTTTGTAGATAATATATTTGATTTCTCGGAAAAAACAGTAAGAGATATTATGATACCACGTACTGATATGGCCTGCATTTTTATTGAAGATACTTTTGATGAAATTATAAATTATGCTTTAAAAGAACAATTAACTAGATATCCTATATGTAGAGATAGTAAAGATAACGTAATTGGATTTATACATATTAAGGATTTGTATAAACTTAAATTTGAAGGCAATGAAAACATAGAAGGAATTATTAGAGAAATTAAATTTGTTCCTGAATCATTATCAATAAGTGAGTTGTTTAAAACTTTTAAAAAGGAAAAAGCACAAATGGCAATAATTATAGATGAATTTGGTGGTACAGCAGGACTTGTAACAACCGAAGATATTTTAGAAGAAATTGTTGGTGAAATTCAAGATGAATTTGATGATGATG
>CAURJV010000083.1:0-23419 GCA_963524945.1 uncultured Clostridium sp.
CAAAATGCCACTTTATCCAATAATAAACTATATAATTCTAGCATTTTTTGCTTTTATTTTAGTTGTATTGGCACTTAATAATGAAACTCGTGTTGCTTTATTTGTAACACCTGTATGGTTTATAGTTCTTGGTATTATTTACAACATACTTAAAGCAAAAAAGAAAAATGGAGAAAATGCTTAGTAAGCATTTATATATAGTTCTGAAATTTTAATAGAAAGAAAAAAGCTATCTTTTACAGGATAGCTTTTTTCAGTGTAATTATTAATTATTCTATAAAAGTAGCATCTAATGGGTTTCTATCAACTAATCTATTATAACTATACTTTGGATATCCAACCATAACGGCACCTACGACTTTTTTATCTTTAGGAATATTGAATAATTTAAGCAGTGGTGAGTCTTCAATGGCTATGCAATGCTCAAAAATTCCAGCCCAGCATGATCCAAGTCCTAGGGAAGGGGCGAATAATTCAAGATAAGTTAAACAAGAAATAGCATTATTACGACCGTTTGAAAAATTCTTATCTGATGTTGCAATTATTAAATTTGGAGCACCACGGAAGACTGAATCATAGCCATCTTCTCTGTAACTTTTTATAGCTTCTTCTACTAAATGTCTTAAAGGTGAGTTTTCTATAATCTGGATAGTTATTTCTAAAGCTTGTTCAAGTAATTGCTTATTTTGAACTACAATAAAGGATATGCCTTGACTATTACTTGCAGTAGGAGCTAATCTTGCAATATCAATTAATTTTGTCAATTTTTCTCTTGATACAGGTTCAGCTTTGTAATTTCTTATGGAACGGCGAGATCTTAAGAAATATTCTGCCTGCTTTTCGTTTAGTTTAGTAAAATCTTTTAAATCAATTTGATCTTCTAAAGGCGATTTTTTATTATCTATCGCAGTATTAGGACATATAGCAGTGCAATGTCCACAGGCAATACAATGATTGTTTTCAATTTCTTCTGGTCCATGTGAACCCATCTTTAGAAAATCCACAGGACATTCTTTAATACATAACTCACATTTTATACATTTTGCTTCATTCACGGTAATAAGATTCATTTTATTCAAATCCTTTCAAAATTATTTATTATAGTGTATATGTGCACATTTATACACGTTTATATTAAAGAAGAAAGGCATTACTGCCTTTTCTTAATAAACCTTATTTTTGATATACTCTTTTAAAGTGTTTGTAGTTGTCTCAAATTTTTCAAGAATGTACTCGCTATTAATTTCATAGAAGGTGATTCTGTTTAGCTTTTCCTTGTTTAAGATTTTATATCGATTCATTAATTCCAAATGCCTTGAAATAACAGACCTATCTTGAGTAAAATTTTCAGCAATTTCTGTGATATTTTTCTTTCCATTTATTGCTAGAAACTTTAAGATTTCACTTCTTACAGGATCAAAAAGAGTTTTATAAAATTCAAAATCACCACATTCAAATAAATTATTTTGATTTTCCATTTCCATCACCAATTAAATTATATGTGCACACATATGCATGTGTCAAGAAATTTATTTATGGAAATTATCATTTAGTAATGAGATGAATGCGCAGTAATCTTAGTTCTGGCAAGAAATATAGCTAATCAATCATGGTAATTTTATCATAATCATAGGTTAATATAACCTAAAATATATTCATAAAAAAATTTTATATTAGGGATTGTAATATTTGGTACCATGTGTTAGAATTTACTTGTGAATTGGTAAGACCAATTTACGATATCGTATACAAGGAATAAGTTAACGATATATTTATTTAATGGTATTTTTGCCATTAAAGCACAAAATAGTTTTATTAAAAAACAATTTAGCAATATAAAAGGATAAAGGAGAGGGAAAGTATGCAGATTCTGTTATGTGTAAAGCAGGTTCCAGATGATTCTATTGAAATTCATTTGGATAATGAAATGAAAAAACCTAAATTAAATGGAGTCAGTTTGGTTGCAAATGCATTTGATACATATGCATTAGAACTAGCAGTTCGTTTCACCGAGGCTCATGGAGGAAAAGTTAGTGTATTAACAGTTGGAGCAGATGATTCTTTAAACACATTAAAAAATTGTCTTGCTGTAGGAGCTAAAGAAGCATTTTTTGTAAAAGATGATTTATATGCAGATTTAGATGCTATGGGAACAGCTGATGTTTTGGCAGATGCTATTCATAAGATAGAAAAAGATAAAGGTGAAAAATTTGATTTGATTCTTTGTGGAAAAGAATCTACAGATGAAATTACTGGCCAAGTGGGAGCTATGCTTTCAGAAAAATTAGGGACAGGCTATGTCAGCAGTGCTATTGAAATCGATTTAAAAGATAATTCTATGGAAATTCATCAAGAAACTGAAGAAGGATATAATTTAGTTTCACTAGAATGTCCAGCTGTAGTAACAGTAAGTAAGCCAGATTATGATCCACGTTATCCTACTATTAAAAGTAAGATGGCAAGCCGTAAGGCAGTAATCCCAACTTATTCAGCAGCAGAAATTGGAGAGGTAAAACAAGCAAAAGTACGCTTAATTGAATATGTTGCACCTCCTAAGAAAGAGGCTGGTATCAAGATTCAAGAGAAGGATGCTACTTTAGCAGTAAGTGCTGTTATGGAGCAAATGAAAAAAGATAAAGCAATCTAATTAAGGAGGAAACGAAAGTATGAAAGCATTATTATTCATTGAAACAGATGGAGAAAAGGCACTAGGTGGAAGCATTGAACTTATTAGTGCAGCAAAAGCATTAGATGCAGAAGGAACAGCACTTGTAGTAGGGAATAAAGCTATTGCAGATACAATAGCAACATTCGGAATTTCAGTTATTTTTACTGATATAGCTGCAGACTGTGATACTTTGACAGAACTATTATCAGAAACTGTTAAGGAACAAAATCCAGACATTGTTCTATTAGCTAATACAACACTTGCTAAGGATATTGCACCACGTATTGCAGGCCGTATGAATTTGGGATGCGTAAGTGACGTAATAGGAATGAGTAAAGATGACGGTAAAGTTATATATACTAGACCAGCTTATGGCGGTACAATTTTAGAACATATTGAAGTAGATGGAACAGCAGTAGTAACAGTTAGAAATGGAAGCTTTCCTAAGCCAGAAGCTACTTCAAGTGCAGATGTTACAGAAAAGAAAATAGAAATTCCAGCTGATGCTGTTAAGGCAAAAATTATTGATACAGTAAAAGAAATTTCTGAATCTGTTAATTTAGAAGAAGCTGAGGTTATTGTTTCTGGTGGTCGTGGAATGGGAAGTGCTGAGAACTTCAAACTAGTTGAAGAATTAGCACGTGTACTTGGCGGCGTAGTAGGCGCAACAAGACCAGCAATTGAAGACGGATGGATCTCTCGTGCACACCAAGTTGGACAATCAGGAAAAATCGTAGCACCAAAACTTTATATTGCATGCGGTATTTCTGGTGCAACACAACATACATCAGGAATGACAGGTTCTAATTATATTGTGGCAATTAATAAAGATGAAGAAGCTCCAATTTTTGAAGTTGCTAATGTTGCGATTGTTGGAAATGTAAATGAAATCCTTCCAGTTATGATTGAAGAAATGAAAAAAGCAAAATCAGAATAAATACTTTTTCCAGATAAGATAAATGGTTATCCCACTAAGAAATTAGTGTGATAACCAAAAAAATAAATCTCAATTCACAAGAAAATGAAATTATGTATAAATTTCACACTTGCATACTTGGAGAATTATTAAAAAACATAAATGAATAAGAAACGCAGCATATAAAAAACAACTAAATCCGAATATATGTAAAAATAGTACTAAATTAACAAGTGGGAAGCTATGTAATTAGGACCAAAATAGTAATAACAATTTTTAAAAGGTTATACCATTTTGAAAATTGTATAAGGAGGATAAAAGAATGTTGTTTTTTAAATTCTTAATGGCGATATTACCTATCATTTGGCTTATAGTTGCACTCAGTGGATTAAAAATGCCAGGTTATAAAGCTTGCTCTATTGCACTTGTTCTTACAATGTTTTTAGCTATTTTTTTCTGGAAATTAAATGTGGTTTATACTGTGACAGGAGTATTTGAAGGAGTACTCAACGCATTGTGGCCAATCTGTTTAGTTATCGTTGCAGCTTTGTTTACGTATAATTTAATTTTACGTACAGGTGCAATGGATTTCATAAAGGAAATGTTGGCCGGAGTTTCTATGGATAAAAGGGTTTTAACATTAATTATTGGATGGGGATTCGGTAATTTCATGGAAGGAATGGCTGGGTTTGGAACAGCAGTTGCTATTCCAGCATCTATGCTTGCTGGTGTTGGATTAAACCCATTTTCAGCAGTTCTAGCATGTTTGGTTGCTAACAGTACACCAACAGCATTTGGTTCAGTGGGAATACCTCTCGTAACACTTTCGGCAGTAACCGGAGTTGGATCAAACACATTGGCAATAAATACAGCAATGATTGAAGGAATTCTTTGTTTTATAAGTCCATTTATTATGGTATGCATCGTAGGTGGAGGAATAAAGGCATTGAAGGGAGCATTCCTTGTTACATTAGTCGCTGCATTATCATTTACAGTACCTGCTTATATTACAGCAACAGCAGTTGGAGCAGAGCTTCCAGATATAGTAGGATCTATTTCTTGTATGATATGTACAGTTGCAGCAGCAAAAATCTTTAATAAAAAGCCTCAAGATGAGTATTGCATTCAAATTAACAAGAAAAAAGAAGAAACAACCTTATCATTTGGTAAAGCAGTACAAGCATGGTGCCCATTTATTTTAATATTCATAATGTTAATGGCTACATCAACATTATGTGCACCAGTTCATGATGCAATTGCAGTATTTAAAACCAGTACAAGCGTATATGCTGGTAAAGGTGGAAATACTCTAACTTTTAGCTGGATTAATACACCGGGTATTATCATTCTCGTTGCCGCAGTTATTGGTGGTCTCGTTCAAGGCGCGAATATATCAACAATACTTGATGTACTGCGTAGTACATTAAAAGCAAACTGGAAAACAATCGTTACAATTTGTGCAGTTATGTCAACAGCAAAGGTAATGGGGTATAGTGGAATGATTTCAGATATTGCAAGTCTTTTAGTTGTAGTAACTGGAGGGGCATACCCATTAATTTCTCCATTAATTGGAGCAATTGGAGGATTTGTAACTGGATCAGGTACATCAACTAGTGTTTTATTTGGAGGATTACAAGTACAAACCGCACAAAACCTTGGACTTTCTGGTGCATGGATGGCAGCAGCAAATACTCTTGGAGCAGGTATAGGAAAGATGATTTGCCCTCAAAGTATTGCAATTGGTGCAAGTGCAATTAACCAATCAGGTTCGGAAAGTAAAATTTTAAAAAGCGTATTTAAATATTTTGTGTGTTATGTAGTTATAGCTGGAATAGTATGTTTTGTTGGAACACTTTAAGGCAGTTGATATGTATTACAGGTGACCATTTAAAGTTTACCAGGAAAATTCAGTAGTTTTTAGAAAATTAAAGAACTTTATTCAAAAGTCTACATTTTATACCCTAAAGGGTATAAGATGTAAACTGAATTAGTTCGGCGTAGTAATTTGCTAATAAAAGATAAAGTGAATTTTACATCTAATATCTTAGAAAGGAATGAATATTATGGCTGAGTATAATCAATTGACAGAGGAGATAATTTCAAAATTACAGGAGGCAGCACCAGGGCATATTTTAACAGGAGCTGATATAAATGATGACTATAGTCACGATGAAATGCCTATCTACGGAAAAGTAGCTCCACAAGTTGTGTTTATGGCACATTCTACAGAAGAAGTTGCTGCAGTAGTGAAAATATGTAATGAAAATAAAATACCAGTAACTCCAAGAGGAGCAGGAACAGGACTTACAGGTGGAGCAGTTCCATTACTTGGAGGAGTTTTAATTGATATTACAAAAATGAACAAAATAATTTCTTATGATTTAGAAAATTTTGTTGTTAATGTAGAAGCTGGAGTTCTATTAAATGATCTTGCAGAGGATTGTTTAAAACAAGGATTATTATATGCTCCTGATCCAGGTGAAAAATTTGCTTGTTTAGGTGGAAATGTTGCAACAAATGCTGGTGGAATGAGAGCCGTTAAATACGGTGCAACACGTGATTATGTACGTGCAATGACAGTTGTTCTTCCAACAGGAGAAATTACTAAATTTGGTGCTACAGTATCAAAAACAAGCTCAGGTTATAGCCTTTTAAATCTAATGATTGGTTCAGAAGGTACACTTGGAATTATTACAGAACTTACATTGAAAGTAATGCCAGCGCCAAAGGTAGTAGCAAGTTTAATTATTCCTTTTGAAAATTTAGATGATTGTATTTCTACTGTTCCAAAATTTAGAATGGAACACATGAATCCACAAGCGATAGAATTCATGGAAAGAGAAATTGTTTTATCTAGTGAAAGATATATTGGAAAGAGTGTATTCCCACAAGTAATTGATGGAGTTACTGCAAATGCTTATTTACTTGTTACAATAGACGCAGGTAATGAAGATGAATTAAATAATCTTATTGAGCAAGCAAGTGAAATAGTATTAGAAGCAGGAGCAATTGATGTTCTTGTAGCTGATACACCTGCAAAAATAAAGGATGCATGGGCTGCGCGTTCAAGTTTCTTAGAAGCTATTATGGCAGAAACAAAATTGTTAGATGAATGTGATGTTGTAGTTCCAGTAAATAAAATCGCTCCTTATCTTGCTTTTGTAAATAAAACTGGTGAAGAGTGTGGATTAACTATTAAGAGTTTTGGACATGCAGGAGATGGAAATCTTCACATATACCAATGTAGTAACGATTTAGAAGAAGAAGAATTCAAAACAAGAGTTGATAAATTCTTTAAGATCATTTACGAAGAAGCAATCAAATGCGGTGGACTTGTTTCAGGTGAACATGGAATTGGTAGTGGAAAGATGGCTTATTTAGCTGATAGCGTTGGAGAAATAAATATGGAATTAATGAAAGGCATTAAAGAAGTATTTGACCCAAATTCTATCATGAATCCAGGTAAGGTATGCTGTCCTATAGAAAATTAAGCTCATAATTAAAAATTTATATATATATGTTAATATCCCATGAAATAAAAAAGGAAAAGATGAAAAAAAGAAAGGTAGGAAATTAAAATGGATTTTAAACAAGATGAGAATCACCAACAATTACAAGAAATGTATCGTGAATTTGCAGAAAATGAGGTAAAACCAATTGCAAAGGAAATCGATGAAAGCATGCGCTTTCCAGAAGAAAATGTAGCAAAAATGGCTGAAATGGGCTTGCTTGGAATCCCATTTCCTGAAGAATACGGCGGAGCTGGAATGGACACATTAAGTTATATACAATGTGTAGAAGAATTATCTAAATGTTGTGGAACAACAGGTGTTATAGTTTCAGCACATACAAGCCTTTGTGCAACACCAATTTACACATATGGTACAGATGCGCAAAAAGAAAAATATTTAAAACCACTTGCTTCAGGTGAAAAATTAGGTGCCTTTGGATTAACTGAACCTGTAGCTGGAACTGATGCTTCAATGCAAAAGACAACAGCAGTATTAGATGGAGACAATTATATATTAAATGGAAGCAAAATCTTCATTACTAATGCAGGATATGCAGACACATATATTGTATTTGCTATGACAGATAAGAGTAAAGGAACAAAAGGTATTTCAGCATTTATCGTTGAAAAAGACTTCCCAGGATTTTCAGTTGGAAGCCATGAATTAAAGATGGGAATCCGTGCATCTTCTACATGTGAATTATTCTTTGATAACTGTATAGTTCCAAAGGAAAATCTTTTAGGAGAAGAAGGAAAAGGATTTGGTATTGCAATGGCAACTCTTGATGGAGGCCGTATTGGTATCGCTGCACAAGCTCTTGGTATTGCAGAAGGTGCAATAGAAGAGACTGTAAAATATGTTAAAGAACGTGTTCAATTTGGAAAATCTATTTCTCAATTCCAAAATACACAATTTGAACTTGCTCAAATGCGTGCAAATACAGAAGCTGCAAAACTTTTAGTATATCAAGCTGCATGTGCAAAAGATGATCATCAAAAATTTACACATTTAGCTGCTATGGCAAAATTGATTTCTGCTAGAAATGCTACTGATGTAACAAATCGTTGTTTACAATTATTTGGTGGTTATGGATATACAAGCGATTATCCAATTGAAAGAATGATGCGTGATGCTAAGATAACAGAAATCTATGAAGGAACATCAGAAGTTCAAATGATGGTACTTTCAGGATGGATGCTTAGATAATATCATAAAAAAAACTAATTAAAATGCCCTCACGTTAGGCACATGAGAAAATAATAAATCAACTGCATACTGATTAATTATTTTTGGATTGTGAATTAAACCTATTTAAATAAACTATATGAAAAAGACTAATTAAAATGCCCTCACGTTAGGCACATGAGAAAATAATAAATCAACTGCATACTGATTTACTATTTTCGAATTGTGAATTAAACCTATTTAAATAAACTATATTAAGATAACAAGTTCAACTACAATTGTAGAGAACTTGTTATTTTTTATGTCTTTATAGATATCCAAATTTAAAATTATATTTATGTGATAACTTACCGAAATCATAAATATTTTGATTCCGAAAAGCTATGAAAATATTTTCTCCATATTATAACCCTTGTAGTTACAAATATATTTATGATTTCTAGTGAAGATATGAGCTTAAAGTTTTAGCAACTTTGTAAATATGTTCATCTAATAAGTCGAATTCTTAAATTGTTTATCTATAGAAAAAATGTTTAAAATTTATTATATTAAGCAAAATATCAGTGAATTCAAAAATTACTATTCTATTTTACAAGGGAGGTTTATATGAAAAAGATACTTAGAAAATTATTGATATTTATTGCTATAATAAATTTTATTGGAATGATATTTGAATGTACTGCTCTAAAAGATAATAGTAAAACTGCATTAACAAATGCATCAATTGAAAAAGATAGGTTGCAGAGAATAAAAGAAAAAGGAGTAATAAATGTGGCGGCAATAACAAGCAGTCGTACATATTTTTATTTAGATACCAATACAAATAAGATATCTGGTATAGAAGCCGATATACTAAGTGAAATTATAAAACGGCTTGGGGTGAATGCGAAAATCGAAATCAATGAAGCAACATTTCTAAATTTCTTAGAAAAATTAACTACTGATGATACGATAGATATAGCATCAGGCGGAATATTTATAACTCCAGAACGTGAAAAGCTTGTAGCATTTACTCAGCCACTATTTAAAGTTTCAGAAGATATTGTTGTTCCAAATTTCTCAACTATTAATTTTAAGAGTGATTTAAAAAATTCAGTGGTTGGAGTTATAAAAGGTACAGTATATGAAAAGTTAGCAGAAAGATGGAAGAATGATAACTTAATAAAAGATATAGCAACGTTTGAGACTCTACCTGAATTATTTAATGCTGTAAGTAGTAGGAAAGTTGATGCAGGCATATTAGATTCTGTTATCGGAAAATATTCTCTATTTAAAAATTCCAAGCTCCCTTTAAGATTATTAAGAGATTATACTCCAGAGTTAACTAATAATGTAGGCATAGCTATGAGAAAAAATGACATAACACTATTGAATGCTTTTAATGAAAAAATTAGTGAGATGAAAGCAGATGGTACAATGTATGCTATTTTTGTTGATAATGGGTTAGATAAAACTAATATGGCTTAAAATCAATAGCTAAGTATATAAGGTTCAATCAAAAAATTTCAATATTCTCTAACATGTATTAGAAATATAATCGTATTTCAGTTTTGTTTAATAAATTTTATATTATTAGTTTCATTTCTTATTAACACAAAACTTAAATACGAAATGTTTATTTGCTACAGAATGATTTATATTTGTGTTCTAATGATAAATCATTTTCAGATTGTATATAACTTTTATGAATATCATCACAAAGTATAGATTCATTGATTATATGTACATCATATAACTTTTCTAATTCATTAGAGGTGATTCTACCTTTATATACTAATTCCATAATTAAATGAACTTTTTAGCACGATTATACCCATTAATTAATGTAGGGTGTTCCAGTTATGATTGTCCTAAAGAATTTAGGAGCGTGCATAATTGGGTACACCCCTGCATTTAGTGATTGATATCTAGCGAAATTTTAAAAGGAAACTCGGCTCAAATAGGTTCGCTGAGTAAGCGATTCACACCGAATCACAGATTCGGGTTCTCTGCTTAAAAGCCAAGGTCTTCTCCAATTAGTATAACCTTTATCTTTTTTGCTGGACGACTTGTTCTTGTTGTCACCATTTGCGAACAAATACAATCTGGACTTATACAGTCTCCACAGCTACCATTTATATAACATGGAGTCTTCATATCTTGAAAACGCTGCATATTTGATGGTGCGGCAATTGTTCTGGCTCTTTGAATTGCATCATCAAGGGTTTTTACAACTTTATTCATTCCAGCTACAACTATTACACTTTTAGGCCCAAAAATCATAGCGGCAACACGATTCCCATTTCCATCAATGTTAAATAGCTGACCATCTTCACTTATAGCATTGCTGCTCATTAAAAATGTATCACATAAAAGTGCTTTTCTCATAAGTTCTGTTCGTTCTTCAGGACTTTTTCCAGTATCTCTATCGATAACTTGATAGCCTTTTTCTTTTACAAGTTCTTTTATGCCAATTTCATTTAATGTTTCAGAACCACCCCAAGATACAACGTGATTTTCTGGAATCAAATCTAAAATTTGTTGAGCTGCTTCATCCTTGGTCTTGCAATAAAAAGCATCAAAATGACGCTTTTTCAAAGCCTCAATTATTTTTGTGCTTAACTTATCATAACGTTTTATTAATAGAGATTGTCTTGTCATTTTAAAGGTCCCCCTAATTCATATATTTTATGTTATTCCTTGCGGAGAAAGTTAATTTAATGTTTCTATACTATATTTATAACATAATTAACCATTTTATATAAGAGCGCACTTTTCTGTAACATAGTATAAAAAATGATACTAAAAGATAAGTGAATATAATAATTTATTAGGAATATAATTAAGTAATAAAGCCAAAGGGGATATGAATTTGAAGCTTGATTTAGATAAGAAAGATTTAATTTCTTTAGTTAAAGGGACAGACCCTAATTTAAGTGTAATGGGACATCCTAAAATAAGTTGTTGTGGGAATTACAGAGTTCAACATAGCAGCTGGGAGTGGAACTGTCGTGCTTTCGAAAAATATACCGATGAAGATATATACGAAATATACAATATATGTAAAAATAGTTGGGGCGAATGATATTTGATAAGTGTAAAGGAATATAATTTTAAATAAATTATATTAAAAAATAGTGAAGTACTAAAGACGTGAATGATGAATTTATTATTGCAATCGAGAAGTTAATTTTTCATTATATGTATAAATAAAATAATACTTGACTTAGAGTTTACTCAAAGTAGTAGAATTTACTTTGTAATAAGAATTAATTAAATATTAAGTTCATTTTATGAATGAGGGCATAAAAATTACAATTTAATTTACTATTTTAAAAGAGTTAAGGAGAAACGAAGAGATGGAGAAGAAAAAATTAGGATTTGGATTTATGCGTCTTCCACTAAAAGATCAGGAGAATCAAGAAAGTATCGACTTTGAAATGTTAAATAAAATGGTAGATACTTTTTTGGAAAGGGGCTTTACTTATTTTGATACAGCGTATATGTATCATGCGTTTAAGAGTGAAATCGCTTTGAGAGAATCTTTAGTAAAACGTCATAAGAGAGATAGCTTTACAGTAGCATCAAAACTGCCAACTATGTTTTTGAAAAAAGAGGGAGATCAAGAAAGAATTTTTGACGAGCAGTTAGAAAAATGCGGTGTGGATTATTTTGATTATTATCTCCTTCACAACTTAGGTGTATCAAATTATAAAAATGCTCAAAAGTTTGATAGTTTTGCATTTGTTCAAAAAAAGAAAGAAGAAGGAAAAGTAAAAAATATGGGCTTTTCTTTTCATGATAATGCAGATTTATTAGATGAAATTTTAATTGCTCATCCAGAAGTAGATTTTGTTCAATTACAAATTAATTATATTGATTGGGACAATGAAAGTATTCAATCTAGAAAATGCTATGAAGTTGCAAGAAAACATAATAAGCAAGTTGTTGTTATGGAACCAATTAAAGGCGGGACTCTTGCCAATGTACCAGAAGAAGCAGAGAAATTGTTTAAAGAATACCATAAAGATATGTCTGTACCATCATGGGCAATAAGATTTGTAGCAAGTCACGAAGGAATAATGATGGTATTAAGTGGAATGTCAAATATGGAACAGCTTCTTGATAATACAGGTTATATGCAGGATTTTGTGCCTTTAAATGATGAAGAAAAAGAGATTATTAAAAAAGCTACGGATATTATCAATAGCAGTATTGCAGTTCCATGTACTGCATGTCAGTACTGTGTAGATGGATGTCCAAAGAATATTCAAATACCAAAATATTTCTCTCTATTTAATAACTACAAACAATTTGGCCCTGGGATTTCGCAGGTCTACTATAACAATTTAACTCAAGAGCATGGAAAGGCTTCTGATTGTATAGGATGTAAGCAATGTGAAGGTCATTGTCCACAACATATAGAAATTACAAAATGCTTAAACGATGTAGCGGCTGTATTTGAATAAGAATTAGATAAAAATGAAATAGATTATTAAGAGCCAAGCAAAAAACAATTTTAACGATTGTTTTTGATTGGCTCTTTATTTTATTTCTAATTGAGAGGCTATTTAAAAAAGATGTAAAGTATTACTCTTTATGAATAGCCTTAATTAGTGCTAAATGTTCAGGCTTCCATCCAAGTCTTTCTTCAGTTAAAGCATTAGATGCTGGAATATCTGCAGCAACAAGCTGCCCCAGAGTTCCAAAATGATTAACTGCCTCTTCTGGAGATATTGATTTAGATGGCAAGTTAAGACGACGACCGATAGCTTCTGCAATTTCGCGCATAGGCGCCCCTTCGTTAGCAACTGCATGAAATATTGATCCGCTCCTACATAAGCTGAGATGGCTTTACAATAAGCTATCTAAATAAGTATACATTTTAGGATTCTTTTTTCTTTTTAATTTTAATAGTTTTTTTATAAGGTAAATTTTGTATTGACTAATATTATTTGTAAGAATATAATAATATTAATGAATGACATCAGTCACTTATAGGAGGATAAAAAATGACTAGAGTAATTAAAGATCCAGAAGAGAGAAAAAATGATATATTAACAGCAGCAATGGAACTATTTAAAGAAAAAGGTTATGGGAAAACAGCTGTAAGTGATATTGTAAAAGCAGCTGGTATAGCTCAAGGAACTTTTTATATTTATTATAAAAACAAGGAAGATGTTTTTATATCAGCAATTGAAAATACAAGAGAAAAAATCATTCAACAGCTCCTTGATATACAAAAGAGAAATGATTTAAATGCAGTTGAGAAAATGAATTTAATCATAAGACATGAATTTGATATAAATCGTACACAGGATGACTTGATTCTGCAGTTACACCTTGAAAAAAATTCAGGAATTCATCTGCAATTCATTATCAATACAATACACAAGCTTGTTCCAATTTATACTTCAGTTATTGAACAGGGAGTAAAAGAAGGATTATTTGATATCAAATATCCTAAAGAAGCTGCAGAATATATGCTAGTAGCTACTAAATTTATGTTTGATCCTGGAATATTTAACGCCAATTTGGAAGAGTTACAGATAAAAGCTAAAGCAGCAGAAGATATAAGCGAAAGAATACTTGGAGCTTCTAAAAATAGCTTAAAGTCGCCAAACATTATGTGTTTATTGAAAGGAGAAAGTTAACTATGAAGGTAATTTTTAAAGACAATCAATTTTCATTTCAGATTTTGAGACTTCTTGGAGGTGCTACTTCTGGTAGTGCAGATATAGGTGAAGTTATTTCAACTGCTCAAAAAATCAAAGAAGGGGATTTTGAAAGCTGGTGTAAAGAGTGGACAGCACTTGCAAAAAGGATTGAAAATTTTGCTGATGAATGTTATTCAAATGGACATTTAATTAGTGCGAGACAGGCATATCATAGAGCATCAAATTATTATAGAACCGCTGAATTTTATTTACATGAGAATCCAAATGACACAAGGATAAATGAGCTTTATAATAAAGGCATACATTGTTTTTCATATGTTATGAAGTTAAATAATCCTGTCATTGAGGCTGTTGAAATACCATATGAAAATACAAATCTTCCAGGTCACTTTTATCATATTGATAATAATCCAAGACCAACTTTAGTTCTAGTTAATGGGTATGATGGAACTAAAGAAGAATTTTATGGACTAGCGATGTCGGCACTTGAACATGGGATGAACTTCTTTACTTTTGAAGGACCTGGACAAGGAGAAACAGTTCGTAAACAGCATTTATTTTTTAGATATGACTATGAAAATGTCATATCTCCTGTTTTAGATTATCTTCTTCCAAGAAATGAAATAGATCCAAATGCAATAGTGTTGATGGGAGAAAGTTTTGGAGGATATCTGGCTCCTAGAGCAGCAGCTTTTGATAAACGTGTTGCTGCTTGTATTGCTAATGGGGGAGTATATGATTTTATGGGATTCAGGAGACCTTCTGATTTTTCAAGAGAAGACTTTTTTGCATACGTACGTAATAATCGGGAAGAAGTTAATGCTATTAACTATGAGGAAATGAAAAAGAATCCAGATATGAGATGGGCAATTTCACATGGAATGTACGTATCTGACGCAAAAACTCCTGCTGAATTCATTTTAAAAACCGAAAACTATTATCTTAAAGGAATAGCGGACAAAATTAAATGTCCTACACTTGTTATTGATACTGAAAATGAACACTTTTTTCCAGGACAAGCTAAAGCGCTTTATGATGAACTAAAATGCAGAAAAGATTTTATGCTATTTACTAAAGATGAATGTGCTGAAGAACATTGTCAGGTTGGAGCTAAATTAATTGCAGGTGAACGCATTTTTAATTGGATTGAAGATACTATAAATAATCACATAAATGTCGGCTCATAATAAAGCGTGCTTATTTCAACTAAAAAACTATATGGTATCAACGCTTTATAGTTTTTCATACCATAAACAAACATTAAAAATGATATTTTCTGATAAACTTAAAATATCAAGCATTATTTTATAACCAGGAGCGGTACAAGCGTCAAAAATTCGATAAGGCAAGATCAATGAGCGATTTAAGAACCATAAAATTCAACATAAGCTAGTGATATGTACTAATAATTGAATAGCTTTAAATAAACCACGTAGTTGTGCGTAAACTACGTGGTTTGTTTATGACATAGAATCTATAATGAGATTCTTTATACAGCATAGAAGAACACCATCATATGAAATCTTATTTTCAAATAGCAAGCGATTTTTCAAAAGGAGGAAAAATTATTTGATTTTCTTTAAAAAGTAATGTTGAATTCCAATAAAACTTTTTAACAATTAAGAAGTTAAGAAGTTACAAATAAAAAAAGTTAACAATATAACAATTTATATTAATCAAGAACTTCATAGGTTAATGCAATGCTTTCTGCGCTTATAATAAAGTAATAGATTTTAAAGGAAGATAGCCTATAATTGTTTAGCTATATACATAATATTGGAATTAATATTATAATTATAAGGTGGAAATATTTGCAATTCAGTATACGATCGTATGCTTACACAAATATATATTTGGAGAAAAAAATGTGGTACAAGCTTCGGCTAGTATTTATATTGAGTTCTCCCCAATAATCAAATTATATGAATTTATTATATTTTGTGGTTAAAAACAGCTAAAGCAACATTTTTAGAAGCAAATAAAAAAATAGATTTTATTTGAATAAGAAGTTCCTTAATAAAGATAGTATTTTAGAATTTATAAACTTATATATTCAGGGGGAATAATATGTGGGAAATATTTAAAGAGCCAAATAAACGCAGTAAATATGTTAAGAAAATAGTTCAGATGCTAAATGACTCTGATACTTTATATTATTTAAATATGGCTACTGATAAACGTAATAGATATGATAGAGAAGCTATGACGGATCTATTCTTTTTTAAGACTAAAATGCTTATTGTGATGATTACGTTAATAGCACTTTTAAATAAATTAGGATTACCTGATATTATTAAATGGTATGATAATGGAGGAAAGTTTCCAATAAAATCTGCTTTTTTAGTTGGTTTAAGCTTTGTAATAATTATCATTCATATTTTAAAGTTGGATAATTATTGTATTAATAATCTTATATACAATAACGAGACGAATAAGAAAAAGAAGAAAACAAATGAATTTATAAATACAATAAAGAAAGATCCTAAAAATATCGCTTATGCTTTTCTTAGAAGCACTGTAAAAGAAACATTTTCTAAGGTAATTGAGTCACTGGAACGTATGAACTTTGAAATGTGCCAAAAATATATGGGTACTGAGTTTTATGATGCGCTGCAATCACAATGTAAAAGATATTCTTTTGAGAATGTCGGAAGGATAATAGAAGAACTTGAACTTATAGAAGCAGACCCAGTTGGAATTATTCATCATCATGATAGTTATAAAGATGTTGTCTGGTTCGTCATTAAATATAATGCAAAGGATTATGTTGTAGATGAAACAGATGGAGAAATTCTCTTTGGAAATAACAAAGTTAAGACTTTTGTACAATATTGGAAGTTTCAAAAAGCAGAGGAAAATATCTGGCTGCTAAGTGATGTGGTAGCAAAAGGAGAGCGTGATATAAAAAAATGCTTTAATATTATTGAAGAGTTTTAATTTTGGCTACAATTTTAACACTATATGTTTTAGAATGGGAATGATCAATGTAAAGTCAAAACTGTGCATAATTTCTTTGGAAGTAGAAGAAATTATACACAGTTTATTAAGTATAATGTTTTGGCTAAGTATGTCTGTTTTATATTAATTTTTTATATTCAAATAGTACGCCTTTTGTAACCATTGTCCAAAGTATATCGAATAATTCATCTATTTCAATTTCTTGATTATCATACCAATGGATTATGGTTGATATTACTGCAGAAAAACAAAATTCACAAAGATACTCAGCGTGAATATTATCCTTGGGTAAGTTAAATGCATTAAAGGCAATTGGAATAATTGTCTTTTTTAGTTTTCCTTTAAATTCGGGGTCACCATTTTCACTGAGTAAAATTTTCAAATGTTCACTTTTAGCAAAGAAATATAGGTCAGAAGCTTTAGGTCTTAAACCTTTAATTAAGTGAGGAAACAATATTTTGCTTGCATTATCATGTATATAATGAAGTAAAATATTTTCTTCTTGTTCAAGTATATTACTTACACTTGTGAAATAAGCATAGAATGTACTTCGATTATAGCCGGCTATATCGGCTATTTCTTTTACTGTTATCTTATCTAATCTTTTCTGTTTTAAAATCTTCCAAAATGCATCTATAATATTTCTTTTTGTCTGTTCGGTAATTTCAGGCTGTTTATTCATATTATCTCCTTCTTTCCAACACTTGGGTATCTTTTGTTGATTGATGAAAGTTTCATATCAGTTATAATTTAATTATACAACACCGTGTTGTGTGATTAAAGATGTACTTTGATTGAAAGATTGAAGATGCAATCAAGAAAATTTAAAAGGGGTGCTTTACAATGAAAATTAAGATGATAAAAAAGTTTTTACTGGTTATCGGAATAATGGCTATTTGTTTTTTTGTTTTTAAAGTAGTGAAAACAAATTCAAAGAAAGAGGAAACAGTTTTGCCACCTCCTGTGGTAAAGACTCTAACGATCTCAACATCCAATAAAGATTCAGAATATGTTTATTCAGGAGTAGTCCAACCTCATTATAAAAGTCAACTGGCATTCCAAGTAGGAGGAAAGATTATTAAAAAAAATGTGTCAGTTGGAGATAAGGTAGAACAAGGAGCAGTTCTCATGGAACTTGATTCTAGAGATATTGAACAAGCAGTAAAAAATTCTGAAGCAGCAGTTTCACTAGCAGAAGCCAAATATAAATTGGCTGAAGATAATTTGAAACGATATGAGCCACTTTATCAATCTAAATTTATATCTCAGGCAGAATATGATAATTATGTAAATGCTGATGAAACAGCAAAGGATGCATTAGAACAGGCCAATGCATTGCATACTCAAAGTTTGAATCAACTGGACTATTGCAAATTATGTGCTGATAAATCTGGAGTAATCAGTGGTGTTGATGCTGAAGAAGGACAAGTTGTCACACCTGGGCAGAAGATTATAACACTAGTTCAGAATAATCAATTAGAAGTAGAAATTAATGTTCCTGAAAATAGAATTGATCAATTAAAAAGTGCTAAAGAAATCAATATAAGCTTTTCAGCTTTATCAGATGTTAAATTGAAAGGCTCTTTAGGAGAAATTTCTCCAGTAGCTAATGATGCATCACGTACTTACAGAGTTAGAATAAATCTTATAGATCCACCTCCTAGCATAAAAATAGGAATGTCTTCTAGTGTATCTATTAACGAAAATAACTCATCAAGTCAAATATGGATACCACTTGGAGCCGTATATCAGCCAGATTCATCTCCAGCTGTTTGGGTTGTTAAAGATAATGCAGTTACCCTGAAAAATATTACAGTAAAGGATTTCGGTAGTGATCAGGTTACAGTAAGTGATGGCTTAAGCGAAGGAGATGTAGTGGTGACAGCCGGCATTACCAAACTACGCGAAGGTCAGGACGTAAGAGTAGGGAGTGATAATTAATGAAGGGTTTCAATCTGACAGAGTGGTGTCTTAATAGAAAACAGCTGGTTTATTTTTTAGCTATTACAATAATTGTGTCTGGAATTTTTGCTTATCCAAAACTTGGAAGAAATGAAGACCCTGAATTTACTATTCGTGAGATGTACATAACTGTCGTTTGGCCAGGTTCAACTGCAAGTCAGGTTGAAGAGCAGGTTACAGATAAAATAGAGAGAAGACTTCAAGATATACCTAATAAGGACTATATAAAAAGTTATTCCTTTCCCGGAAGATCAGTTATTTTCATTGATTTAAAAGATGACGTGGCTTCAGATAAAATTAGAGATACTTGGGTTGAAGTTCGTAATGACATTAATGATATGAAAGGGACCTTGCCATCAAATATAGTTGGCCCTAATTTCAATGATAGATATGATGATGTGTATGGTTGTGTTTATGCATTAACATCTGATGGCTATACTTATGAAGAAATGAGAGAAAAAGCAGAGAATATTCGAAGAACTTTATTAAATGTAAAAGATGTTAAAAAAGTTGACTTAATAGGTGTTCAAACAGAAAAAATATCTATTCAGATAGAAAATACTAAAATGGCGCAACTTGGTATTAGCCCGAATACAATCAGCAGTGCTCTACAGACACAGAATTCTGTTATACCATCTGGAATGATTCAGACATCAACAGATAATGTTTATCTTAGAGTAAGTGGAATGTTTGATAATGTTGACAATATCTCAAACCTACCAATCAAAGCAGGTAATCAAACCTTTCGTTTAGGAGATATAGCAAGTATTACACGAGGTTATTCTGATCCGCCAGATCCTAAAATGTTTTTTAATGGAAAGGAATCAATAGGAATTACAGTTTCCATGGAAAAGGGAGGAAATGTTTTAAACTTAGGTAAAAATTTAGATAAAACACTAGATGAGATTAAAAACGATTTACCTCTTGGCTTAAATATAGATCAGGTAGCTAATCAGCCTGAGGCTGTTACAGATTCTATTAATGATTTCTTAGAAACTTTTGTTTTAGCGCTCGTTATTGTAATGGTAGTAAGTTTTGTAAGCTTAGGTTTCAGGACAGGATTAGTAGTTGCAATATCAATTCCACTGGTTATTGCAGGAGTGTTTGTTGGAATGTACTTTTTAGGGATCCCGCTTCACAAAGTATCACTTGGAGCTTTAATAATTGCACTGGGACTATTGGTTGATGATGCAATTATAGCAATTGAAATGATGTCAGTTAAACTTGAGGAAGGATGGGATAGGTTTAGAGCAGGTTGTTTCGCATTTACATCAACAGCTTTTCCTATGCTTACAGGTACATTAATCACTTGTTCGGCTTTTACACCAATAGGATTTTCTAAGGGAAGTGCATCTGAATATACTGGAAGCGTGTTTACTGTAGTTACTATATCATTGCTTTTCTCATGGGTTGTTTCAGTTTGCTTTGTTCCAGTATTAGGTTTTGATTTAATAAAGATTAAAAATAATGAAAATAAAAGATCTGATGTATATGACAGCAAGTTTTATAATAAATTTCGTGGCGTTTTAAATTGGTGCTTAAATCATAGAAAATTAGTAATAACAACAACAGTAATAGTGTTTTGTACTTCTGGTTATGCACTTTCACATTATGTTCAAAAAGAGTTCTTCCCAGCGGCAACAAGGCCTGAACTTTTAGTAGATATGACTTTACCACAAGGTTCATCAATTAGTGCAACTCAAGAAGCTGCAGATCGTCTATCAGAAGCTTTAAAAGGAAATAAAGACATCGTTAATTATTCTTATTATGTTGGAAGAGGTGCTCCACGATTTGTTTTATCTTTAGAGCCTGCATCACAGAATAGCAATGTCGCACAGTTTGTTATATTGACGAAAGATATTGCGGCAAGAGAAAGGGTGAATAAGAATGTTGAGCAATTGCTTGATAGCGGGTTTGAAAATGTTCAAAGTCACATAAAGGTTATACAAAATGGTCCTCCTAGTAATTATCCTGTAATGTTTCGGGTTACAGGTTATGATAATGACAAAGTACGTGAAATTGCAGGAAAAGTACGAGATGCCATGGCAGCTAATCAGAAATTATACAATATTAATTTCGACTGGTTTGAAAAAACAAAAGCAATGTCTATTGAAGTGGACCAGGATAAAGCTAGGGCGCTTGGTTTAGACAGTCAACAAATTTCATTATTCTTGCAAGGGCAATTGTCCAGCACTACAGTATCTGAATTTAGACAAGATGATAAGACGGTAGATATAGTAGTTAAAATGGATTCAGTTAACATTAATGATCTTGGTTATATAAAGAATATAAATATTCCAATACCAAGCGGCGGTTTTATACCAATGGATCAAATTGCTAAAATAAATTATGATGCTGAAGATGGCTATATAGTAAGAAGAGATTTAAAACCGACTATAACAGTTCAAGCAGAAGTATTGCCAGGCATAACAGGAAATGATGCAGAGACAAATATATACAATCAGCTTGAAGATTTACGAAAGACCCTCCCTTCAGGATACAGCATAGATATGGGTGGAGCTCTTGAAAGAAGTAATAAAGGATTGGCTCAGGTTAGAGATGTTGTTCCTATTATGATAGTTTTAATGGTAATTCTCTTGATGATTCAACTACAAAACGTACCAAAGATGATAATGACCTTACTTACAGCACCACTTGGAATAATCGGAGTAACATTAGCTTTACTTATGCTTAACAGTCCAATGGGATTTGTCGTAGTATTAGGTATTTTAGCACTAATGGGTATAATTATAAGAAATTCTGTCATCTTAGTTGATCAAATTGCAAATCATATTAAGACTGGAGAATCTATCCGTGAAGCTATTATAGATTCGACTATCTTAAGATTTAGGCCAATTATCTTAACTGCTGTAGCTGCAATTTTAGGTATGTTACCATTAATTAAAAATACTTTTTGGGGTCCCATGGCAGTGGCAATGAGTGGAGGACTATTTGTCGCAACTATCTTAACCTTGTTTGTACTTCCAGTTATTTATGCTTCTTGGTACAAAGTAGATAAGAATTCAGCAAATGAAATGATTTTAGATAGCAAAGAAGTAGAAAAACAGGTTGAGGAAATTATTGAATAAGTGGGTGAATAACAATGAATAAGAATATAAATAAAGTAATTGCAGCTGGTATTACAGTTAGCATGATTAATGGAGGGATTATTCCATCTTTTGCAGCTGAAAATGCGAAAACAGTGTCAGATAAAAATAATTCTATTGTATTAAATTCAAGTACATCAGGTGAAAACACTAATACTTTAGATGGACAAACTACTAAAATAAAGAAAGTTATCACTTTAGATGAGCTTATAAAATCTGCTGTTGATAATAGTGATAAGTTAGCTTTGAAAGAAAAAGAGTTAAAATTGTATGAAGATAAGTTGGATCTTCAGGATGAAAAAGATGATTTTTATGAAGATAATAAATTGAAGACTGGCAATGATACAGTAGATGATTTTCCATCTGATAAGCTTAAACTTCAAAAGAAACAAACTGCTCAGTCTGAAGCTTTTTTACAGGATCAAATAACAAATGATGTTACAAAGAGGTATAATGTAATCATCTTAAAAAAGATTGATATAGACAAATTGAAAACAGGTTTAGAAATCAAAAATAATGATTTAGATGCTTTAAAAATGAAAGTTTCAGTAGGGCTTGCGATTCCTAATCAGTTAGAGGACAAGCAGATTGAATTGAATAAGGCACAAGATGAGATAAAGGCTAAAGAAAACTCATTAAAAAATAATTTAGATTATTTAGGAGTATTAACAAATCTAAATTTATCAGATTATACATTGGATTCAAGTATTAGTTATGAAATATTAAAAATAGATGGCTCGCTAGATCAATATTTAGATGATAAAATAGATAGTTATTTAAAGTATAATGATGAAATTATTGAACTTACTGATGATTATATGCATGGGTTAAGAGAAGAGGATATGAATAAACTTAGTTACTATGAAAATAAAGTAGTGAAGGTTAATAAAAATGATTATTATGAGATTGATGGTGATGGCAACAAAACTTTCAATACTCAGGAATATTGTTTAGCCATTGTTAGCTATGTGCAGCAATACTTAAATGCATTTAATAATTATCAGTCCTATTTAGAAGGTAGATACAGTTTAGCAGAAGCTAAGGTTAAATTAGATGATTCAAAGAAAAGTCTTAAAAATGTATTAAAAGAGAATTATTCAACTTTATGTGACTTGGAAAATCAGATAAAGAGGCTAAATGAGCAGATTATATCTAATAATACAAAGCTTAGGTCTCTAAAAGCGAAAGTAGATTTAGGAATAATAACTGACAATGACTACAAAGCTGAACTTCTAAAGAGTAAGGATTTAGATAATTCACTGATTAATCTTATCAATACTTATAATATATTAAAAAATAGTATTGAAAAACCTTGGGTGCTTAGCAGTAACTAATAGTAGTGGCGGTACTTTGAATTATATAGATAAACAATATATGGCTTAGACTTATGCAATAATCCGCCGAAAGTAGAAACATTGTTATTTCACAGGACTATGAAAATTTCGCTGAAATTG
>CAURJV010000084.1:0-22143 GCA_963524945.1 uncultured Clostridium sp.
CAAACATCTTTCTTGGATGTTTTATTAGTTTTAAGTTATTGAATTTTATACTCTTCAGCAACGAATTACATCATATCATCGCTATTTATTCTTGTCAATAACTTTTCCAAAATTATATCTCTCTTAATTTACGATAGTTTTGTAAAGTGTAGTTGTCTTTAATAACTTTATCTTTAACTACATATTTTCTCTTACACTGTTACTATACCCAGTGACTTTAAATTTATACTATAAAATTAAATTATTTTTATATTTCATAAAAGTTCTATATTTATCTAATTATAGTACTTAGTGATACATAAGTATTAGACGTTTTGCATAATAATGACTTTTCTTTAGTTTTGCATTGTAAATTGCTACTATTAATTTAGTAATTCAAACTTATTGTATATATAATAACTTAAAATATAATACACTACGGATCCCCATTAATTGTATTTTATTTTTTATTAGCACATAAAAGATTATAAAAATTACAAAAAAATAAGTTTCCATTAATATGAAAACCTACTTGCTTTTGAAAAAATATTTTAATTATTATTCCTTGGTATAAATCCTTTTATAATTAATGTTGACCAATCGCTATTCGGATTTTCAATCCACTCACATTGAATATCAAGAAACTTAAGCCACGCATTAAGTCCATGACTTTTTTTACTGACATTCGGTGACTTTCTTCCATGTATTTCTTTTATATTTTCTAATAATTTAACTTGTTCATCTTTTCCTAACTCTTTATTTAACAATTGCTTTAATATTTCTAAACTCTCACTATAAGCTACAGCATCACCTATATACAATTCATCCGCATATACTTGTCTTTCCTTATTTAATAAATCACTTACTTCATTAATTTCATCTTTATTTGATAAATATTGTTTAACCCTTCTTAAGGCTTCAATATCATTATCCAATTTGTTTATGGTTTTTTCTAAACTTTCAAATCTCATTTATTCTTCTCTCTTTACATTTATATTTTAATCATCAATTGCTTAATGAAAATTAATTTATTATAACACTAATATTTATATTTTATCTATATAATTTAAATAATCTCTGATAAATTATAATTTCGAGTTAATTTTATCATAGAGATAAACTAAATACTCAACATTCACATTATTATCAATTAACTTATCAATTCTATTTCTGGCAATCCCTAAGGTATCTCTTGCCTCTCTTAGATCTTTACCCTTTACGCAATTATTTGCATATGTTAATAAATAATCTATTTTCAGCACATCTTCAGCTAAATCTTCTCTATCAGCATTTACTAGTTCCACTAATAAAGAATAAACTTTAGGAGATGTTGTATTTTTAGTATCTTTTAATATATCTGTATTTCTGCTAGTCTTTTTTGTCATAAACTTAAACACCTCATTTCCTGAAAATTATAACATTATTAATTACAATTTACTATTGATATTCTTTTAATAAAACTATTTTCAACTGATATATTTATTATATTTTGCTCCTATAAAAAATTCATATTCAGATATTTTATAGCCTTACTTAACATAAACTTTATTTTCAATTAAATTATTTCATAAACAGATTACGCCAATAGTCAACCTTTCTATTTTGTTAGGTTGACAAATTATTTTTATATACTATATACTGGAATAAAAACTAGATGGAGTTATAAAAATGGTATTACTTAGACCACATCATATAAATTGTTTATTTTTTTATCAGGGATTAGGATATAGTAAAGATTTTATAAGAGGCATGGATAAATTAGTAACTTTAATTAAGGAAAATCCTTATTCCAAAGTTACATTCATTGTAGGATGTGATATCCTATGTAATAATTGTCCTAATAGAAAAGTTAATAATTGCTGCACAACTCAAAATAAAGTTAATGAATTGGATTATAGTACTTTGCAAACATACAATATCAAAGAAAATGAAGCTTATACGTTCCATGAAATTATAGATACTATTTATAAAAATTTTAGTGAAGCTAAATTCAATAAAATATGTAGATCATGTAACTGGTACAAAAGAGGAATATGTACTGAAAGTATAATTAGTTGTCAAATTGAAAAATGGGACTTGTAAAACAAATATCCTATTTATACTTTTTACTCTTTCATCCCATTTAACATCAGAATAAGAAATCCACTTTATCTTTACGATAAGGTGGATTTAACTGGATATATCATATAATAAATATGATATTTTTTATAGCTCATATTAGAATATACTTTATATTATTTAAGACCATCACTTAAATCTTTCACGAAATCTATTACCGCTTGTTTACTTTCTGCCATTCTCTTAACTATTGCACTACCTACAATCACTCCATCACAATAGTCTTTAACTTCTTTTACTACTTCTTTTGACGAAATTCCAAAACCAATGCACATTGGTATATCTACGTTCTTTCTAACTTCTGTTAAATATTCATGGGTTCCAGAATCTAAAGTTTTTCTTTCCCCTGTAGTTCCATTTGTAGATACACAATATACAAAACCTTTTGCCCCTTTTGTTATTGCTTCTATTCTATCTTTTGAAGTTCTAGCTACTAGAGGAATTAAGTATATGCCATTATCTTCACATACTTTATCAAGATCTCCCCTTTCCTCAAGAGGAACATCTGGAACTATAAGTCCATCTACACCGCTTTTGGCTGCTGTTTTTATGAAACTTTCTATTCCAGTAAAGTATACAACATTAAAATACACCATTAATACAATTGGAACTTCTGATCTTTTTCTTATTAATTCTACACATCTAAATACATCTTTCACTTTTGTTCCATTTTGAAGTGCTTTAGTATATGCATTTTGTATTACTGGGCCATCAGCAAGAGGATCTCTAAAAGGCACTCCAATTTCAACTATAGTTGCTCCTTCTTTTTCTAAAGACACTATCAAATCAGCTGTTTCTTCAACCGTGAAATCTGCCCCACATGTTACAAAAGGTATTAAAGCTTTTCCATTTTCTTCTTTTACTTTATTAAATGATACATCTATTCTATTCATTATTTTTCACCTAGATATGCAAGCACAGCATCCATATCTTTATCTCCTCTCCCTGAAATATTAACAATTATGATTTTATCGCCATCAAGTTTTGATGCTAATTTTTTAGCATATGCTACAGCATGAGATGATTCAAGTGCTGGTACTATTCCTTCTATTCTTGTTAAATACATAAATCCATCTCTTACAGCTTCTTCATCTGTTATGCTTTCATATTCAGCTCTATTAGTTTCAGCTAAATATGCATGTTCAGGTCCAACTCCTGGATAATCAAGACCAGCTGATATTGAATATGCTTCAAGTACTCCACCATCATTATCCTGAAGTACATAACTCAACATTCCATGTAATATTCCTTTTTCCTTTTTTGTAATAGTTGCTGCATGTTCTCCAGTTTCAATACCTTTACCTGCAGCTTCAACTCCAACAAGATTAACTTCCTTGTCGTGAATAAATGGATAAAATATTCCTATTGCATTGCTTCCACCACCAACTGGAGCTAAGATATAATCCGGTAGCCTTCCTTCAAGTTCTAATATCTGCTTCCTAGCTTCATCACCTATTACTCTTTGGAAATTCCTAACCATAGTTGGATATGGGTGAGGACCAGCAGCTGTTCCTAAAACGTAGTATGTATCTTCTACATTTGAGGCCCAATATCTAATTGCTTCAGTTACTGCATCATTTAATGTTCTTACTCCATTTAATACCGGAACAACTTCAGCACCCAAAAGTTCCATCTTCTTAACATTCATAGCTTGTCTCTTTATGTCTTCTTCTCCCATAAATATCTTACATTCCAAGCCAAACTTTGCTGCCACTGTAGCCGTTGCAACGCCATGTTGTCCAGCACCTGTTTCTGCTATAACCTTCTTCTTACCCATTCTTTTAGCTAAGAGTACTTGTCCTAAAGCATTATTAATTTTATGAGCACCAGTATGATTTAAATCTTCTCTTTTTAAATAAATTTTTGCCCCACCTAAATCTTTTGTCATATTTTCAGCATAATAAAGTGGACTTGGCCTTCCTGTATAATAATTTAAATAATACATGTACTCATCCATAAATTCTTTATCATCTATTACCTGATTATAAGCATCTTCAAGTTCTATCAATGCATTCATTACAGTTTCAGGAACGTATTGCCCCCCAAATTCGTTAAATTTACCTTTCATTACTTTTCCACCTTTCTTGATTCAATTAACATTAATCGCTCTTACTTTTTCAATTAAACTTCTTATCTTTTCAAAAGACTTTGTTCTAGTTCCATCTTCATTTGTAATTTCTACTCCTGATGAAACATCAATTCCAGAGGGATTTACTTTTTCTATTCTTTCAGCTACATTTTCTGGTGTTATACCACCTGCCAAAAAGAAACTATATTGATTATTAGTTGGATCACAATTATTTTCTTTATTAGAATCTACTTTTAATAATTTACATATATTTTCTAATGAAAAAGCTTCTCCACTGCCTGGTTTATCTCCATCAATAAGGATGTTATCAATTAAATCACTATACTTATTATCTGCATATTTTTTTATATTTTCAGCATCACTTATTGACAATGCTTTCCATATACTTACTGATTCCTCCACACTTGCCTTTAACGAGGATACAAAGTTTTCATCTTCTTTTCCATGAAGTTGAACAATATTTAAAGGTATTGTATTAATAACCTCTAAAATTTCATCTATAGAACTATCTTTAAATACTCCAACGATTTTTATTTCTTTATCTAAGTTATTAGATAACTGTTTAGCTTCTTCTGATGTTACCTGCCTTTTACTCTTTGTAAAAACAAATCCTGCATATTCTGGCTTTAATATATTTAAATATTTAATCTCATTTTTGTTAGTTATCCCACAAATTTTAACTTGAATCATTTTAAATCCTCGCATAATCCAATATTGTTTTAGATTTAATAAATTACTTATTACTTCTAAACTCTTTATATTTAGTTTTAAACTCCGAATCATTTATGTTTCTCATAAACAATTCTCCAATCAAGACTCCATCTACTCCATATTCCTTAACCATCTCTAAGTCCTCAATGCTCATAATCCCACTTTCAGCAATAATTATTTTATCTTTTGGGATATATTGAATCAGTTCTTTTGTAGTATCTAATGTTACATTGAAAGTCTTTAAATCTCTATTATTAATTCCGATAATTTCACAATCGTGCTTAAGTGCTAAATCAAGTTCTTCTTTATTATGAACTTCTACTAATGGCTCTAAATTAAATTTTTTTGCCTCTTTATAAAATTCTCCTAAACTTTCACCCAAGATATTAGCAATAAGTAAAATTCCATTAGAACCTAAGACTTTCGCTTCATAAATTTGATAAAAATCGATTATAAAATCTTTACGCAATATTGGAATATATGAAATTTTTCTAATTTCTTTTAAGTATTCATCACACCCTAAAAAGAAATCTTCTTCAGTTAAAATTGAAAATACATCTATTCCAAGGTAAGTATAATAATTTAATATTTCCTTTATATTAAAGTTTTCTACAATTACACCTTTAGATGGAGATGCCTTCTTAAATTCACCTATTACTGATAAGCCCTCTTTTTTTAATGCAGTCAAAAACGGATTTCTGAAATTCGACTCTTTTTCATCATTTACTTTGCTTAATGCCTGCTTTTCTAATTCTTTTATTGGAATTCCTTTTTTTCTTTCTGCTACCCTAATTTTTTTCGCTTCAACAATATCATCTAAAATCAAAATTATCACCTCTTTATTATAATTTGAACTGTTACTTACAAACTAGAAAGTTCCTTGTACTTTTTATAAGCTGCTCCTGAATCAATGAGCTCTGCTGCTTTTTCTATCCCTTCCTCTAGGGAATAAGCTAAGTTTGCTACATATAGAGCAGCACCTGAATTCAAAACAACTATATCTCTTTGAGGTCCTTTTTCTCCTTTTAGTATTTTCATTATTATTTCTGCGTTCTCTTTTGCTTCTCCACCCTTTATGTCCTCCAAAGTAGCCTTATTAAACCCTAGCTTAACCGGATCAAGTTTGTAAGTTTTAATTTCTCCATCTTTTACTTCACATACACTTGTTAATGTAGTCGTGGTAATTTCATCTAATCCATCATCACCATGAACAACCATTGCTCTCTTTAATCCAAGATTTAAAAGAACTTCTCCAACAGTCTCTATTAAAGCCCCATCATATACTCCCATAAGTTGCCCACTAATTGGTGCAGGGTTTGCAAGTGGTCCTAGTAAATTAAAAATTGTTCTTGTTCCCAGTTCCTTTCTTTCCTTTGCTACGTTTTTCATTGCACCATTATACTTTGGTGCAAATAAAAATGCCATTCCATTCTCCTCAATAATTTTTCTGCTTTGAATTTCATCAAAATCAATGTTTATTCCAAGCTCAACTAGAGCATCTGCACAACCGCTTTTACTAGAAACTGCACGGTTACCATGTTTTGCAACTTTAGCACCACCACTTGCTGCAATGATTGCAACTGCTGTAGAAATATTAAAAGTCTTTGATCCATCTCCTCCTGTACCGCAGGTATCAATTAAATGCTCAGTATTTTCTATTTCAACTTTTACTCCATTATCCCTAAGGGCTTTAACCGCTCCTAGAATATAATTTGGAGTCTCCCCATTTACTCTAAGTCCAATTAGAAAACCTCCAATCTGAGCTGAGGTTGCTTCCCCCTTCATGATTTGATTAATCACGCCTCTTACTTCGTCTTCAGTCAATTCTTCTCTCGAAGCTAATTTCTTAATTGCATCATTTATAATCATTTTAATGCCCCCTTAAAATATATAATATTGCTTATCTTAATAGCCTCTGTATTTACAATCTTTATTTAATCTAATTAATCTTCTAATTTATCTTCACAAATGTTAATTACAAAATTTCCAATCATATGTTTGCCTTTAGGTGTATATATTGACTCAGGATGAAATTGAATTCCAAAAACATTGAATTCTTTATGTTTAATTGCCATAATATCATTACTATCAACAGTTAATGCTAAAACATCAAGACAACTTGGCAGTGAGCTATTTTCAACTATGAGTGAATGATATCTCATAACATCTAATTTTCTTGGGATTCCTTCAAATATATCTTTGCCTTTAACTTGAACCTTTGAAGTTTTTCCATGGAAAATTTCATTGGCTCTGATTACCCTTCCACCGTATGCTACTGCAATACTTTGATGTCCGAGACAAATACCCAAGACAGGTATTCTATCTCCTAGCTTTTTTACTACCTCTATAGAAATACCAGCATCTTCTGGGACTCCCGGCCCCGGTGAAATTACTATTCCTTTTGGATTTAATTTTCTAAGCTCTTCTACCGTTATCTCATCATTTCTAAAAACTTTAGTTTCTGCAAATTCACTTAAATACTGATATAAATTAAATGTAAATGAGTCATAATTATCTATTAACGCTATCATCTTAAAGCCTCCTTTAAAGCCATTAGCTTATTTTGAACTTCTTCAAATTCTTTTTCTGGAATTGAATCATATACTATTCCAGCACCTGCTTGAAGATACGCCGTTTTATCTTTTAATATCATTGTTCTAATAGCAATTGCCGTGTCCATATTTCCACCATAAGAAAAATATCCAACTGCCCCTGAATAAACTCCTCTTTTAGAATCTTCAAGATCTTCTATAATCTCCATCGCTCTTATTTTAGGAGCACCAGATACAGTTCCCGCTGGAAGACAAGCTGCTAATGCATCAAATCCATCTAAATTATCTTTTATATTTCCAACAACTTTAGTCGTAATATGCATAACATGTGAAAATCTCTCAATTTTCATAAAATCACTTACATTAACTGTTCCTATTTTACTTACTTTCCCTATGTCATTTCTGCCTAGGTCAACAAGCATTACATGTTCTGCAAGTTCCTTTTTATCTTCCATAAGTTCTTTCTCAAGAGCATTATCTATCTCTGGTGTTTCACCTCTTTTTCTTGTTCCAGCTATAGGATTTGTAATAACTTTACCCTCTCTCACTGATACTAAACTCTCTGGTGATGATCCTATAACTTGATAGTTATCATAGTCTATTAGATACATGTAAGGTGAAGGATTCTCTTCTCTAAGCTTTCTATATATTTCAAGATGATTTTTTTGAGTTTCACAAGTCATCCTCTGTGATAATACAACTTGAAATATATCTCCTGCTAATATATGTTCTTTTGCTTTTCTTACTTTTTCTTCAAAATCTTCTTTGGATGTATGAAAGCTGAAGCAAATATCCCTCTTCTCCTTTGATGGTTCTGTTAATATAGGCTTATAAAGTAGACTATTTATATATTCATATTGTGATTCTATTATCTCATCATATTCTCTAATATCATTTTTTAATATGTTATCTACAATATAAACTTTATGAGTAAAATGATCGTAACAAATATACCTGTTATAAAAGTTAAATCTTATTATAGGAAGCTTTAACTCATCTTTATTATCAAAATTAAGTTTCTTCTCATAAAACTGTATAGAATCATATCCCATATATCCTATAGCCCCGCCTTTAAACGAAAAAAGATTAGTACTATTATCAAACTTTAATCTACTTTCTTTTTTGAGTTCATCTATTTCTTCTTTACCATTCCCACAAATTTCCTTATAAGGATCTTCTCCCAGAAAAGAATACCTACCAAAATAATTCTCCTTAGTTCCGCTTTCGAAAATAAATTTTCTTCCACCTTTGAATCCACCAAAAATTTTAATAGGAGTAATTTCATCTCCTCTAAATTCACTTATTAATGAGAATATATATTCAGTTTTCTTTTTTTGATTAAAACTTTCCTTTGAAATATTAATCATGATTCTCCCCCCCAATTTTCGTAAATTATATATAAAAAAAGCCACTTCACCCCAAATATTGGGACGAAGTGACTCGCTATGCCACCCAAAATCAAATACAAGTTAAATGGTATTTATTATAGCTACTCTATCTTTAAATAATAATTAAATTTAATATGTACAATGACAAATACTTCTCCTTTTAATTTTCTATTTACTAGCATTAAAAGTATTTTATAAAACTAACTAACATATTAAACTTATTAAAATAAAAAAACATCCCATCCTAAAATAGGACGAAATGTATAAATTCCGCTATACCACCTAATGTATATACCTCATTCAGATACTATTATCAAATTTAGTTCAATACAAAACTTGCATAATCTATATCCTGTCATTTTAACGGCTGACTCCCCGTACATTCCTACTCTTAAAATTTCAAAATGTCACCTCAAAGACCCATTCAATAATATCTACAGTATTCGAATCTCACCAAACATCGAACTCTCTTTACACTAAGCTTTATTACCTACTATTCTTATCAAAGGTTTTAATTTATTGAAATTATAATAACATAGTATGAAAAATAATACAAGTACTTTTAAAGCAAGTAATAAATTTATACTATTAAACAAAAACTGCAAAAATTAATTTTATAAACTTAAACTCTTAGTATGTAATATAAATTCTTTAACGGAGCTTATATATAATTCACAATATTATTTAAATTGAATATATTAACTTAGTAACTAATTATCAGTTACACTTACTAGATTCTTTATATTTCACTGAAAGGAGTTTTCGTATGGAAACAGCATATGATTTATTTAAAAAATTACTAGTAATTATGGTCGATATAGATAGGAATTTAGACGAAAAATCTAAGGCAAGTGATTCTAAACGTATTGAAATCTTAGATAAAAAAATAGATTCCTTGGAATTAGAAATGTTTGACTTAAAAAATAAATTAAAAAGCATTAAACTAAAATAAAGTAAGCCTACAATAATAGTAGGCAGTACATATTTAGTAGCAGTATATAATTACTGCTACTAAATCATGATTAAATATAATACATATCTTCTTTATTGTATTTTTTATAATCATTTACCAAATCCTCTAAAGTTATAGAATTGAAAAAATTAATTATTTTATTATTTATAACATTCCATAAATTTTCACTCATAAAATTCTCTATTTCATTCTCATCATTTTCTATATCAATTAGAAGTAAATCACCTTCTAGAACATTTAATATATCTCCAATTGTAAATTCTCTAGAACTTTTAGCCAAAAAATAGCCTCCTTGAGCTCCCTTTTTAGCATTTATAATTCCTCCTTTTCTTAAAGAAGAAAATATTTGTTCCAAATATCTCTCAGATATTCCTTGTCTTTCAGAAATACTCTTTACCGTAACCATCTCTGAAACCGAGAATATACAAATATCAATTAATGCTCTTAATCCATATCTACCTTTTGTTGAAATCTTCATAAAATCACCGTTTCTTGCCTTTCTTCTATATTTAATTATATTAAGACATATTTAGAAAATCAACTCTTAAAAGTTTTGTTTTATATGCGATTTTCTTTAAATCTTTCTTTATTAATATATTAAATAATATCTTTTTTCCCATAATTCTAAGTACATTGTATTCTTCCTAATTATAATTTAACACATTTTATTATTTTGTAAAACTCTTTTAATAGCAGATTGACTTTTAGTACTAGATAATTATATTATAAAGAATAGTGTTTAACATAAAGAGAAATACTTAAGTTGATACTTTATTTGTAAATTATGAAAGGTATGAAAATAATGAATTTTAAACAATTAGGTCTTAGTACCGATTTAATCAAAATACTAAATAAATCAGGAATTAGTGATCCCACACCAATCCAGAAGCAAAGTATACCTCTGATAAAAGATGGTAAGGATGTTATCGCAGAAGCGGCTACAGGAACTGGAAAAACCCTTGCATTTTTACTTCCTCTTTTAGAAAATATAAATTCAGAATCTAATGAGATTCAGGCTCTTATATTAACTCCAACTCGAGAACTTGCAATACAGATAACTAATGAGGCTAGCAAACTAAAGGAATTTAATAATATAAATATTTTGCCTACCTACGGGGGAAAAGATATTGCTTCACAGCTAAAAAAATTAAATAATAATATTCACTTAATTATTGCAACTCCAGGTAGACTATTAGACCATCTAGAAAGAAAAACTATCGACTTAAGTAAGTTAAAAACTTTTATTTTAGATGAAGCAGACCAGATGTTATTAATGGGATTTAAAAATGAAGTTGAATCAATTATAAGCAAGATGCCTAGAAAAAAACAAGTTCTTTGCTTTTCAGCCACAATGGACTCCTCTGTAAAAAAGCTAGCTTATAAATACATGAAAGATCCTATTGAAGTATTCATAAAACAAGACGATATAACTTTAGATGCTATTGAGCAGGATATTGTTGAAACCACCGATAGAAAAAAACGAGACGCTTTATGCAAAGTTTTAGATGAAGACAATCCATTTATGGCTATTATATTTTGTCGAACTAAAAGAAGAGTTGATGAACTTGAAATAGTTCTGCACACTCGCAAATATAATTGCGAAAAATTACATAGTGACATCCCTCAAAATAAAAGAGAGAGAATAATGAAATCTTTTAGAAATGCAGAAATTCAATACTTAATTGCTACCGATGTTGCCGCAAGAGGACTAGATATAAATGGAATAACACATATTTATAATTATGATATTCCTGAAAACGTGGAAAGTTATATACATCGTATTGGTAGAACTGGAAGAGCTGGTGAAAGCGGCTATACATGCATGTTTATAGATCCAAAGAACATAAAAGACGTCAACGAAATTGAGGCTGCAATTGGATTTAAAATAAGAAGACGAAATGTAGAAATATAAAATTCAGACCACTAGAAGTTTTGAAAATACTAAATCAAAATTTTGTATAAATAAAAGTCCTCTACTAAAAATAATTTCAAATTTAGTAGAGGATATTTTTTAATACTATTCTTATCTGTTATTTATATAAATCTCCTGCCAAATACAATAATTTATCATAATCTTGAATAAAATATTCCTTATTATCTCTTTTCAAAATCCCTTCTAAGCAAAGCTTATTTAATGTTCTACTTAAATGCCTATAACTTGTTCCTAATAACTCTGCTATTTCAATATAGTTTTCTCTAAATACAATTTTTCTAGTATTAGAATTTTCAATTTCAGAGAATGCTATTATATAACTAGCAAGCCTATTCTCAAGGGGATATAATAAGTTTATTGAAGTATTAGTACTGCCATTTGTTAATTTCTCACTCAAATAGCTACATAAATTCACCAAAAATTTACAATCATTTATTAGAATTTTTCTTACAATATCAAATCTAATCCCTATACAGTAAGTGTCCTTAATTGCTTGAACACTGCAATCAGTTGGATTATTTCTCACAAATTCAGCATCTCCAATTATTGTAATCGGGCTATAAAATGATATTAATAATGATTTACCATTTTCTAGATGCTTAGATACTTTAGCTTTTCCCTCAACTAAAAAATACATATTTTCTAAAATCTCTTCTTCCCTACAGATATATTCATTTTTATTAAACATATATAGTTCCATATATCTTCCCATATTTTCTGAAAATAGGTTTTCTAATTTATTTTTATTTATATATTCTGAAAGCCTAATATTATCTTCTATCTTTATCAATGAAGTCAACTCCTAATAAATATTGAATAAAAAATTAATTTTAAACATGACATTTGTCCTATATAAATTTCATTATAGTAATTTACAATATAAAGAGCAACTTTCCTTTAAAAATAACTCTTAAAACTATTTATAAACAAAATAATAAATTTATTTAAGGAGATAGCACTTATGTATAATATTTTATCATTACTAATAGGCGTACTTATAACTATTATGATCGCTTTCAACGCTAAATTATCTGACGGACTTGGCAACTATTCTTCCTTAATTGTAATTCACTTTGTAGGATTGATAATTGTTATAGGAATAGTTATCTTTAAAAAGATTAAAATTACTTTTAAGAATAATTTACCATTATATCTTTATATTGCTGGGGCTATTAGTGTTTTCACCGTTATGTTTAATAACTTAAGCTATGCAGCTCTTGGAGTTTCTCTTCCTGTTGCATTAGGACTTCTAGGCCAACTATTAACTTCATTAGCTTTTGATCACTATGGATTCTTAGATGTACCAAAGTCTAGCTTTAATAAGAAAAAATTTATAGGACTCTTAGTTATAATAGCTGGAATTTTTATCATGTCATTTTTTTAAAAGAAAGGAGCAATTATTAATATGTTTTTTATTTTAATTTCGATAGTAGCTGGCGCTATTGTAGTAATTTCAAGAATTCTAAATACTAGACTTTCTGAGAAGGTAGGGTTAGTACAATCAAGCTTTTTTAATTATATTACTGGTTTAGTTGCATCAATATTATTATTTCTTATTATAAAAGATAAATTTTCACTTGAACAATTTCACTCTCTTCCACTTTATGCTTATTTAGGTGGTCTATTAGGAGTGATTGTTGTCATCTTATCTAGTGTTGTAACACCAAAGATGTCTTCATTTTATGCTACTTTATTAATATTTATTGGACAACTTTTTACTGGAATCATTTTGGATTGTGTTATACAAAACACTATTCCATTAGCCAAAATCATCGGGGGACTTTTAGTTGTCTTGGGTTTAGCGTACAATTTGCATATAGATGCATCTACACAAAGACTTACACAATTAGACGAAAATGTTATATAGGCTAATCTACAAATATATAGTCATAAAAAGAGGTAACATACAAAAAAACAAAGCGTTACCTCTAGATCTACATATTATATTTCACAGTGTTATATCTTATAAATACATATTTAATCCATTTAATTTAAGCCATTCATGTTTCGCTTTATAATCCGGCATTATTTCATAAACCCTATTCCAGAAATCCTTTGAATGATTCCTGTGGTCCATATGACACATTTCGTGTACAACAATATAATCTAACACATCAGGTCTTGCCATACTGCATCTCCAATTAAATAGAATAACATTTTTCCCTGTGCAGCTTGCCCACCTTCTTTTTTGTTCCTTAACTCTTATACCTGTAATCCTGTCTCTAAAATTCTTTGAGTAATAATCTATTCTTTGTGTGACGATGTCTAAAGTTTCTTTCCTATACCACTTTTCAAATGCTGCTCTTAATTTTTCCATCTCCATTGTATTTGTGTGTATTATAAAACTTTTTTCTTCATTACTGATATCTATATCTCCTAATAGCTCTTCACCATTTCTATATACATTATTCGAATTTCCACTAAGTTGAATAGATATGTTTTTTATTTTTTCATCAAAAATTAATTTAAAAGAATACTCTTTTCCTAAATATATAAATGTGCTTCCTGGTGTAAAATCTCTCTTAGTCTTTTTTGAATTTCTTTGAATCATTTCTTTCTGCTTTTCAAAAATCCAATCTGACCTTTTCTTTACAACTAACATAATATATTCTTTGCTAGTTTTTAAAGGAGCACTAACAACAACTTTTCCACTTTCTTCAATTTTAATACATATAGTTTTTCTTTTTCTCCGAATTAACTCAAATTCTATAGTCATCTTTTCAAACTCTAATTTATATTTCATTTTCTCTCCATATTATTAAATTTACATTATAATTATTAAAATTATTAATTACCTAAATGCAAATTTACTATAATAACTTTTTTATTTATATATTAAATTCAATATGCATTTCCTCATCAGCTCTATCCCATGTAACCAAATAACCTTGACCATGCGAACAAAATACTGATGTTGACGTATATTCAATATCAGCGTTTTTATTGTATGCTTTAGTTTCTATTACTTCTTCACTATTATGGCATAAATCATATCCATCATATATCAAATTTATGCTGCCTTTCCCTCTTGTAAAAGCTATAACTTCCATACTGTAATTCATAAATGTGGAGACAGGCCCCCTCCCATTTATTATCACTTTATTTTCTAGCATTTCTATAGGTTCAAAAGTTCCACTTAGTTTTTGAATATCTGCTATAATTCTTCCTACATGTTCATTAGAGGCTTCTATTACAAATTTATAATATGGTTCCAATAGTATATTATAAGCTTTCTCTAATCCTTGCCTTAATGCCCTAAATGTTGCCTCCCTAAAATCCCCACCGCAAGTATGCTTATTATGGGCTCTTCCAGTTAATAGTGTTAACTTTATATCTGTTATAGACGATCCTGTTAATATACCATGATGCTCTCTCTCAAAAATATGTGTTCTAATTAAATTCTGATTTCCTTGAGTCAAATCATCGTCATGACATCTATTTTCAAAAATAATTCCACTATTCCTTGGCAATGGTTCAAGTTTAAGATGCACTTCTGCGTAGTGTCTTAATGGCTCAAAATGTCCACGACCTATAGATTCATCTGCTATAGTCTCCTTATAAATAATTTGACACTTACCAAAATCAACTACTAAACTAAACCTTTCTTTAACTAACTCCTTCAATACCTCTAACTGAATTTTACCCATTACATGTACATGGATTTCTTGAAAAATTTCATTCCATGTAACATTTAGTGATGGGTCTTCTGATTCTAGCACCTTAAAATATCTTAAAACTTCACGAGCATTGTAATTTTTATCAAAAATCACTTTAGACATTAAGGTTGGAGTCATTTCGTATTGTGTTTTTTCTTTTAGGTCCCCAATACCATCTCCTGCTACTGCCTTTGAAATACCTGTCACAGCAAATAAATCTCCAGCTTCTACAACATCCACTGCTTTAAATTTTTTCCCATTATATATTTTTATACTGCTTATTTTCTCAGTAATTTCGTTAGAATTATTTTGCACATGATCTAATTCTTTTAAGAATTTACCACCATAGTTTACTTCCTCTCTAATCTTTAACTTTCCTTTTAAAGCTTTAATAAAAGTTACACGATTTCCATTTTCGTCATGCCGAATTTTATATACACGCCCAGAAAATCTTTCGTTACTTTTATACTCTGTATATGTTAATTTATCAATAATATTTAAGAATTCTATTATTCCATCATCTTGGAGTGCAGATCCTCCAAAACATGGAAATACTTCGTTTTCTTTTATGAGTGATATAAACGTTTTTATCCAAAGATCATAAATATATTTTCCTTCAATATATTTTTCTAAAAGTTCATCATTATGCTCACTTATAAATTCTATTAAATACTCATTTAAATTGAACTCATCAAGTTTTTTTTTGCTGTCATAAATAAAATCATTATCTATATAACACACATCATTAGATAAATCTCTTTTTATTTCGATTATAACTCTATCTTTATCTGCTCCAGTTCTGTCTAATTTATTAATGAAAAATATAGTCGGTATATTATATTTTCTCAATAGATTCCACACTGTCCTTGTATGCCCCTGTACTCCTTCAACTCCGCTTATAATGATTATTGCATAATCCATAATTTCTATAGATCTTTCCATCTCTGTACTAAAGTCAATATGCCCTGGAGTGTCAATTAAGTAATACGTAGAACCATTCAATCCAAAAGTCCCTTGATCAGAAAATACAGTTATTCCTCTTTCTTTTTCAATACTATGACTATCTAAAAATGAGTCTTTATGATCTACTCTTCCTCTATTTGTTATACTTTTAGTATGATAAAGCACTTGTTCTGAAAATGTAGTTTTCCCTGCATCAACATGTGCTAAAATGCCTATTGTCTTTTTCATCGAATCATCCTTATATTTTATTTATAAAATAATTATTCATCTTTAATCTTCTACTAGAATTTACTTAAAGTATATCACATAAATTATTTGGAAGTAATATAAAACAAATGCACAATATTCAACTAAGTAATCTTAAAGAAAAACATAATTTAAATTATATCTATAATTACAATAATAATTATTATATAAAATAAATTTCTTCTTCCCGTAAAATTATTTACTAAAAATTGTGCATTAGTATTAATGCCAATAATTTGGTTCTAAAAATTATTAACTATTCTTTATTTTAAGTTATCTATAATTGTATTTCTTATATTCTCTGCTAAATTATACTCTTCTTCTTTTGATAAATTTTTAGTATCAATAGCTTTCCCAAATACCACTTTTATTTTTGTAGGTTTAAATTTTCTAGTATCTTCAAATGCTCTAGAAGCCCTATCTATACTTACTGGCACTATTTTAGCTTGAGATTTAGTTGCTAATTTCAAACTTCCTTTTTTGAATTGCCCTACTTTTCCTTCTTTATTTCTAGTTCCCTCAGGAAATATAACCATTGAACTTCCATTCTTAATATTTTCGATTGCTTCATTAATTGATGCTATAGCAGCTCTTGTATTACTTCTGTCTAAAGGTACACATTTGCTCTTTTTCAACCAGTAACCTAGTATTGGAGTTTTTAGCAATTCCCTTTTAGCAATAAATCCCATCTTCTTATTCACAGTATAAAGCAATATTATTATATCTAATATACTTGAATGATTACCTACAAACACGCATTGCTCTTCAGGTATGTTTTCCGTGCCCGTCACATCTAATTCTATTCCTATTATTTTTAAAGTGAATTTACTCCAAAGATATGCAGTTTTTCTTACATATTCCTCAGCAGATTCATCACCCTGAGTTCTCAAAATAAATGTATGCTTAACTCCTTTTATCCTTACCCACAGCATATAAAAAACATAACATATTTTTTTAAAAAACATTTTTTGATTTCTCCTTTTTCTTTCGTCTCCAATTATTATATAATTTCTACCATATTATACTCTTTTTTTATTACATTGGCTATTTATATATGTAAAAATTATATAATTTCATTTTTCAAATTCACAACTAGCTCAAATTCATGTTAATTTTCTTACTATCAAGTATAACCTCAAAACCATATATACATTTAGATTAATGTACTCAAATATTAAAAGTAAAAAAACATAAAACTAATATTCAAAATCGGTTTTATGTTTCTCCTTGATTAATCTTCATTAAAATTTAAGGTTGTTTTATACCTATCAAAGCCAATTATAGTTTTATCGAAAACTTCATTTGCATTATTTAAGTATTCTTCTGGTTCGTTCATAGCCGTTCCAAAATGAGTTAATAAAAGTTTTTTAACGTTGCCTTTTAGTGCTAAATCAGCCGCTTCTCTAAAAGTCATATGTTTATTTTTAATAGCTTTAGGTAAATCTTTATCATCTCCATAAGTACCCTCACAAATGAAATAATCACTACCATTAATAAATTCTATTATATTTTTAATTGGTCTTGTATCTGTAATTATACTGACTTTTATTCCTTCTCTCTCTTCTCCCATTACCATATCATTTGTATATAAAACACCATCTAACACAATATTTTTTTCATTTCTTTGCAGCCTATTCCACAGAATTTTAGGAACTTTATTCTTTTCAGCCTTCTCTACATCAAATTTGGGCTGACGTTTAAAATAAAAGCAATAACCTATACATGGTGAAGAATGATCTAATTCTAGAACTGATATATCTACATCTAAATTTATACTACCATCAAATAATTCAAAGGTTTCTTTAGGATTTTCTATTATATTAATTTCATAAGGCAACCAATTTGCTATTACTCTTAATTTTTCTACTGTTTCTCTTATTCCTTCTGGTCCTATAATTGTTATGGGTTCAGTTCTTCCACTATTACCTATCGTTCCAAGAAGTCCTGGAAGTCCTACAATATGATCGCCGTGGATATGAGTAATACAAATAATATCTATAGACTTAAATCCTGTATTTGATATTCTCATTGATACTTGAGTTCCTTCACCACAGTCAACCAGGATTTTCCTTCCTCTATAGTTTATCAACGTAGCTGACAGAAATCTATTGGGCATAGGCATTCCACCTCCACAACCTAATAAAAGTATATCAATCATCTAATTTCACCTCCTTTATGTAAAATACATTAAATTAGCTTGTCTAAAAGCAAGTAAATCCAAAATTATCTACTACCTATTATGTATATCTCTAGTAAATACCAAGTCTGCTTCATTAGATAACTCTTCGTTAAATTCATAACCATCGTGATTAAATTCTTTTAATTCTTCTAAATCTTCTATTTTATTTCTTATAATAAAAGAGGTCATCAGCCCTCTTGCTCTTTTCGCCATTATGGTTATTATTTTATATTCTCCATCTCTATATTCCTTAAATATTGGTGTTATAACCTTTATGTCGCCTATTGTTTTAATATCTTCTATTGCTTTAAAATATTCATAAGAAGCTAAATTAACAATGGTCTTATTTTCACGTATTTCTATATCTTTCAGAATATAATCTATTAATTTATTTCCCCAATAATCATATAAATTTTTAAACTCACCAACACTTAGCCTTGTTGCCATTTCTAACCTATAAAGATTTATTCCATCAAAAGGCTTTAAAACTCCATAAAGTCCCGATAAGATTCTTAGGTTGTCATTTGCATAAAAATAATCTTCCATCGTATAACTCCCTACATCAATTCCCTTAAAAACCTCACCTTTAAATGAAACTAGAGATTGTCTTGCAGATTCTAAAGACTCCGACCAATTTTGAAATCTTTGAGTATTTAATTTAGCTAGCTTAGGACTTATTTTCATAAGCTTTTCCAAAGAGAAATTATCATATTTTTTCAACTCCTCAACTAATTCTCTAGCCTCATTTAAGAAATATGGCTTAGTCATTGGTAACGTCTCATTAAACTTAGAAAAATCTAAAGTTTTAGCTGGGGAAATTATTATCATCATTAAGTTTCTCCGCCTTTCATTTATAATATACTTCTTCTAGTTAATATAAATTTATTATTAAATGCTTACTTTGTACTGTTCAGGTTACTTTTCAAAGTTTTATTCGCCATGAAATTCTTATTTTATGGCCTTACTACTTATCAAATAAACCTCCACCATTGCCTACTTTTACACCTTTAGAATGTTTTCCTATAACTTTTTTTGCCCTTTGATTATTCTTACTATTATTATTTTTTTGTTTCTTTTCCTCAATTATTTTTTTCATAATTTCTATGCTTTTATCGTTCATGTAAAATTCCTCCGTCTATAATATATTTATTTCTGCATTTAACCTTGGTAGAATAATTTTCTGCTTATTAAATCTTTAAATATAAATTTATTATTGTAACATATATAATTTAGTTTAATAGTTACCAAATTATTTTACAATATAGAAAATGTATTAAAGTTTATGATTACTACATGAAAAGATTTATTTATAATTTATGAAAGTTTTCTAATATTTGCATCTAAAAATAACCTAATAGATAAAATTAATCATTATTAACTGGTTAATTTAATAGTTAATAATGATTAATAAATAATATTATTAAATTTAGAAGTTCTTGGCAGTTTCCTTTGCTTTATCTATAGCTTCTTCTAGTATTTTATCAACATTTTCTCCTTGTACATCTAATTTCTCAGCTGAAATAGTTGTAATATCTTTTATTCCAAAAAAGCCTAGTATACTTCTTAAATAGATACCATCAAGCTCATATGGTGTTTCAGCATAAGACCCACCTCTTGCCGCAATATATACAGCCTTTTTATTTTCTAAAAGTCCTACAGCTCCTTCCTGTGTATATTTGAATGAAATTCCTACTACACTTATATAATCAACATATGCCTTTAATATCGCCGGAATACTTAAATTCCACATTGGTGCTGCTATCACATATTTATCAGCTTCTGCAAATTGATATGCATATTTAAGTGTTGGATGACTTTTACTTTCGTCATTTTTAGGTCCGAATACTGTATCTAGATCCTTACTTCTTAGAAAATCTATATCTTCTTTATACAAATCCAATGTAATAATTTCATCATCGGGATTATTTTTTTTGTATTCATCTATGAAGTTATCTGAAATTTTAAAAGTTCTTGATTGACCTTCCGGTTTTGCATTTGCTTTAATATATAATACTTTGCTCATATATCTATCTCCCTTACTATGTTATTCATATATAAGTTTGCACAGCTTTTTCATTTCTATTACTAAAAAGTGAGAGTTTTCTTTTACCTTGATTTCTCCCTATTAGTTGCTCCAATATATTTCAGAAAAAGTGCTTTTATATTATATGTCATTTAGTTTAATGACAGACATATATGAAAATATTATTTTTTGAATTTTGATTGATTAAATTATTAATATCTTTTAAAGTATTCTATATACAATTATTACTCTTATATACTTATTCTAATAAATTGAAATTCATCATAAACTAAGAAAATTATTATCGTTTGCAAAATTTTGTTGTTATAAATCGTATTAAGTATTGGAGGGGGTAAAAATCAAATGGATGAGTTGGACAATAACAAAGGTTACATTCATTACTTAATAGAAACGTATTCCGATATGCTGATTCGAATTTCGTATTCATATATGAAAAATTTAAGTGATGCCGAAGACATAACCCAAGAGGTTTTTATAAAACTACTTGAAAAACGACCTGATTTTAAGAACGAAACACATGAGAAATCCTGGTTAATTAGAGTTGCTATAAACTTAAGTAAAGATAAATTAAAGTCTTCTTATTTTAAAAATACTACATCATTAGAAGATGATTTTGTTGATACAACTCAGGAGGATACTGATGTAATCCAAGCAGTACTTAGCCTGCCAGTAAAATATAGAAGTATCGTTTTTTTATATTATTATGAGAATTATAGTATTTCTGAAATTTCTAATATTTTAAACATAAAGGAATCTACTGTAGGTTCACAACTTAGCAGAGGACGAAAATTGCTAAAATCTATACTAAAGGAGGATTTTGAATATGAATAAAATTAAGAGCTCTTTTTCCAAAATAAAAGCAAGTGAAGAATTTAAAGACAAGCTAAAAATGGAATTACTAAATGATGCTTCACAATTAAGAAAAAAAACAAATAAAAATTATTCTCCACTTGGATTAAAAGCAGCTGCTGTCTTATTAATACTTTTGGGTACCGCTAGTTTTAAGCTAATTATAAATAATACATATAAACCAGAAAATATAGATGCAGGAAATACGACATATGCCTCAAAAGATGAATTAGATAAATTCACTAATGATAATTCAATTTCTTCTCCTGTTTCTAACAAAAATGATAGCGATACTCTTGATAATAGAAAATCAACTATAAAAGATAAAAACTCTGCTGATATGGAAAATAATTCAAATTTTCATGATAATTCGCCAAGTACTAATAATAACAATAATAAAGTTAAGTATTCTAAAGAGACATCTTCGGGAAATACTAACACTAATGAAAATATAGTATCAGTT
>CAURJV010000085.1:0-20299 GCA_963524945.1 uncultured Clostridium sp.
TCAATGCCTGCTGCATAAAAATGTTTCTACTTTCTAGTATGTTATTTATTGCAAAGTACAAATAAAATTCTTAAGTTGTTTATCTGTATATACGCTGAAATAATAAATTTGCACTTAAATTCTAGCAAGCCAAATGTTAAATTAAACATAGAATGTGGAAAATTAATTACAATATATATGGAAGGAGATAGTCATGAATTTTTATATTTTTACGTTAGCTACATGTTCAATAATCTTTTTAATATATGCTTTTAATGGAGTATTTTACATACTGAAAAAACCAGAAGCTATAATTAATAAAAAATTATCGAAAACAAAAAGGATATATGAAATTACAAATGTTGATGAGTATTTAAGTAATTTAGGAAAATTAAATTTATATTCAGCTATTGTTCTTTATGCAGGTGTTTTAATTTCACTTTATGCTGATAAATACAGATATCAGATTTCAATGTACATATATATCGTAATTTACTTTGCCTATTTTTATTTGATAAGAAGTAGATTTATGAGAAAGATAGAAAAATATTTAATTCGAAAAGATACTAGAACCTCAAGCAAATAAGTGCTCGGATAAGATTAGATAATGAAAACAATTATAATTGTAAAAAATGAATATCGTTTTTTACCACGAATTTGCATCTGATGAAGCTTATAATCGTTCAGAACAGGTTTTTGGTTTTATAGGTTTCCTTCCACTTCTTTGCACCTCTAGGTATTGGAGTGAATAGACGTAAATCCCATTCCGGTTTTGTATAAATTACTCGCCCATATTTAGATGGTGAGAATTGATTTTTGTGTGTATATTCATCAATTTTGCCACATGCTAGAGGGTAACGCCATTTATGGCGTGAACGGCTTTCGCAAAAGCCGTAATAAATCATTTCATTGTTACCAATACAGATAAGAATTCCTTTATCTTTTATGCTGATTGCTTCCGGAAGCTCGGGAGAAACTTCTCTAAGATCTGCTAGTGAAACAATATCTGAAATACTATAATGACGTTTTGCTTGAGTATAACGAAATAATAGTGGTAGATCAAATTTATTAACCTTATGTGAAGTCCAAAATTTTAGCATATGTGAGGTGCCTCATAAAAAATGTATTTTCATAAGAGGCTACACCGCAAATTTCTGTAAATTTGTCAAGTGATTTATACAAAAATTAGAAAAATTATATATAAATTTTGGAGGAAGCTATATGGAGTATTAAAAATAAAAATCGAGCAAACTTGGGCGTTATAGAGTTTCTGAGAGTACTCGAACTTTAAATGGAGGACTCTTCTAGTATATAGAAATGAAACAGAGCTTGAAGGTGGAGGAGTCACGAACAAGTACATATTAAGAGATTTTTCATTTCATTTAAGTATAGAAAGTTTAATAATATAAATTTTTAAGGATGTATTTTTATGCCAAATAGTATATAATTTAAAAAAGCAATAGGTTAATTTTGTTATTATTTTGAAGATAATATATTGAGAAAATAAGAATTTGATAAATATTTACATATATTAAGTGAAGTGTTCAAATAAGATGAGGAATAAATGATGAAAGAAAAAATTACAGGCTATAGTGGATCGTATATAAAAAATATGTTTAGAATAATTTCAATGGCTAGTGCAATTATATGTATTGCAGTAATTATTACTGCAATTTTGGGATATACGAACACAAAAGAATCGCTTATAAATAAAGCCAAATCTCAAGATATCGTCTTTATAGTTAAATCAATGGCAGCTAAAATAGATAATCGTATTAGCAGGGCAATTGAGACTTCTTATATTTTTGCTAGAGATCCGTTAAATATTGAATGGGTAAAAGGCGAAGAGCAAGATAAGGAATATGGGAAAATAATACAAAACAAAATGGATAGCATTGCAAATTCTTATGATTATAATAATTTCTTTACAGCTGTTATAAAATCAAAACATTATTATAGAGCTAATTCGAAAAAAAATGATAATGGTGATAATTATATAGTTTTACAAGAAGATAATCCGGAAGATAAGTGGTTTTGGAGTGTACTTAAATCTAAAAAAACAATTGATTTTAATATTGGGTATGACAGTGTTACAAAAAATACATTTCTTTTTGTAAATACAATTATGGGTAGTGTAGATAATCCAGTTGGTATAACTGGGGTTGGGATGAACATTAATGAAATAACAAATGAATTTAAAGAGTTCAAGGTTGGGAAAGAAAGTAACCTTTGGATTATAGATGATAAAGGAATAATTCAATTGTCAGATAATGTAGAGGATATAGGAAAAAAATATAGTGAATTTGTACCTGAAGGTGTTGTTAATAATATTGAAAATAATTCGACAGATGCAAAACAAGAAGTTAAAGTATCGCAATATTCTAAGGAGAATAATAAAATTGTGGATTATTCTTATTGTAAGTTAAGTTCTGGAGATTGGACTTTATTTTATGAAATACCAAGGACGGAAAGTATTTCTTTACTTGATTCACTAAGAAATAATACAATTATAAATGTAATTCTTGTATTAGCATTTTTTATGATTTTATTTTATTTTATTTCTAAAAGAATTGCTAATCCATACCAACAAGCAATTTTAATGAATAAAGAACTTGAGAATAAGGTAAATATAAGAACTCAAGAATTAAGAGAATCAAACCAGAGAATCAATGATAGCATAGAATATGCAAAAAGGCTTCAAGAGTCAATTCTTCCATCAAAAGAAGAATTAAAAAAGTTATTTATGGAGAACTTTGTTATTTGGAAACCCAAAGATACAGTGGGGGGAGATTTTTTTTGGTTAAGGGAAATAGAGGATGTATTAGTGTTTGTAGTAGGGGATTGTACGGGTCATGGAGTTCCAGGAGCGTTTATGACGATGACGGTAAATGCAATATTACATAATATAGTAAACACAATTAATAAAGAAGATCCAAGCATGATTCTACAGGAACTCCACATTCAACTAAGACAAGCTCTTAATAAAAATTCAAATCCTAGTAGTGTTGATGATGGACTGGATATTGCAATTTTCTCTATAAAGAAAAAAGCCAGCCTTATATATGCAGGTGCCAATATAGAGTTATACATTAAACGTGAGGGCGAGGTTAAAGTTTTTAAACCTCAAACTAGAGGGATTGGTTATAGGGATATAGAATTAAAAGAAAATTTAAAGAATGAAATTATACAAATCCAAGAAGGTGATATATTTATAGTTACTACTGATGGTTTTATTCATCAAAGTGGAGGAGAAAGAAAATATCCTTTTGGGAAAAAAAGATTGTGTAATATGATAAAAGAATGTGAGTTCAAAGATTTTGAATCAATAAAATCAAAGTTTGAGAACACAATGGAAGATTACAAAGGAAATGAAGAGCAAAGAGATGATATTACTGTTTTAGGATTTAAAATGAAATAAAAATATTAAATTGTTATTTTTTTATGTTCCTAAAACACATTAGTTCAAAATAAATAATTACTTGAGAAAAGGAGATGAATTTGTGTGTTAGATAATAATTTTAATCTATATAATTTTTATAACAATATCAAAAAAGAAAAAATAATATTTTGTTATAGTGGACCAATAGCACAGTCAACTATAGAAGGAATAGGAACTACATTAAGACTTGACTTGAAAATGGAAGAGGCAGATATGAGTTCTTCCCAAAAAATATTTTCAGTTTTTATTGAGCAAATGCAAAATGTATTAAACTATTCCCAAGAAAAGATTTTAAATGATAAGGAATTAGAAAAGGAACTTAAAATTGGTGTTTTAGTTATAGGACAAGAGGAAAATAATTTTTACGTTTATTGTGGAAATAAAGTTTACAATAGTGATGTTGAAAAAATACAAAGTAGAATGGATGAATTAAAGGGGCTTAGCCAAGAAGAACTTAAGGAATTATATAAAAAGCGAAGAAAAAGTGAGCAATTAGAAGGAAGTAAAGGGGCTGGTTTAGGACTTATCGAAATGGCGCGTAAGTCAGGAAGACCTATTGAAAGTTCTTTTAAAAAAATTGATGATGAATTTTCATTTTTTTCAATAAAGGTCCTAGTTTTTGGAGGTAAAAAAAGGAATGGATAGTTTAATAATAGAAAAAACAGTTTCCACACCATATATTAACTTAAATTATGATGAGAGAAAGTTAATAATTTCAGGGGAATCTTTTCCGGAAAATGCAGCCAAGTTTTATGAACCAGTAATGAGCTGGATTAAAGAATATCTTGAGCAGCTTGCAGAAGAAGAAACTATAATAGAATTTGAGATGATTTATTTTAATTCAAGTACCTCTAAAATTTTTATGACTATTTTAGATTTATTTGATGAGGAAGTCGAGAAAGGAAAAAATATAAAAATTCATTGGATTGCTTCAGAAGATAATGATATAGCGATAGAATGTGGAGAAGAATTTAAGGAAGATCTTGAATTTATTGAATTTAATATTGTCGTAAATTAAATAATTTGGCTTCATATAATGTTAGATTTATAGTAATAGCAATAAGGAGGAGAAACTTATGGGATCTATCTTTATAAAAGAAGAAGAAATCCTTGAAAATTCAGTTTCAATATTGGAATCTAGTGTTATTGAAACTGAAAAGGATAGAGAATTATATGGAACTCTTGTAGGTGAATATAAGGAACTTTTAGAACAAATGAAGAGAATGGTAAAAATGTCAGACATAATGGAAAATAAGCTTAATTTTGTTCGACATTCGATAGATGAAATTTCTAAATTTGATTTTTTAACTAACGTTTATAATAGGCGCCATTTTGATAGGGTATTGACTGAGGAATGGAAGAAAAGCAAAGAAGCTAATAATTGTTTAGCAATTCTTATGATTGATATAGATAAGTTTAAAGAATACAATGATAAATACGGTCATGTAGAAGGAGATAAATGTCTTCAGAACATTTCAATGATTATTAAGAATGTAGTTAATCAATCAAATAGTGTTGTTTCAAGATATGGTGGAGAAGAATTTATTGCTTTAATTTCAAACTCAGATTTAGAAAAGGCAAAGTATATAGCAGAAAATATAAGAAAAGATATAGAAAAATTAGGCATTTTGCATGAAGCTTCAGAACATAGAAGTGTTACAGTATCTATTGGAGTTGCTGTTGCTATCCCTAATATGCAAATACAACCTGAAGACTTAATTATTATGGCAGATCAGGCTCTTTATAGAGCTAAAAGTTCTGGAAGAAACAGGATAGAGATATAATTATTTCTTGCATAAAATAATTAAAACTTGATTGGATTATAATGAAAAGTATTGGGTTGTGTATGTCACGGCCTTTTTTGTTTATCTCCTCAGTTATATACTTTTAAAATAAAATTGCATAACAGTTATAAGGTAAACTTGTTTCATTTTAAGCTTAAAGTTTTCAAACGGCTTGAAAATACTAGCTTTTAGTCCAAATTGCATTACTAAAATTAGCCAAGTGGAAGTAGTTTCTTCTTTACAGTCATCATTAGTAAAGGTAAAATTATTAATACGAATCCATTGAGGTCTAAAATGATATGAAATTTATTGGTGGATTTTAAAGGTCACGCTTCGACTCCACCATGAAACCCACGAAAATCTAAATATTGGATTTTCGTGGGTTATTTTAGTTTGTATAGATTTAGATTATTAGATTGCAGTTGTTTTACTTACTTTGCATGAGTCTAAAATAACTGCAATTTTTGTTTTATTACAATTTAGTCACTTAAAAATCGTATAGGCTGTTATAATAGTGTTAAATCTATAAGAGAGGTGATATAACTTGAAAATTTTACTAGTTGAAGACGATAAAATTATTGCATCTGGACTAGAATATTCCTTGAAGCAGGAGGGTTTTGATACAATGGTTTGTTATGATATTTCCTCAGCTAAGGGTGTCATAGAAGATAATAAATTTAATCTATGCTTATTTGACTTATCCCTGCCTGATGGAAGTGGATATGAACTATGTAAGATAGTTAGAGAAAAAGATGATACACCTGTCATATTTCTAACTGCTTGCGATGATGAAGTTAATGTAGTAATGGGACTTGATATTGGTGCAGATGATTATATAACAAAGCCTTTTCGTATCAGAGAACTTATTTCTCGCATAAGGTCTGTAATACGCAGATATGGTAAGGACAGCAGTTCAAAAGCAATATTAGAATTAAATAATATTCGTATTAATACTCTTGATGCAAAGGTATATAAAAATGATGCAGAAATTACCTTAACAGCGCTTGAGTATCGTCTATTGCTAATCTTTGCAAATAATCCGGGGCAGGTTTTATCAAGGAATCAAATCTTAGAGGGAATATGGGATGTAGCAGGAGATTTCGTAAATGATAATACGCTAACGGTTTACATAAAAAGGATAAGAGAAAAGCTGGAAGATGATCCACAAAAGCCTACAATTATAAAGACAGTCAGGGGTTTGGGATATAAGGTTGGTGATTAAAATGATAAGAAATAGAGAGGTTAGAGTGTACTTTATTATTGCTTTTATAGTATCTACGATAGCAGCAGCCTGTATTTTTTTCTTGAATGCTCTAGCAGGAATAATTTCTTTTATAGCCTTTGTTATCTTGTTTGTTAGTAGTTTTTGGTTTATTAAAAGAGAATATGGAGAGCTTGAGAAACTCTCTGGTTATTTGAGGCGTATTTGCAATGGAGAGTATTCACTGGATATTAGAGATAATGAAGAGGGAGAACTAAGCATTCTTAAAAATGAGATTTATAAGGTAACTCTTATGCTTTCAAAGCAAGGGGAACTTCTTAAAAAAGAGAAAATGCAGCTTGCTGATGCAATATCGGATATATCCCATCAGCTGAAGACACCGCTTACATCTATGAGGGTTATGTCAGACTTATTAAGCAATAATGACCTAGAGGCGGAAAAAAGAATTGAATTTACTAATAATATTGAAATGCAGCTTGATCGTATGCAGTGGCTGTTAACTTCTTTACTAAAGCTATCTAAAATAGATGCTGGAACGGTGAGCTTTAAAAAGGATAGAGTAGCTGTATCAGAACTAATTAGAAAATCAACTGAGCCTCTTCTGATTCCTATAGAAATTAAGAATCAAACACTAGTGATAGAAGGCGGTAGTAATGTAAGCTTTACTGGAGATTTATACTGGACTACAGAGGCTTTAATTAACATAATAAAAAATTGTATAGAGCATACTGGAGAAGATGGAAGAATATCTATCTTCTTTGATGAAAATCCTTTGTTTACAGAAATAAAGATTTTAGACAACGGAAGTGGAATAGAAAAAGAAGATTTACCATATATTTTCAAGCGATTTTATAAGGGCAAAAATGCAGGTGAAGATAGCGTGGGAATAGGTCTTGCTATGGCTAAAACAATTGTTACAAGTCAAAATGGAGATATAAATGTAAGCAGCAGGAAAAATGAGGGGACATGTTTTATTATAAAATTTTATAAGGTAACGGTATAAAGGATAGATATTTATATCAAACAAAATTTAAAGCTTAAATATTCATAAGTGACTAAATTGTAATAATAAAGTCACTGTAAAGTCATCTGAACTATATATACTAAAACCATGATAAAAAAACTTGGAGGTTTTAAGATGGAAATACTAAGAATAGAACACTTATCTAAGGTATATGGCAGTGGGGATACTGCGGTGAAGGCACTTAATGATGTATCCTTTTCAGTAGAAAAAGGAGAATTTGTTGCAATTATTGGACCATCAGGTTCTGGAAAATCAACTTTGCTTCATATGCTTGGAGGAGTAGATAGACCGACTAGTGGCAAGGTTTTAGTAGATAACACTGATATTTATAATTTAGATGAAACACAGCTGGCTATCTTTAGGCGCAGACAAATCGGACTTATATATCAATTTTATAATCTTATTCCAGTACTCAATGTAGAAGAAAATATTACTCTCCCACTACTGCTTGATGGACACAAAGTAGATAAGAAGCAGTTTGATGAGATAATAAAAATACTTAACTTAGAGAAAAGGCTCAATCATTTGCCTAACCAACTTTCTGGTGGACAACAACAAAGAGTGTCTATAGGAAGAGCTCTTATAAGTAATCCGGCTATAATGCTTGCTGATGAGCCAACTGGAAATCTAGATAGTAAGAATAGTAGTGAAATAGTTGATTTATTAAAAATGTTTAACAAAACTTTTAACCAAACCCTTATAATAATTACTCATGATGAGCGTATTGCATTACAAGCTGACAGAATCATAGCAATAGAAGATGGTGAAATTAAAAAGGATGAGGTGGTTCGCTCATGAATATAATAAATAAATTGACTTTAAGGCATTTAAAATTAAATAAAAAGAGAACAATTGTAACTATAATAGGTGTAATTATCTCAGCGGCAATGGTAACTGGTGTGGCTACTCTCGTAGTTTCTTTTATGGATGTAATGCAAAGACAAAGTATAGCTAATGAAGGGGAGTGGCATGTTGTCTATAAAGATATTGATAACGTTCAGCTCCAATCAATAAAAAGTGATAAAAATACGAAGAATGTTATTTTGAGTAGGGATTTAGGATATGCAGTGTTAAATGGAAGTAAAAATGTTAGTAAACCTTACTTATTTATACAGGAGTACAACAAAGAAGGTTTTAGGAAGTTCCCAGTTGAATTAAGTAAGGGGAGGCTCCCAGAAGCTACAAATGAAGTTGTAATTTCAGAGGACATTATAAACAATGCTAAAGTTAACTACAAAATAGGAGATACTCTAACTGCTGATATTGGCAAGAGATATTCGAAAGATAATCAAAACGACAGTAGAGTTTTGACGCAGAACGATTATTTTCAAAAGAATAAAGATACTCTTGGAGAAACTTTAACAAAGGAAAAAACAAAAACTTATAAAATTGTAGGAATAATAAAGCGTCCTAAGTTTGAGCCCACATGGGCTCCAGGTTTTACAGTACTTGGTTATGTAGATGAAAATAATGTTACTTCCAAGGAAAAAGAAAATGCGTTTGTAATATTAAAAAGTATTAACAGAGGACTATTTGATCATGCAAAAGATATAGCAGTACAAAATAAAATAAAAACAGTAGAGTTTAATAATAGCTTACTTAGATATCATGGAGTTGTTAAGGATGATTCAATGCATAATATGATTCTTGGTCTATCAGCTATAATGATTATAATAATAATGGTTGGATCTATTTCGCTCATATATAATGCTTTTGCTATTTCTGTATCAGAACGTTCAAGGTATTTAGGAATGCTATCAAGTGTAGGAGCTACTAAAAGACAAAAGAGAGATTCAGTGTTTTTTGAAGGAGCAGTTATAGGAGTAATAGGTATTCCAATTGGAATTATTTGCGGATTTTTAGGTATGAGCATTACGTTCCTATGTGTAAACTCTATGATTAGGGGTGTTTTGGGAGTTACTGAAAACTTTAGGGTAGTTGTATCCCCATTAATTGTTATTGCTGCCATTGTAGTTTCTGCTCTTACTATACTAATATCAACATATATTCCTGCAAAAAGAGCTTCAAGTATATCTGCTATCGATGCTATTCGTCAAACCTCGGATATAAAATTAACAGGTAAAGAGATAAAAACTTCAAGGTTTACAGAAAAAGTGTTTGGTATTGAGGGAAATATAGGACTTAAGAATTTAAAAAGAAATAAAGGTAGATATAAGGCAACAGTATTTTCTTTGACTATCAGTATGGTATTGTTTTTAAGTGTAAACTCTTTTGCTTCGGATTTAAAGAAGTCTGTTATTTTAAGTCAAGATGGAATAAATTTTGATATAAATGTATTGGTTACAGGTAAAAATGTAGAGGAAAAAAACAATACAGTTAAAAAAATAAGCACTCTTGATAATATAAAAGAGCTTAACCAAGTAAATACTTTTGATGCAAGGGTATGGATTAATGAAAACTCCATGGCAAACTACTTGAAAGGTGACGACAAAAGTATAATGAAAAATGGAGCATATCCTTATAGTATTAATGTAAATGCATTAGATAACGAAGCTCTTAAAATATATGCAAAAGAAGTTGGAGTAGATTTTAACTTATTAAAAGATACAAATAAGATTTCTGCAATAGTTATTGATACAGTTAAATATAAAGATATGCAGACTAAAAAATATATTCAAACAAAGGCCGTAAAAGTAAATAAGGGAGAAAAGCTAGATTTACTTTATCATAACTTTGAAACAGAAAAAGATGAGCCGCTAACATCAGTGGAAATAGCAGCTGCTACAGATAAATTACCGACAGGAGTTTTTTCTCAAGAGGCAAATCCAGGGTTTAACATTATAGTATCTAGAGAAGTATTTGATAAAATAATAGGTGTTCGTGGGAATATAGTTGAAAGCATAGATACAAACTTATTTATAAAGAGTAATGATCCTGTAACGCTTCAGACAGATATTGAAACTATTATAAATGCTGGAGGTGACAATAGAATGTCTATTCAAAATGTATTTATGAGTAGACAAAGAGAAAATCAGATCATTGTACTTATGTCAGTTTTTGGATATGGATTTGTTGCACTAATTATAGCTATCTGCGTTGCAAATATACTTAACACAATATCCACTAGTGTTACTCTTAGAAAGAGAGAGTTTGCCATGTTAAAATCTGTTGGAATGACACCAAAAAGCTTCAATAAAATGATAAACTATGAAAGTATATTCTATGGCATTAAATCACTTGCATATGGACTTCCAGTAAGCATTGGAATAATGTATTTAATTCATAGAATAATCATGGGAAAATTTGATTTTCATTTTATTCTTCCATGGGTAAGCATTTTATCAGCTGTAGTTTCTGTATTTATAATTGTGGGTGTAGCAATGCTTTATTCTAGCTCAAGAGTAAAAAGGGAGAATATTATAGATGCACTCAAGAGTGAATAGTATCAATACAATTATTTAATATCTATGATAAAAAGTTAGTTAGCTATAAAATAAGAAAAAGCTTTGGAGAATATCCCTAGCTTTTTTATTTTATTAAAAGTTAGTATGGAGTTTTATTTCCGTGCTAACTTTTGTGTTTTAATATGAATATTTATACCTGACACTAAGATAAAAAATATGTTATTAAATATGAAAAATTAAACAATTTAGAAAGTTATAAGGAATATTATCCATATACATTAATAAATTAATGAGGCGGATTTCATAAGTAAAATTATTAATATAAATACATTGAGGTCTAAAATGATATGAAATTTATTGGTGAATTTCAAAGGTCATGCTTCGCCTCCATCAATGAAACCCACGAAAATCTAAAATTTGAATTTTCGGGGGCTATTTTGATTTGTAAATTTTATTTTTGCTAAATTTGAATATCTATAATATAAATAAATATTTATGCAGATGTTATTAAATTACAATCAATGAGTGTGGAAAAAGAGGGGAAGAAAGTCTTGCTTATAATTTTAAATTTCTTCCAAGTGAATATAAGGTTATACATAATGTAAATTTAAATCAGAGAATTGAAAGTCATGAATTTTATGCCACAATAATTGGGCCTGACGGAATATTTCATATAGAGAATAAAATTGAAGGTGGAGAGAATGGCTTAAGATAATAATTGATAGTGCTGGAATTTGGAGAAGAGTAGATTATAATGTTAAGTCTTGTAGCTTAAGTAGACAGACATGATATATTAAAAGAGAATTTTAAAGAAAAAAGATATACTGCTTTAGCGGCAATAGTACTCTCAAATGAAAAAAACATTGTTGAAGGTGTTGAAAATTGCGAAGTACCTGTTATAAAGGTAGATAAAATTGTAGGATTTATTTCTAATTATAAATCTACGTATAATTGTACTGATGAAGAAGTTTTATAAGCAATCAAATCTTTAGTATATTTAGGTAAGGGTGCTAATTTTGTTGTAAATTGAAGCAAAATGTGTAATTTAAGGAATTATAAAAAATACATTGTAAATTAGTAGTATTTTGTTATACTTATTACTAATAGGTATATAGATAGGACTTAATACTAATACTCTAGAATTTTGGGTTGGTATAGATAACGAGATTTTAAGAATTCCTCATGAAGCTATTAAATCTGTTGCTGCCAATTTAAAGTGATATAAATATCTAAATGGAAAGCTAATGATAAGCGTTTACTTTTGCTTAATATTTAAGTACTTTTTAAGTATTGAAATATCACGACTTAATATATAAGTTCTAATTAATTTGCTACATTAAATTAATGGACAGGAGTTAATTTAATGTAGTTTATTTATTGGAGTAAATATAGTTAATGTAAAAATTTATAAGCGAAATTTAAAAGAGAAGAGGGTGTGTTATAAATGTTAAATAAATTTAAAATAGGTACTAAGTTATACTTAGGCTTTGGAATTATCACTTTAATTATGATTTTAGTTTTATCTTTTTCTTATAGGAATTTTAATGAGGAGTCTCAGTCTGTTGCTTGGAACATTCATACATATCAGGTTATTGGTGAGGCAGATAATATTTTGGAAAGCTTAGTTAACATGGAAACAGGTTCAAGAGGATATGCTATTACAGGTCAAGACACGTTCTTGCAGCCATATAATCAGGGCGAGATCGATTTTCAAAAACATATTCAGAAGATAAAAGAACTAACTTCCGATAATTCTAAACAACAACAAAGGATAGATGATTTGTTCAAGGATTATCAAGATTGGTCAAAATCAGAAAGTTCTTCTTTGATAACTATTCGTCAAAAGGTTAATTCGAATCAAGGAAATATAACAGATGTTATAAATTTTGAAATGTCTCAAAATGGCAAGAAGTCAATGGACGATATGAGAAAATTGATCAGTGATATCCAACAGGAAGAGAGTAGTTTATTGGATCAACGTACTGAAAATTTAAAGATAACTGAAAGAAATACAAGAATTGTTATGATTGGCGGGGGAGTAATTGGATTAATCCTTGCTGTATTTTTAGCTTTAATAATTTCACGAAATATTACTAAGGCTATTGGAATGTTAACCTTAAAGTTATCGAATATCGCAGAGGCAGAGGGAGATTTAACACAAAAAGTTGAACTATCAAATAAAGATGAGCTTGGTTTAATGGCACAAAAATTTAATTTGATGTTAGGAAAGACTAGAAAAACGATTTCTCAAGTAGCCCAAAGTTCCAATATATTAAGTGAGAAAGCCTCAACATTATCTGTTGGCGCCAAAGAAATAAGTAAATCTTCTGAAGAAATGGCATCTATAGTTGGAGAAATGGCTATTGGTAATCAGGAAGTCGCTAAAGAAGTATATTCTCTAAGCAACATGGCTGATAATATAAACAAAATGTCCCAGGATACTTCTGTTGAGTTAAATAATTTGATTGAAAATGGAAAGCAGGTTGGAAAAATTGTATACGAGGGGCAAAATATAATCAAAAACCAAACTATTCATATGAACCAAACAGTAGATATATCTAAAGAAGTTAAAAATGCTGTTGAAGGATTAGTGTTGAAAACAGATTCGATAAATAAGATTGCAGAGACCATAAACGGTATTGCTGAGCAAACTAACTTGTTGGCTTTGAATGCTGCAATTGAGGCTGCCAGGGCTGGTGAACATGGGAAAGGATTTACGGTAGTTGCTGAGGAAGTAAGAAAATTGGCTGAGCTTTCTCTTAAATCAACTGGAGAGGTATTTACAACAATTTCAGAAATTCAGGCAGCTGTTGGACAAACTGTAACCCAAATGAAAGAAAGTGAAATGACCATTTACGAGCAAGAGGCGGCTACAAGACAAACACAAGATTCTTTTACGCAGATTTATGAGCAAATAAATGATATGGTATCTAAAATTGAATCAACGAGCAGTAAAATAAATAAGGTAATTGAACAAGTAGAACATCTAAATGCATCGTTACAAAATGTTTCAGCTATAACAGAAGAATCATCAACTTCAGCAGAAGAAGTATCTGCATCTGTAGAGGAACAGGTTTTAGGTATAACCGATATGGCAAGTTTGGCAAATGTATTGAATGATTTATCAATAGAATTACAAAAAAACGTTAATTTGTTTAAATATTAGTCAATTTCAAATCCGCGACCATTTGTATGTGGCTTAAATAGCTGCTTACAAATGGTCGTGGGTTTTTATTGTCACTGGTAGTCCACAAATCATGAATTTTAATTAGATGATAATACAATAATCTACACAGAAGAAGGAATTAATTTAAATATTATTTACTAAAACAGTATTGAATTTAAAGACGTCATATCTATGATGCGTTTTCGAATATTCGAAAATCTTACCATTTTCTAAATAACATATTTTCTCAAGTTCTATAATAAAGTCAGACTCTGTCAAATTTAAATAAAGTTTATCGTTAGAGTTAGCCTCATCACCTTTTATAGAGATGTGGGCACTTTGAATTTTAAATCCAAGTTCATTAGTTATGTAATCATAAATAGAGCCTTCTAAATGTTGTTCTTTTAGTCCAGGTATAACATAAATAGGCATATAAGTTTCTTCTAGTATTTGTGGGTCATTATCCACAGAACGTAATCGTAAGATTTTATATATATATTCATCAGTGATGTTAAGTTTTTCTGCAATTTCTTTAGGTGGTGTGATAATAGAAAAATCTATCACCGTTGATTTCAGATGCTCTTTACTAAATTTTTTAGAATAACCTGAAATATTATCTAATTCTATAGTAGTCCTGTTGGACAGATTTTCCTTAACATAAGTACCAGAGCCCTGTCGTCTTATTAGCATACCTTCTTGAACTAATAAATCTAATGCTTTAGCTATTGTAAGTTTACTGCAATTATAGCATTCAGCTAAAGAGTCTCCATCTGGAATTTTCTCATTGGTTTTATAAATATAGTTATTTATCTTATTCTTTATATCTTCATATACTACTTTGTATTTAGGCGGCATATATAATCTTCCTTTCTCAATTGTTTCCACACATATATTATATATCAGATATAAATAAAAATATACAAGTATTTATATATCTTTTTATAAAAGGTATATATCTTTTGAAAAAAGGTATTGATTATTTTTAAAAGGACATATATAATCATAATTGAAAATGTTTTCTGCTCGAGACGAGAAACATAATATATATAAGATGGGAGTTACTTATGAAAAAATTTTATGAATTTCCAGAAGGATTTTGGTGGGGGAGTGCCTCATCAGCAGAGCAATCAGAAGGCAAAGGTAATACTGATAAAGGAAAAACTATTTGGGATCATTGGTTTCAATTAGAAAAAAACAGATTTTATGATGAAGTTGGACCAAATATTACTTCAGATTTCTTCTATAGGTATGAAGATGATATCAAATTAATGAAGGAACTTGGACATAATTCATTTAGAATGTCTATTTCGTGGGCTCGATTATTTCCAAATGGAGATGGAGAAGTTAATGAAAAAGCAGTTGAATTTTATAATAATGTAATTAATTCATTTATAGCTAATGATGTAAAGCCTTTTATTAACTTATATCACTTTGATATGCCGTTAGTAATGCAGGAAAAGGGAGGATGGGAAAGTAAAGAGGTCGTTGAGGCATATGTGAACTATGCAGATAAGTGTTTTGAATTATTTGGAGACAGAGCAGAGCATTGGTTTACATTTAATGAACCTTTAGGACCAGTACTTGGAGGGTACTTACAAGATTTTCACTATCCAAACATAATAGATTTTAAAAGGGGCGCACAAGTAGCTTTTAATACAATTCTTGCACATGCAAAAGCCATTGAAAGATTTAAAAAACACAATCTAAAATCTAAAATTGGAGTAATATTAAATCTTAGTCCTACTTATCCAAGAAGTTCAAATAAGTATGATGTTGAGGCAGCAGAATATTGTGACTTATTTTATAATAGGAGCTTCTTAGATCCTTGTGTAAAAGGCGAATTTCCTAAGAAGTTAGTAGATACTCTTAAAAAATATAACCAAATTCCTATATATACAGATGATGAGCTAAAAATAATTAAAGAAAATACAGCTCAAATTTTAGGAATAAATTATTATGAGCCAAGAAGAGCAAAGGCTAGAGAAAATGCTGTTAATCCTAATTCTCCATTTATGCCAGAATGGTTTTTTGATCCATATATAATGCCAGGAAGAAAGTTTAATAATTATAGAGGATGGGAAATATACGAGAAGGGAATACTAGATCTTTGCAATGATGTTAAAGAAAATTATGGAAACATAGAAGCTTTTATATCTGAAAATGGTATGGGCGTTACAGATGAAGAACGTTTTCTTGAAAATGGACAAATTAATGATGAATACAGAATTAATTTTATTAAGGGACATTTAAAATATGTTCATAAAGCAATCGAAGAAGGATGTAATATAAAAGGATATCATCTATGGACATTCATTGATTGTTGGTCATGGATGAATGCATATAAAAATAGGTATGGTTTAGTTAGTTTAGATTTAAAAACTCAAAAGAGAACAGTAAAGAAAAGTGGAGAGTTTTATAAACTGTTAGCTACAAATAATGGTTTTGAAGAATAAAAAAAGGGGGAACATTGATGAACAAATTTTTTGAAAAACTAGGGAAAGTATCGCAAAAGTTAGGTGGAGAAATACACTTAAGATCACTTAGAGATGCATTTGCATCACTAATTCCATTCATTATTATTGCAGGCTTAATGATTTTCATTAACTATGTTGTTATTGAACCGACAGGATTTATGTCTAAAATAATTAATCCAGCAACATTAACTACTTGGCAAGATGTTGGAACATCTATTAATAATGGTACTTTAAACTTCTTAGCAGTATTGCTAGCGGGTGCATGTGCATATCATCTAGCAATAAATAGGAAATTTGAAAATCCAATAGCACCAGCTCTTCTAGCTATTTCAATATTTGTTATTTTATTACCATTTGTGATTTCAACTACACCTGTAGGAGTTAAAGAGGCAGTTAAAGTTGCAGGAGTTATTTCTTACAGTTCTACTAATTCAGGTGGAATGTTCGTAGGTATTATAATGTCACTATTATCAACTGAATTATTTATGTGGTTATCTAAAAATGAAAAACTTAAGATTAATATAGGTGGAGAAGCAGTACCTCCAGCCGTTACAAAGTCTTTTAATAGTTTAATACCTATAATGATTACTATTCTAATTTTTGCTGTAGTGTCATTTGCAATAAAGCAACTTTTTGGGACAGATATAAATTCACTGATCTTAAAAACAATACAACGACCATTGGTAGCTCTAGTTACTAGTTTACCAGGATTTATAATATTAATGCTGTTGTCTAACTTATTATTTGCAATAGGGATACATCCAGGAGGGGTAATTGCGCCAATTATGGATCCAGTATTATACACAGCTATGAATGAAAATATGACTGCTTTTGCTCAAGGTCAACCTATCCCTCACATAATTAGCATGTCATTTAAGGATACATTTGGGGTAATGGGTGGATCAGGTAATACTATTGCGTTATTAATTGCTATATTCTTATTCTCAAAGAGAAAGGATTATAGAGATATTGCTAAACTTTCCACAGCACCAGGTATATTTAATATTAATGAGCCAGTTATATTTGGTTTACCAATAGTATTTGATTTAACACTAATGATTCCATTTGTATTAGCTTCACCAATTTGCTTAACTATTGCATACTTAGTGACTGAGGCCGGATGGATGTCACCAGTAGTAATTCAAACACCTTGGACGACTCCACCAATTTTATCAGGATTTCTAGCAACCGGTGGAGATTGGAGAGCTTCAGTATTTCAAATAATTATGATTGTACTTACAGTCTTACTGTATATTCCTTTTTTAAAGGTTTCAGAGAAAAAACAGGTTGAAGAATAAATAGAAAGAATATAAAGATAAAAGGGAGATGTTTTGTTATGAAAAAGATATTGTTAGTATGTAATGCAGGAATGTCAACATCAATGCTTGTACAAAAGATGATTAGAGTAGCAGGAGAAAAGGGTATAGAAGTAACAATAGAAGCTATACCTTCGACAGATTTATCTCAATGTTGGCAAAGTGCAGATGTAATTCTACTAGGACCTCAAATTGGATTTTTGAAAGATAGTATAAAAGAGACAGTAGAAAATAAGATATCAGTAGAAGTTATTAGTATGGTGGATTATGGCAGAATGAATGCCGATAAAGTTTTAACTTTCGCTATAGATTTAATGAAATAAGGTGGTTTAAGATGGAAGGAATGGAGTTAATAGCTTTCAATATTATTAGTAATGTTGGAACGGCAAAGAGTATGGGAATCCAGGCTTTAATTAAAGGAAGAAGTGGAAATGTAGAAGAGGCAGAAAAATTACTTGAAGATGCATCTGTGTTTATGAGAGAAGGGCATAAGTCACATGCACAACTTATACAAGAAGAAGCAAAAGGAAATAAGCAAGAGCTTTCACTAATACTTATGCATGCTGAAGATCAATTAATGGCATCAGAAATAATTTTATCTTTAGCTAAAGAGATATTATATATGCAGAAAGAAATCAATGATTTAAAGAAAAAATAGTAAAAAAGCCGAGATAAATCCTCGGCTTTTAATAAAATAAACTTATAAAAAGCTTAGAACGAATAAGAAGTAACAATTTTAAGTAAGTACGCAATTAAAAAAATATCGTAGAAGTTTTTATTTAATCAAATAGTTTTGTTAATATTTTAGGAGGTCAAGATGAATTATTATTTAGGAATTGATATAGGAGGTACCAATTTAAGAGCCGCTATTTTAGATAATGAATATAATTTAATTGATAAATTTAAAATAGATAATATTGTTGAAAAAGGTGCGAAGTATAATGTAGATAATTTAATAAAAATCATTAGGGAAAAGTGGAATATATATAATATTCAGGCTATTGGCGTGGCATGTCCAGGTCCTTTAGATATAAGAAATGGAGTAATAATTAATCCACCTAATTTAAAAGGATGGGAAGGATTTGAAATAAAAAAATACTTTGAGGAGCATTTTAAATTACCTACAACTGTAAATAATGATGCAAATGTGGCTGGATATTGTGAAGCTAAGATAGGAGCGGCTAAAAATGCTGAAAGTGTATATTATATTACTCTATCAACAGGAGTAGGTGGCGGATTTGTTTATAAAAATGAGATAATTAATGGCTTTAATAACATAGCTGGGGAAGTATGCAACATGATAATAAATGAAGATGAATATAGCCATGCGGGCTTAAACGCTGGAGGATTGGAAGGGCAGTGCAGTGGAGTAAGTATTTCTAGAATTGCTAGTAAGAAGTTAGGACAGGAACTCACTGCCAAAGATGTCTTTGACAGAGCTAAGGATGGAGAAGTAAATTGCAGAGAGGTTTTAAATGAGTGGTCTATAAATTTATCTAAAGCAATTGCTAATATAATAACTACAGTAGATCCAGAAGTTATAGTACTTGGAGGATCAGTTATATTAAACAATTCTAATTACTTAGAAAAATTAATTAATGAAGTTAAGCTAAGAGTATTTAACAATATCAATGTAAATATTAAATTGGCTAAAATAGGTGATGATGCAGGATTACTTGGAGCGGGGATTCTAGCATCTTGCTTAAACTGATATATATAATAAATGCAGTTATTGAAGATTGAAGAGAAGAAGTATATAAAAGAATCGACTAGAGATTAACTATATGTTCTCTTTAAGGTAGACAATTAGATAAAATTTTTATTATGGACAAGTTAAGAATTTTATATTAAGTGTAGATAGTGAATTTTAAAGATTATGATTCACTTCCACGATGAAACCCTCGACAGGAATGTCGAGGATCTTTTTTTCTGTAAGTTTAGAATAATTTATGGAGAATAATATCATAAGTGAGTGATAAATCTGTAACCAAGGATTAATAATATATGGTATAATTACTTTAATGTAAGAAATATGTAAAATAAAGTGAAAGATGTTTAGAAAAGGGGTAGTAAAATGAAAAATGGAGTTTTTAGCAAAAGACTTTATACTGGCATTATGAGTGGAGTTTTTCTTATACTTGTTTCAGGTATATTTATTGCATGTGACTCGAATAAAGAAAAAACAGTTACATATCCGAATGGAGACAAATATGTAGGACAGATGAATAATAAGCAAAGAGAAGGGACAGGAACATATACTTATGCAAGTGGAGATCAATATGTAGGACAGTTCAAGAATAATAAACTTGATGGTACTGGAACATATACTGAATCTAATGGTAATGTGTATGAAGGTCAATTTGTAAATGATAAAAAGGAAGGAACAGGAACATATACTGACTCTAATGGTTCTAAATATGAGGGAGAGTATAAGAATGGATTAAGGGAAGGAGCAGGAACATATACTAGTGCAAGTGGAGATAAATATATAGGTCAGTTTAAAAATGGTAAAATGAATGGAACTGCAACA
>CAURJV010000086.1:0-20067 GCA_963524945.1 uncultured Clostridium sp.
AGCGCCAGTTTGTGGCACTGGTTGTCGTGGGTTCGAGTCCCATCGTTCACCCCATGTAGGGATATCGCCAAGCGGTAAGGCAATGGACTTTGACTCCATTATTCGTAGGTTCAAATCCTGCTATCCCTGCCAATATTTTGGTTCACTAGCTCAGTCGGTAGAGCACATGACTTTTAATCATGGTGTCCCGGGTTCGATTCCCGGGTGAGCCACCAAATTGTTTAACCTAAAGTAGAAAAGGTATAGTTAAATATACTTTTATGCTTTAGGTTTTTTTATTATTCAGGAAAAATTATAATCGAGTCAAATTTACAGATGATTTTGTAGATAGGTGAAATACACAGTCCAATAAGCAGTTTTTTTGTATTGTTTAAATTTATTCTATTTCTCATAAAGACTAAGAAAATTGATAAATTAGAATTGAAATGCTAAAATTTGAAACTTATGGCATAATATATAATAAAAATAACAGCTCCAAGGTAAATGTTAACCTTGGAGCTGTTGGATTTTAATAATATACTGGGATGCTATTAAATATTTTTCTTAAAATAGTTTTCTTTTTTAAAATGGCTGTAGAATAGCACATATCTTTAAAATAAGCATATTCCTTAACAGTATGATTTTTGTAAAATACAAAATTTATAAGTTCAATTTCTTCTTCATTTAGATTCTTAAGAGCTAACTCTAAATCTTCATAATCACAGGTTTCACATAATGATGCCTCGATAGATGTTTCTTGCGAAGGGATGTCTTCTTCAAAGTGATCATGAAAACTTAAAGCATCATTACTGTCAGTAGAGCTTCTAAAATTCATTTTCCTAATTAAATCATTTACATTATTCTTTATTGCATTAGTAGCATAAGCAACGAATCTATGCTTCTCCAAATTGTACATGGAAACAGATTTAAAAAGTGATTTATAACATTCCTGCTGAATATCATAAATGCTATATCCATCAACAAAAGTTTTCTTTGAAATATTATAGATTAAAGGTTTAAACTCATCAGCTAATTTTTCTTTTGCGGTTTCATCATTATTTTTACATCTTCTCACCAGATTTTCAATATAATCAAAATTCATATGAACCTCCTTCCTCGCTTAATGGCTGCAAATTAAACTAATTAATTTACATATACTGCGTTTGTTGTTAAGCTAATTTCTACATGTAGATATACGGCCGAGAATGTATGCTTTATATAAAAATAGAAAATAATTTATATTAATTTATTGCAGATTAATTTGGAGTAAGATTTTCATTGTAAATAGCAGTTTTTTATATGTGATTTATTCATCTAAATACAATAATGAGTTTATGAGGCGTTTTGTAATATGATTAATTAAGTGAATGGCTAAAAAATAGGAGGGTAAGTCTTGTCGTAGACTAATAATTCATTTATCTATAGCAAAAAATAAGAAATGTTCTGGCTAACTGGCATACAGAAAAATAGGTAAAAGTAAATTTAAAAACCTGATGATAAAAGTAATTACTTTTATCAGCAGGTTATAATTTAAAGAGAAGTTTTATCAAAATACATCACAAATAGATATCAGAAAATTCTATCCTTGTGTTTTGCACAAGTCGGTTATCCAATAAATTTACTGGTTCTTTATCCATATGGTCCTCAAATATAGTTTCACTAGGAAGTAAAATAGAAAAAACGCTGCCCTTACCTAACTTACTTTTAACAGATATACTGCCTCCTAGTGCTTCAACAAACTTCTTTACCAGCGACAGGCCAATGCCTGCGCCTTCTGCCTGTCTTGATAGAGAACTGTCTACCTGACCGAACCTTTCAAAGATAATGTCTACCTTATCTTTTGGGATACCTATACCATTATCTTTAACTTCAACACATATCTTATCATTTATAGAACTTAAGGTTACAATAATGGGTTTGCCTTCAGAAGTAAATTTAATGGCATTAGAAAGAAGATTTAAAAGTATTCTTTCATATTTCTCATCATCGATTCCTATAATTTTCTTTTCAATTAGAGGTACAAACGTTAAATCAATAGACTTCAGAGCTACATAGGTATATATTGACTCTATTATAGACTTTGTCAAAAACACAATATCTGTATTTTTCTTATTAATTTTAATTCGTCCTGCATTCACTCTCGTGATATCTAGCAAATTATTAACCAGCCTTAGTTGCCTAAAGGTATTTTGCCTTATCATACGTAAATACTTTTTTGCCTTATCTGACAATTCATTGCAACAAATATAGTTCATGGCTTGGATTGCTGAACTAATAACATTGAGAGGAGTTCTAAATTCGTGTGATATTAGGGACAGAAACTCGTCCTTCATTTCTAATGTTCTTTCAAGTTCAAGATTCTTCTTTTTAAGTTCATCTTTTGTCTTCTTTAATGAAATATGTGTTTTTACTCTGGAAACTAATTCTTTTCTATTAAATGGCTTTGTTACATAGTCTACAGCTCCTAAATCAAATGCTTTTACAATATCATCTTTTTCATCTTTCACAGTTAGAAATATTATGGGTATATCTTTATACCTTGAACTTTTTTTTAGTGTACTGCACGCCTCAAAACCGTCAATTTCTGGCATATCAACATCCAGTAAAATAAGTTCTGGAATGTTTTCTTCAAGAAATTTATAGGCTTCAGTAGCACTCATTGCAATGCCAAGTTCATATCCGGTTTCAGACATAATTGTAGCTATTACCTGTATATTATTTGGATTGTCATCTACTATCAATATCAAGTCGCTATTAATGTTACTCATTCAGTCCATCCTCCAAAGTTAATCTTTTTATTTTACTTAAGCTTGATTTAATTTTAATTATATTATAACTTTCTGCATATCTAATCAGTTCTTCACCTTCATTGGATATAAAACTCAAATTATGCTGTTCTCCAAATGAAATTAATATTTTGGCTAAGTCTTTTACATTACCTATAATTATTGAGTTTTCCAATTTTTTAATCAACGGTGTCACTTTATTCTTCAAATCAATAAGTTTATCAGAATCAATTGTGGCTGTGATCATCTTTGCACCGTTAGTCTTATAGGAAAGATGCATATCTTTTTCAGCCTTATTTTTAATATATTTAGATATTTTACTAAATAGCTGGTCAGCACTAACAGGCTTCATTAAATAATCATCCAATTTGCATCCATTAGGTATGTCTTGTACGGTAGAAGCACTTAGGGCAATAATCGGAATGCAGCAAAACTCTGGATTTTCTTTAAGTTTTGATGACAACTGGGTACCGTCCATTTCTGGCATAACCAAGTCTATAATTGTCAAGTCAGGCTTATCTTGCTCAAATACTTTTATTGCTTCAAATCCGTTTTTAGCAGTTATAACTCTAAGATCGGCATTTGAAAGTAATTCCTCTAATAAAAAGCGGTTAGTTTCTATGTCATCTACAACAAGTATTTTTTCATTAGAAAAGTTGTACTTATTAAAATAAGCAGTACTTGTATCTTCAGGAAGTTCTTCAGTAGCAGCTATTGGAACATTATAAAATTCAACATAGAAAGTGCTTCCTTTTCCTTCAATGCTTTCAACAAAGATTTTTCCCTGCATTATTTCCGTAAGCTTTTTAGTGATGGATAATCCAAGACCTGTACCACCAAATTTCTTTATGCTTTGTCCTGATACCTGCTTGAAGGCATCAAATATTTTCTCTCTTTCACCTTCAGCAATACCAATGCCTGTATCCTCCACTGAAATTCTAAAGTCCACACTGCTCTTGTTTTTGGAAGCAGTTCCCTTTAGTGAAAGCTTCACATATCCCTTCTCAGTAAACTTTACAGCGTTTCCTACCAAGTTTAGTAGTATCTGCCTAATTCTTACTTCATCAAGAAGAATACTGTCGTCAATATCCTTCTGAATATCTATTAAAAATTCAATATTTTTGCTCTTAGCCTTTTGCTTAAATATGTTTTTAATTTCTCTAAAGATATTGCTAAGCTTTAGAGGCTTGTACTGCAATTCTATTCTCCCAGCCTCTATCTTTGACAGATCGAGAATATCGTTGATTATAGTAAGCAGACTGTTTCCTGCAACATTTATAGTTTCAATATAACTTTTGTGCTTTTCATCTTTTAGTGTATTTTTCAGAAGTTCACTAAAACCAATAACAGCATTTAATGGAGTACGAATTTCATGGCTCATATTGGCAAGAAACTCGCTTTTAGCCTTATTAGCTTTTTCTGCCTCTATTTTTGCGTATTTAAGCTCTGTATTTGTTTTTTCTAATTTCTTAGTTCTTTCTTCAACTTTTTCTTCAAGATTGTCTATAAGTATATGTAATTCTTCTGCCATCTTATTAAAAGCACTAGATAACTTTCCAATTTCGTCGTTTTTAAAGATTTTAGCTCTTTGATGTAAGTCTCCTTTTGAAAACTTTTCCGAAATATTTATCAAATGATTAATTGGCCTTAGTATAATCTCAGTGCTCTTTAAATAAATAATTAAAGATAAAAGAAGTGCAATAATTGAGAACAATATTGCAGTATGAATATTGTTATTTATTTCATATGTAAATAGACTTTCAGGTATAGCTGTTATAATTAGCCAGTCTAAACCTTCTCTTTTGTATTCAGTCAGCTTTACATGAAGTTTATCTCCGCCTGACTTCATGACGAAGCTAGTGTTTGAAGTTTTATTATAATTTTCATAAGCTTCAGCAATAGGTTTGCTTTCGGTCTCATCGATTGTGATTCTTTTTATATTGCTTTCTGAAATAGTTTCAAAATTGGGCGCTTCAAGAGAATTAGCCACCAGAGCTCCTGAGTCTCTTTCAATAATATAGGCAATTCCGTTATTATCTTTGACAATATCCTTCAAGTATTGGTTTAGACTTGAAAGAATTATATGAGTACCCAATACTCCTTGAAGAACACCGCCTTTGCTGTAAATAGGATAAGCTGCAGAAAGCGCAAAATCATCCTTTACAAAATGCTTATAAAGAGGTGAAAATATAGGCATCTTTTTTTCTTTTGCAATTTCATACCAGTCTCTTGTACGAGGGTCAAAAGCGCCAAAATCTTCTACAAACTTTCCCTCATGTAAATCATCAGTTACAGAATAATAAAGAGAATGTCCATTTGTTTGCGGAGTACTCCTATATATCTCTATGTTGTTATCTTTATTTCTTCGAGCACCATAATAACTGCCATCCTCCATGCCGTAGCTAAAACTATAAATTTCTTCGCTGCTTGATTTCACTACTCCAGCAAAGAATGCATCCCGCTTTTCTTTATTAGACATATCGATGGTACCATTTTCAATCAAATTATGATTCAGTTCATTTGTATTTAATGGAATTCCAACAAGCGACTCAATTTTATTTGATATATTGCTACTAGCTTCATTCTCCAATTTTTTTATAATATTATCTGAAGAGGTTTTCCAATTAGAAAATATAATGAGGCCTACAGTAGTAAGCGTACCTACCATAAGTATAATAAACAAGGCACTTATGGTAATTTTAATAGAACTTTGTTTTTTAGTCATTTTTTGATACTCCATTTCTAGTGAAATAAAAAGAAAAAGTCATAAAATATTTTGCCTAGACATAAGTACTAATTAAAACTTTCATTTGTCAAATTAATGCAATAGGCATCAGTTGCATTATCATTATACATAATAAAATTTGGAAATGGCAAGTATATAGGGATTTCATTTATCGGATTCTACGGCCTTGAATGTATGTCATAATAGAAGAATACATTCTCATAAAGTTTTTTAAGTAATTGCAAATCGTGGTAAAATATAAATAAATTAGTTTCACAATCATAATTATCAAAGGAGTAGTTAAAGCTAGTTAACCCATATATCAATTATTAATAATGAATTCTAGTTTGTTTAATAGATTCATAAGAAATTGAAGATTTCTCTTAATGGTTAAACTGGATTATATTTGTTTATTTGTCTAAAAGAGAGTTTGTAATAAAAGTATATAGATTTAGATAAGCTAATAGATTATAGAAAATGAGGTGTTAATCGATGATAAGTAATGAAAATATGAGAATTAGTAAATTTATGAGCCTTATACTTAGGCATAAGCCAGAAGAAATTGGATTGACTTTAGATGAATATGGATATATTAATATCTCCGATTTAATTAAAGGATTAAATAAAAAAGGATATAAGGTAACAATTTCAGATATTGAAAGAATTGTAGCTGAAGATGGGAAACAAAGATATTCATTTAATGATGATAAAACTAAAATTAAAGCAAACCAAGGCCATTCAATAAAAGTTAATCTTGAATTGCAAGCTGTTGAGCCACCTAAAGTATTATATCATGGAACTGCAACCAGGTTTATTGAGAGCATGCGTAAAGAAGGTATTAAAAAACAGAATAGACAATACGTTCACTTATCAGCTGATGTAGAAACAGCCACAAAAGTAGGTAAAAGACATGGAGAATTAATTATATTTAAGATTAACAGTGAGCAGATGAGTAAAGATGGATATAAATTCTTCTTATCTGAAAACAAAGTATGGTTAACTGATTATGTTCCGGTAAAATATTTTGAAATTTTTAGAACTAATTAGAGCAAATAATATAAAGGCGAATCGGTATAGTTTGAAAATTATAATCTCTAGAAGGGGATTTTTTTGAGATTAATAAAATTTAATTAGATAAAAGCAGATCACAAAATGGTGCAAGTCACCCAGATTCTCTTAGAATCAGAGCGTTATATGATAGAAGTGGAAATCAAATTTCTGATGATACTTATGGTATGTTCATAGATTGCAGGATAAGATATAATTCTGGTAATACTCCTGTTTATGGAAATTGGAATTAACAAGATGTTTTATTAATTTAGAATAGAGGATTGTAGTAGATTTGTTATTATGCAAATCTTACTACAGTCCTTCTTTATTGTTCTGTTATTTCTTTCATATAATCTATTCCAACAACAGTATTGTTCTTAGAATTTGGGGTGAAACCAGAATTATGAGATTCGTCATAATCATATGCTAGACCTAATACAAAATTACCTTGATTAGAGGAATAAACTATATAAGTTTTTCCAGTGGAATTATCATATTTATTTCTTATTTCTTTTATATCATTAGGTAACACGCTTTTAGCAAGTCTTATTGCATCTTCATAAGTTACCCTTGTTGGATTTACTTCACATGCATAGGTATAATCAGTTAATATATCTTTGTATTTTTTATTATCTACACTAGGTATTCCAGCTTCACTGCCAACAAAGCTATTTTTAGTTTCATAGTATGTAAGAGAAGAATTAGCTTCATCATAACTTAATTTAGATTTATCAATTTCTTTATATCTTTTATCTCTTTCAGTATTATCTCTTTCTTCATTTTCTTCAAAAATTGCCTGATCTCTTGGAGAGTTCCCACGAGTTTCAAAATTATCATTTTTATCTGTATCTTTACTTGATTCTTCAGTTTTATTTTCAGCTGTAGTTTGGTTTTTATCAGCATTTTCATTTTTACCTATTGAGTTGCAGCTGATAGCTGTAAAAGATACTGTAATTAATGTTGCTAATGTTATGTAATTAAGTTTTTTCAATATATGTCCTCCCTATATAGCTTTAAAAAATAGTAATAAGAGATTCAAATATTAATAGTCAAGCATTTAACATGATATTAAAGGTTTATCATGTTAAGCTTTAAAGTAAAAATTTGTATAACAAAATGTTAACATATAATAATAATTGAAACAAGGATATAGGGGGAGATTTACGGAAATAGAAGTTTAAGATTTCAAAATTAGCTGCTCCATGTAGAGTAACTGTTGAGATTTGAACAAATGCTCAATCTTTTGGAAGATAATATCCAAGATTTTCGCTAAATCCAGTAGACATATCACGCACAAAGCTACTGCAAGAATAACCAGATATTTGAACTGTTCTACATATATTTCTAAGAGCATAAATATCTACATAAGTGTGATTTAACCATTCTTCTTTCACTAAACTCAATAACTAATAAATACTATTTGATTCTATAACTTGGAATATTTGACAAAGGACAAAAGTAAGATAAAATTATATATGAGTTCTAAAAATTTATTAATCAAAGTTAAACCTTTAAAGCAGAAGTATAAAGTGGAATAACTTTAATGATTAGAAAGTTTATTAAGTGGAACTCATATATTATAAGAACTTAGGGGGAATAATAATGGTAAAATTAAAAAAATTAATAGCAGGATCACTAATAGCGGTTTCAGTATTAGCGATAACTCCAATAAGTGCAAGTGCAGAATGGAAGAATAATAGTACTGGATGGTGGTACACAGAAGGTGATTCGTATTCTACGGGTTGGAAAAAGATAGAAGGAAAATGGTATTATTTTTATGCTAGTGGTTATATGGCCAAAAACACAGTTATTGATGGATATATTTTAAGCAATAATGGGGATTGGACAGGCCTAGAAACTAAATCTGATAAGATTTCAGTTTCATATCCTTCAAATTGGACTAAAACGACTTTAAAGGGAGATGATATTTACTATCTAGACAATCAAGGAACTAATGTGAACTTGGTTATAGATGGCATGGAGGGATATTCAGAAGAGGTTTATTTTAATTCAGCAGAAACTTATATAAAAAATCGCTCAGATATAAATAATTTACAAATTAAAGAGCGTCAATTTAATAATAATAAGGCGTTAACGCTAAATTATTCTTATAATTTTAAAGGAATGGATGTACAAGTAGAACAAGTAATAATTTGTAATAGTAACAAAGCATATTTATTTACACTTATGCAACGTGGAAAAATATCAGATGAAAATATGGCATCTTTTGAAAGTATGTTAAATACAGTAAAATTTGCATATTAGTTCTTTAAATTAGGGGATAATCTTTAGTAAGGAAGATATGATTTGATTTATCTTACCTTGCTAAAGATAATACATATAATCAATGAATAATAGAAGATTAATTTGAAATAAATACGGAAATAATTTTGAAGGTTCAAAAAATAGCTGCAGTTATAAGAGAATGTGTATATAGTCTTATAGAAAAGGAGAAAAAATGAGTACTACAAATGAGCAGAAAGTATATGAAATATTAGATTTATTAGGTATTAAGTATACTAAATATGAGCATAATCCAATATATACAGTTGAAGAAGCCAAAAATTTAGATATAGATATTCCAGGAGGTCATTGTAAAAATCTTTTTATTAGGAATAGAAAAGGCGATATACATTATTTAGTTGTTTTAGATGAAAATAAGAGAGTTGATTTAAAGGCTTTAGATAAGCAAATTGGCAGTACTAGGTTATCATTTGCATCAGAAGAACGTTTATATAAATATTTAAAACTTGCGCCAGGATCTGTCACTCTTTTTGGCTTAATAAACGATTCTAAGAATGATGTTATAGTATTAATAGATAAAGATTTAGCTAATCAAGATATTGTGAATTTTCACCCTAATATAAATACAGCGACCATAGGAATTTCGTATGAAGATTTTGAGAAATTTATTGTGTGGCATAAAAACGAGTTTAAATATATAGATGTGTAGTTTAAATGGAGGAAAACTTTATGGAGATATTAGGTAGCTTAGGACTAAGTGTAGTATTTCTTATTTTGGGTGTAATATTAAAATTGTGGCCGCCGAAGGAGATAAATAGCTTTTATGGATATAGAACTCCTTTTTCCAAAAAAAACAATGATGTGTGGAAAGAAGCAAATAGCTATGGTGGGACAATGATGATATTAGGTGCAATTATATCAATGATTTTTTCGATTACAATAACTTTTTTGTATGGGAATGATCCAAGCAGATCAAATATAATATGTGTTATGGGATCGTTAATAATTGTTTTAATAGCAATATTTTATACAGAAATTCATTTAAGAAAAGTATTTGATAAAGATGGCAAACGTAAATAAGAGTAATAATTATACTTTTTACGTAGTTTTGTAGAAAATTATGTCATATTATGCTAAAATATCCCTATGAGAATATTACAACTAATGATAATTGTTAGTAGCAATGGGGGTGTCATAGATGAAAGAAGAAAAGTTAAGTAAAGATGAGGAAAGTCAAATTTTTTTAGTTATAGAAAATGGTTTTATTGTCAGTGTAAGTAAACGGTTTACAGAATTAACGGAACATAGTTATGAGGAATTATTAAATAATAGTATAATTAATGTATTTGAAAAATTAAGGGTTGGTCCAAACATTAATACTAGTGATATTGATGAGAAGATCAACTATTTTTTGTTCACAAAATCTTTAGGAGTTAAATTTGTTAATATAAAAGTAATACGTGAGAAAGAAAAAGATATATATATCTTTAGTGAAAAAATGAATTCTAATATTGAAACTAAACATTCATTTTTAAATGAATTAATTTTAGATAATTATTATGGAGTAGGAGTATATAGTCTTCCGGATATGACGCTTCTTAAAACTAATGAGAAGTATGTAAGTTTTATGGATGAGCCTTTTAATAAAATAGAAAATTGTATAGGAAAACATATATCTGAGTTTGTGACAGGTTTTAAGGGAAGTGCATATGAAAGACTTTGGAATGACTTAATTAGAACAAAATGTGCATGTAACATAGATGAATATCAATATGACGGTTTTAGTAGGGGAATTACTTATTGGAGAATATCATTAATACCTATTTTTGAAGATGGGGAAATAAAATATTGCGTTGTAATGTTTACAGAAATAACTGAACAGGTAGTGCATAGAAAAAAAATTGAGGAGCAGGCAGAAATAATTAAACAGCAGAATTATACGTTAAAACGACAGGCAGACATGTTGAACTTATCAAGAGAAGCTATTTTTGCTTGGGAATTAAATGGAAGCATTACTTATTGGAATAAAGGTGCAGAGCTTATGTATGGCTATACTAGCGATGAAGCTGTTGGCTACATAAGCCATGATTTGTTAAAAACTGTTCGCTCAGTAGACATAAACACCATTAAGGAGAGTATGTTAGAAGATGGTGTATGGAGCGGTGAAATAGAGCATACTAAAAAAGATGGAACAAAACTTATTATTGAAACAAGTCATCAAATTTTCGTTGATGAGTATGGGCAGCTATTAGTACTTGAAACTAATCGTGATATAACCGAAAGGAAGAGGTTAGAAGAGGAAATTAAACATCAGAAAGCTGAATTAGATGATATTATACAAAGTATAGACGATGCTCTGGTTATTTATGATAGTAATAAAAAGTGCTATTTAACTAATAAATCTGCTGAAGAATATTTTAAGGGTACTACTCTTAGGAGGATAAGTAATCCTAATCATTTTAAGTTTTATGATTTAAATGGAGATGAGATTCCGCCAGAAAAAATGACTATTTCAAAAGTATTTAGGGGAGAAGTAGTTATAAATGACAGAATGACTCTAAAAAATGCTACTACAACAAAACATATTAGTTTAAATGGAAGACCTATTTATGATAGCAATGGAAATATAAAATTTGCAGTTCTTTGCAGTCGCGATATTACACATGATATTGAAGCGCAGATGTTGATAGAACAACAAAATAAAAAGCTTGAAGCAATTATTAGCAGTGGATCTGATGGAATGTTTTTGTTTAATCCAGACAACAGTGTAACTTTATTAAATAAAGAATCAGAAAAATTTATATATGATATTAATGGATATAAAAGAGCTGGCGATACGTGCAAAGATACTAAATATTATGATAAAGATGGAAATCCGCTTGAAGTAAATGATCTACCAGGTATTAAGTTAATGAATGGTGAGAGTATTAAAAACTTCATTGTTACAGCTAAAAGACCAGATAAAACTAGTCATTATAGCGTAAGCGCTTGTCCTATATATGATGAAAGAAAAAATTTAATTACAAAATTGGTTTCTACTCATGATATTACGGAGCGTTTCAATAATGAAAGAAAAATATTGGAGCAAAAAGAACAGTTACAGGCTATTCTTGATAATATGCAAGATTCGGTTTATGTTTTTAATAAAGACGGCGAAATTTTCTTAAAAAATAGGATGGCACAAAAAAGAATGAGCCATATTTGGGATTATAATCATCCGAATGATACAAACAAAAAGTTTTTAGATTTAGATGGATCTGAGATTATGGCAGAAGATATACCACATTGCAGGATTATACGTGGAGAATACGTTAAAGAATACTTTATGAAGATAAAATTAGGGGAGTGTGAACAATATGTTTCCGTGAGTGGAACTCCTGTTTTTGATAAGGAAGGAAACTTTGCTTATGGAATTATTAATAGTAGAGATATAACAGATTTTATGGAAAATCAGAAAGCTTTAGAAAAAATTCAAATCAAGCTTTTGGAAGCTGAACGAGAAAAAAATGAGACTCTTGAAAAAGCATTAGAAATGAAAGATGAGTTTTTATCACTTATATCCCATGAGTTTAGAACGCCTCTTAATGTTATAAATTCTGCTATTCAAGCAATAGATTATTTTTGCAGTGAAGAATTATCGGACAGGCTCAAAAAGTACTTAGGGATGATAAAACTAAATTCATTTAGGCAGCTAAGACTAGTAAATAATATATTAGATATTACTAGAGCTAATGCAGGAAGAATAAAAGTTAATAAAAGCAACATAGATATAATATTTATGACTAAGGCTATTGTTGATTCGGTATATACTTATGCTAATCAAAAGGGTATAGATATAATATTTTCATCATCAGTTAAACAAAAGATTGTTGGAATAGATGATGAAAAGTATGAAAGAATAATGCTCAATCTTTTATCAAATGCCATTAAATTTACTCCTGAAGGAAAATCAATTAGTGTAAAAATAGTTTCAAGAAGAGATGGAGTTTTTATTGAAGTTAAAGATAAAGGTATAGGCATACCTCAGGATAAAGCCGATATAATTTTTGAAAGGTTTGGTCAGGTTGATAGTTCATTATCAAGGCAGGCAGAAGGAACTGGAATAGGCTTATCTTTAGTGAAGAAATTTGTTGAAGCAATTGGCGGAACTATATCTCTTAAAAGTAAGGTTGGAAGAGGAAGCGCTTTCTCAATATATTTTCCTAGTCAAAGTATAGTTAAAGAGAAAGGCGAAAGAGAAGTTGTAGAGTTTTCAGGAAATCGTCTTATACAAACTATACATGTGGAATTTTCGGATATCTATTTATAGAAAATTAACTTAGATTTTTGGTAAATCCTCGCTTTTTAAATGCAATTGGTGAAAAGGCTAAATCATTAAAAATCACTTATCCAGCCATATAGAATATGATTTTATATTTTTATGAATAATTCAGGATCATATATTCCATTTGAATTTTTATAAATTCTATGCTATAATTTTGAAAGATTTATAGAATGTTTTTTCGGTTGGACAAGTTAAAGCTTGATTCCAAGAAATTTGTTTCCAGGGTGGGAAACTCTTATTTGAGTTTTCCACTTTTTTTATTACTATACTCAGCTAAAGTGTTAAATTAAATTGATAAACTTAACTCAGTATCATGTATAGAATTCTTAGTGATGATAAAACTCATATAGGGACAAAGCAGCAATTAAGTTCAATTGAGAGTGAAAGGGTAGTGTTAAAATTGTTTTATGTATTAATAGTATTATTGGTAATAACATTTGTATTACCAATAGCTTCAAAGAAAGTCGAAAATAATCTTGAAATATTTTTATTTGTAGTAGGAGTATTGGCATGTATTTCGTCAGGAGCTATAAATAAAGAATTATTTTTAGGAATTATTCAAAATAAATTTATGTATACAATAGCTGTTGCGGTACTAATTGGTGGATTTCTATTTAAGGCTTTATCAACGCATATAAAAGGAGCGCTTGTATATATTCTTAAATATGTACCATTAAAACTTTTTATATTTTTGTTAATAGTTATTATTGGTTTTTTATCAAGCGTAATAACTGCTATTATAGCAGCTCTGCTTTTAGTAGAAATAGTTAGCATACTTCCAATAAGCAGAAAAAATAAAATTAATATTGATGTAGTTGCGTGTTTTTCAATTGGGATCGGAGCTGTATTAACACCTATAGGTGAACCTTTGTCTACGATGGTAGTTTCAAAGCTTAATGTGAGTTTTTGGTATTTGCTGGATAAGTATGGGGTTTATATAATACCCGCCATATTTATTCTTGGAATTATTGGTACATTCTACGGGATTCAAGAAAAGACACAAGTAGACAATACAGAAGAAATTATAATAGAAGAAACTAATAAAGAAATATTTATAAGAGCATTTAAAATTATTTTATTTATTATAGCACTAGAATTACTTGGAGAAGGCTTTAAAACATTAATTGATACTTATGTAATAAATCTTCATACAGATTACTTATATTGGTTTAATATGTCGTCAGCGGTTCTTGATAATGCAACATTGGCAGCTGCTGAAATAAGTGTAAAAATGTCTGAAGTGCAAGTTAAAGCTGTGCTAATGGGATTACTTATTAGTGGAGGAATGATGATTCCAGGGAATATTCCTAATATAATTTCTGCAGGTAAATTAAAGATTAACAGCAAAGAATGGATGAAGCTAGGGATCCCGCTCGGGATGACTATCATGATAATTTACTATGTTATTCTATTTAAAATATAACATTTTTTTCAAAAATATTTAAAATCTATCAATAATGCTGATAATCAGAACTTAAAGCTAAAAAATGGTATTAATTTGCCATAATTTGAAAAAATCGGACTGTAAATAATTTCCCGGATATATTATAGTAGAATTATAATATATTAAGGGGGAATGTTTATAATGAGAGCAACAGGAATGGTAAGAAAAGTCGATGAACTTGGAAGAGTTGTAATCCCAAAGGAAACAAGACAATTACTTTCAATTAATCAGAAGGATTCTTTAGAAATTTTTGAAGAAGAAAAGAAAATAATATTAAAAAAATACTCTCCTGGCTGTATTTTTTGCGGTAATATAAAAAATGTTACTACATTTAAAGAAGTAGCTATCTGTGAAGAATGTATAAAAGAATTAAAAACTATAAATAAATAAGAAGATTAAATTTTGTTTTATGTAGTATTAACAATATTTATTTTATGAAGCGTTAATAATAAATGTTAAGAAAATTACTAATTATATAATTCTATGTACTTAAGGCTTAGATTTTTAGTATCAAATAAAAATCTAAGCCTTAATTTTAACACTATCCATTGATCACCAATTATTATGATTAACAAAAAATATAATAATGACAAAATGATGAGTACATACAATTTTCTTATATAAGCAAGCAGATTAGTAATTATATTTATTAATTGTCTCCTATTTAAGTGATAAAAGTGATAAAATTGAAGTATGATAACCATATTTTAAATGAGTAACATTGCTCATTATGGGGATTATATAATTATGGTATTTTAGTAAATCTAAGCTAAAGTATTAAGATAAAAGGAAGGGAAGTGAGTATTTAGGCTGAGGAATTTATAAATTCTTATAGTGATATGCCTAAAGAAATGATATGAGTTTATTTTTTAATAAGAAATCAATATTAATAATTGTTATGACCTTGTTTATAACTATAATGGCAGGATGCTCAAGCTCAAGCAAGCCTTCAGGTGACGCAGCAAATGATAGTAAAAGCAGTAGCGAAACTAATACTGAAGACAAAAATTCAAAGTCCGATGCTCCTTCAGAAAATAGTAATGTTGGAACATCAAACACTGAAAACAACTCACAAAAAGCACTTCTTGATAATATTAAGAAATTATCTGAAGAGGGGAAAATTATTAACTGTGATTTCCCTGTAAAAACTTCAACTCTACAGGATGTAGAAAAAAAGTGGGGAAAAGCAGATAAATCAGATTGGGTAGGAGAAGCAAAAGGAAATTATGCCACTTATTCAAACAAGAATGTTGTTTTTGGTACTAATAAAGGTGATCAAGTTTTTGAAGCTAGATCATTTGACAGTCAGCTAAAACAAATTACACTTTCAGAGGTTAAAGACTTTTTTGGGCAGCCTCAATATGATGTTGCATCAAATGGAGAAAAGATTATAGGCTATAAATCTGGCAGCGAGTTTAAAATTTTGCTTGTTTTTAAGGACTCTGAAAATAAGGATCCTAAATTGGACCACTACTCAGTGTTATATCCTAATGGGACTAAAAATAATATGTCTGGTGACAAGGGAAGAGAATGGTAGTTTAGTAATAAGGAGCTGCTTTAGAATATTTATTTTAAAGCAGCTCCTTATTATGTAATAAAAATATATAAATTAGTAGACATCGCTCCTAAAAACTCTAAGGCAAATATCGTAATATTTCTGTCTACCGCTAAGTCCATTGAATCCACCATTAACTGCCTTTGTTATGGTTTCAACAGATGATCTACTATCGCAAAGAGAATTCATCTTGTTAGTGTACCACCAAAAACCTGCGCTCATCCATGGATAATTAGCTGCTACGTAGTTAACTCCATCCATAATATTTTTATCACGCATATAATTTGAAAAGCTTTGATAGTTACTTCGACCAGTTATCTGTATATAGCCAGCACCCTTGAATTTTGGGCCATCTCCAGGATATATGTTCCCTAAATCTTCACGACCTTCATATTTGTAGCCAGGATCCACTTCTTTGTTATAAAGTCCACATTCAGATTCATAACTACATTGGCTTATAAAATGCCTTAGTCTTGGAAATGTTATTATAGCAAATGTTTTTAAGCAACTATTTAGCTCATTAATTTGATTAATAGATACATTTTTCCAGCCTACCTCAGTAAGCTGATTTATCGAAACAATTTGATCAGACGTTGAAGAAGGTTGTGGACTCGGCGTTTTACTAACCAAAGCAGATAGCGTACTAGAGCCAACCATTCCATCAGCCACAAGACCGTTTTCTCTCTGAAATTTTACTACTGTATTATAGGTGTTGATACCAGCAATACCATCAACAGTTAAGTAATAACCTTTGTTAGTAAGTTGCTGCTGAATTAATTGAATATCGGTTTTTAAAATATTCCAAGTAGTATCATCAACCACACCATCAGCAGATAATCCCTTTGAGTTTTGGTATTTCATTACTGCGTTATAGGTGGTTGTTGAAAATTCACCATTAACTATATCAAAATAGCAACATTTGATTTTTAAGGCATACTGCAGATAAGTGACGTAAGAACCAGTAGAACCTTTTGCCAATAACATAATCATATCTCCTTTAAAATTGTTAAAATAAATTAGCATAAAAATTAAAAATACACTAACTTATATAATGTTACTAATAAATATATTATCGATTTAGAGTTCTTATACAAAAATTTTAAGAGCTAACTTATGCTAAAGGTTGAATATTTTTTAGGTGAAATTCCAACTGCATTTTTGAATGTTTTTAGGAAATTAGTATAATCATTAAAACCACATTTCTCACAAACGTCATTAACATTTGTACCATTAGCTAACAGTGACTTAGCTATGGTTATTCTTCGTGCTGAAATATATTTATTTATAGTAGTTCCAGTAGCCGATTTAAATATTCTGCATATATAAGATGGACTTAAATAAAAATGATTTGCTAAGTAATCGATGGTAATAGGTTCAGTAATATTTTCATTTATATATGTTATAATTTCCTGTACCTGTTGATTATATTTATAAGAGTGATCTTCAATAGGTAAATTATTGTTGGCAATATAAATTCCATTTAATAAAGTAATTAGTTCTAAAAAAGACGCATGTTCAATTATGTCGGAACCATATCCATTAGTCGCTATTATTTTATTAATAAAATAAAGAAAATGCTGTTGTTGTTCTTTATTTAAAGAGATTTTATGATTAGACTTTTCGCTGCGATGAGTAAAACAATAGCTTAAATCCGTTTTGTCGGTTGATATAGATTTAAGAAATTCTGGATGAATTGAAATAACAATTCGTTCATGAGCTCTATCAACTTTGGAAACGTGATGACTCTCATATTGATTAATTACAAATAGATCCCCAGGGCTAATATCATATAGCTTATTATGAATGAGTATTTGCTTCCCGCCAGATATAGAGTAATATATTTCATAACAATCATGTATATGTACGTCCATTGTCTTTTCTTCCTTGTATAAGCGTGCAATAGAGAAGTAGCGCTGTTCTAAGCAGTTCTTTATAGAAGCTTTACAAGAATTTTCTTCTTTCATAAATAGACATTCTCCTTTCATTTTTATTATACGTTTACTTCAAAAAGTATTTATACATAATACTTAATGCATTTATTATAAATCTACAGTTCAAGATTTGCAATATTTTCGAAAGGATATAACAAGAAATTGATTATATGTAGTGATATACTATAAATATAAAATGTAACACATAGAGGAGGATTTTAATTATGGGAATCATGGACGGATTTTCACTAAAAGGAAAGATTGCATTAGTAACAGGCGCTACTTATGGTATAGGATTTAGTATTGCAAAGTCTTATGCAGAAGCAGGAGCTACTATTGTATTTAACGATATTAATCAAGAATTAGTAGATAAGGGATTAGCAGCTTACGCAGAATTAGGAATAAAAGCTCATGGTTATGTTTGTGATGTAACTGATGAGGCTAAAGTAAATGAGTTAGTAGAAAAAATTGAAAAAGAAGTAGGAGTAATTGATATTCTTGTAAATAATGCAGGTATAATCAGACGTGTTCCAATGCTTGAAATGAAAGCTGAAGATTTCCGTAAGGTTATTGATGTAGACTTAAATGCACCATTTATTGTGTCTAAAGCAGTAATACCCGGAATGATTAAAAAAGGTCATGGAAAGATAATAAATATTTGCTCAATGATGAGTGAGTTAGGTAGAGAAACAGTTTCAGCATATGCAGCAGCAAAAGGTGGATTAAAGATGCTAACAAAGAATATTGCTTCTGAATATGGTGAATACAACATTCAATGTAATGGTATAGGACCTGGATATATAGCTACACCACAAACAGCACCACTTAGAGAAGTTCAACCAGATGGTTCAAAGCATCCATTTGATCAATTTATAATTGCAAAAACACCAGCAGCACGTTGGGGAACAGCAGAAGATTTGGCAGGACCAGCGGTATTCTTAGCATCTGATGCATCAGACTTTGTTAATGGCCACATTTTATATGTAGATGGTGGTATCTTAGCTTATATAGGAAAGCAACCACAATAGGAAAGGAACGATAGTATGAAAATAGCATTAATAAATGAAAACAGCCAAGCAGCAAAAAATTCAATTATATGTGAGTCACTTAAAAAAGTTGTAGAGCCAAAAGGTCATGAAGTGTTTAACTATGGAATGTATGGCATAGAAGGTGAAGCACAATTAACTTATGTTCAAAATGGTATTTTAGCTGCAATATTATTAAATTCAGGAGCAGCAGATTATGTAATTACAGGATGCGGAACTGGAGAAGGTGCAATGCTTGCATGTAATGCATTTCCAGGTGTTTTATGCGGTCACATAGTAGATCCATCTGATGCATATATGTTTGCACAAATAAATGATGGAAATGCGATTTCTCTTCCATTTGCAAAAGGCTTTGGATGGGGAGCTGAATTAAATTTAGAATATATCTTTGAAAAATTATTTGAAGGTGAAAGTGGTCAAGGATATCCAAAGGATAGAGTAGTACCAGAACAAAGAAATAAAAAGATATTAGATGAAGTTAAAAAAGTAACACATACAGACATGTTAACAATCTTAAAAAATATAGATCAAGATCTATTAAAAGGTGCTGTAAGTGGAGCTAATTTTAAAGAATATTTCTTTGATAACTGTAAATGTGATAAGATCAAAGAATATATAAAAAATATATTAGCTTAGTAGATGATAAATATATTTCTGAAACATATATGTGAGTAAGGTATTAAAAATAATGAGCATGTTTTGCAAAATGTTCGGCTATTTTAAGAATGCAAGCAAAACATGCTCATTGCTTTGCTGATTGAGATAATAACTAAATTGCAATTAAATAATATTTGTTATAACGCAAGAGAGGATATATATAATGTTTTGTTTTAATAAAGAAGTTGAATTTGAGATTTTGGATGAAAATACCAAAAGAAAGGTATTAGCACATGACGAAAAGATGATGGCTGTAGAAGTACATTTTAAAAAAGCAACTGATAATGTAGAGACGCATTCTCATGTACATGATCAGTTATCATATG
>CAURJV010000087.1:0-19912 GCA_963524945.1 uncultured Clostridium sp.
ACATTTCAAGTGTTCCACCTAGTATAATTCCTGTTTTAATATCCCCTAGTACAAGGCCTACTAGTGTACATGCAATTATTGGTCTATGGAACTGTGCCTCATCAAGTACACTTGCCATACCAGCAATTGCTGCAACTATTACTAATAAAATTAATTGTAAAGTGCTCATTTATAATTCCTCTCTTTCTTTTTTTAATTTATATAAAAAAGTTTTTATATACTTATATAAATTTTAATTCTTTTAATCTGTCCATTAAGTTTATCTTAGGATCTTTTGCTAGTTTCCTTACCTCTAATTCGATCCCCTTTTCATTAAGCTTTTTAAACGCTTCAATATCAACATCATTCATACATAATGCATTTGTAATTTGTTTGTCACCAGCTTTAAAACACATTCCTCCAACGTTTACAGATTTAATTGGTACTCCGCCTTCAACCATTCTTAATACATCCGTAGGGTTTGTAAATAAAAATAAAGTTTTAAAACTGTCAAATTTAGGATTATTATAGGCTTCAATTGCTTTTGCTATTGGAAGTACATATGCTTTTATTCCTGGAGGTGCTACTTGAATTACTAATTGTTTTCTTAAGTCATCTGCTGCAACTTCATCACTGCAGGCAAATATTCTGTTACACCCACTCTCCTTAGTCCAAACTGTTGCTACTTGTCCATGTATTAATCTGTCATCTATTCTTATAAAGCTAATTTCCATTTTTTATCTCCTATCTTTCAATTTTTATATTTACTTAAATTGCGATTATCATAATATTTTACAAACAATTTATATAATTTCTTCATCTTCATATATATTGATATTTTTAGTTAAAACTTTTATAGCCTCTTTTCCAGAGTTTTCTGCTACTCTTAACAATTCTGTTATGCTTGAAAAATCTCTACTTCCTAGAACCTCTAAAATCATTGGCAGATTAACACCTGCTACAATTTCCATATTTTCATGTTGCATTGCTATTATACTTGCCGCATTAAATGGGCTTCCTCCAAACAGATCTACCATAAATAGTACTCCGTCTGTTGAATCTAACTCTTTTATAAGAGTGTTATATTTTTCTACAAGTGATTCAATTCCTTCACCTGGTTTAAATGTAACGGCACCTACATTTTCCTGAGTTCCAAAAATCATTTCTGCTGATTTAAGAATTTCCTCTGAAAATATACCATGGGTACCTATAATTACTGAGATCATTACTCTATCATCCTTTCTTGCTACATATATTATTTTTATACTTATATACTTAGCAATTCCCATGCCAATCAAGGATGTAAATAAAAAATTCATCCAAAAATAAGGCTATAACTACCTTTTCTGATACTTAAATATTTTTAATTACACTATGAATTTAAGATTTACATACTTCAAATCACATTTAACACAGTTTATTAAATAATTTTGTAGAATTAACACACATGTATATAAAAATTAACTGCCACTAACACACGATCCTTTTAGATTCATGTATTAATGGCAGTTAACTTTTAAATTTAGATATATTCTAATATAATGTTCAAATTTTATATCATTCACAATTTGATTTTGATTTATCAAGTTTTATTTGTTCTTCACCCCATATAGACAATTCATTCAATGTAGGAAGTAGTGCTTTTCCTCTTTCTGTTAAAGCATATTCAACCTTAGGAGGAATCGTTTCATATTGGATTCTAACAATAAGATTATGTTCCTCTAATTCTTTTAAAGATTTTGTAAGCATCATATTAGTAATACCTTTAACTTTTCGTTTTAATTCATTATATCTGGTAAAATCATTTTCAAATAAGTACCACATAATAGGTATCTTCCACTTTTGTCCAATAATCTCTAATGCATATATAAGGGGACATTTTGTATCATATACATTATCGCTATGGAATTCTCCACTGCAATCCGTATCATTGCTCATAATTACAACTCCTTTAAATTCAATAGTATACTTTTTATACTAGCACAGAAAAAACTGCATACTTGTACATTTATGACCTCGTGTTATATTAATTATAGCAGAAAAATTAAAAATAAAACATTATAAAGAAAGAGGAGTGCTACTATGAAAGTTTATGCAATTAATGGAAGTCCAAGAAAAAATAAAAATACAGCTATATTACTTCAAAAAGCTTTAGATGGCGTTAAAGAAGCTTCAAAAGATAAAGAAGTTGAAACTGAAATAATTAATTTATATGATTTAAACTATACTGGGTGTAAAAGCTGTTTTGCCTGCAAAAGACTTGGAGGTAAAAGTTATGGAAAATGTGCTATAAAAGACGATATTTACGAAGTTTTAGAAAAGGTATCTCAAGCTGATGGGCTTATTTTTGGTTCTCCAATATATTTTGGTAATATAACAGGTCAATTATTGACATTTTTAGAAAGACTATTATTCCCTTATTTGGTGTATGATAAAAACTATTCTACAATTGCACCAAAGAAAATGCCAACTGCATTTATTTATACAATGAATGTTCCAGAAAATCTTATGGGACAAGTTGGTTATCCAACAGCCTTTAATAAAATTGAATCTACTATTGAACGTATATTTACAAAACCATTAGTTATGTATTCAAATGATACTTACCAATTTGATGATTACTCAAAATATGAATCTAGTGCCTTTTCTGAAGAATCAAAAGCAGCACATAGAAAACTACAACTTCCTTTAGATTGTGAAAAAGCATTTGAACTAGGTATAAATTTAATAAAGTAGTATATTAAATTACGATAAAATTTTCTTCTACTTAATCATAACGCGTTTTAGAAAGTTCTAATAAATAATATAAAGTATTAACTAAAGTAAATAACTCCTTTGAAATATTCTGATTAAACTTTTTATTTCAAGGGAGTTTTATATTTAGATAAAGTAGGTATTCATACACTATCTTATAATACGCAAGAATTAAATTCCTACACTAAACCAAGTTTCATCCAATTATATCAGCAATATAATATATTTCATCATCTGTTAGATTTATTGATAATGCATTTTTGAAAACCAAACTCGCTTCCTTCAATGCTTCTATAGTTTCTTTGTGAAAATTTATGTTGTCATCATCATATACTAATCCATTATTCAGTACCATTCTTTCTAATGCGCATGCAACATGAAACATGATTCGTAATTTAACTGGATTTTCAAAGTTTACACTCAATAACCTTTCAGTAATATTCAAAAATTCATCTAATAGAGAATAAATTTTTTTTGGATTAAGAAATGTTATAAATTCAGCAATAGTTTGCGTACAGAGATTTTCAAATATTATTTGCTTATCTCCCGTATTTTTTATAGTTTCTATCTTTTTGCCTTTGATAATACTTATTAATATATTCTCCCCTGTACCATCGATTAATTGTTCTATAGATATAAATGGAATTCCAAGATTAGGATTTGCAATACCTATAATAGCCAAAATATTATTTTCTTCCTGAATCTTCTTAATTGACTTAGTTAAGTTCTTAAGACCAAGTGAAATAATATTAATGTTCTTAATACCAATATTATTTGTAACAGTTTCTACCAATTCCTTAAGCTTTATAGCTGCCCCTTTTCCTGTAGAACATACTGTAATTATAGCCTTATTTTTTTCCTTAGTTTCTTGAATTGTCTGCGTGTTAATATTATTAGTGTATCCCCTAAAATCAGTAAGTAAATACGAATATACTGAATTTAAATCAACGTCACAAACAGAACACTTTCTAACAGCTTCTAGAACTAGTGGAGTTGAAACCATATCAATACTTTTTATGTTTATCCCTGTCTTTTCTGTAATAACATCTGCAAAACTATTTAAAGATCCCATATCTACTAGAAGTAATACGCCCTTTCCCTCATCCACTTGCTTAACTTTTTCTATAACATTATCTAAAACATCCGATGGTGATCTTTCAAGAGGCATATCAACAGCAAGAATATTATCAGCTTCAAATAGCCTTTTAGCTACACTAACCATGCTAGTTGCAATTCCTGACCCATGTGATGCTACTACAATTCCAACTCTTTCTTGACGAGATGATTCTCGTATTGAATTTAATAATAATGCTAAATATTCAATCTCAACATTAGGTATACTTAGATTAAAGTTCTTCTCAATAAGTGCATGAATTTCTTTAGCGACCTCATATTCTTTACTTTCAATTGGTATCGATAAATCAATATTGGACTCATAGGAAACAGTATTCTTCTTAATCCTATTAAATAGTGCACTAAAATGAAGACTTGTTGCATAAATAAATCTTTCATTCAATCTTCTTTTTAATCTATTTTCAGCTAATATTTTAATTTTTTCTGCAAATTCCACAATATTTTTATCAACAATCTTTAATAGACCTTCTCTACGACTTATATCATTGTTAAATCGATCATAGAATTGTTTTAAATGAATGCTAATATCTGTAGTAATAAATGTCTTTATTTCTTCATCATTCATGCCCTCTTCTTGAAGCACAGAAGTTTTACTCTCTATTATTCTATAAATATTAAATGGTGTTTCATAATCCTCTGTTTCTAAAAATTTTCTATTTCCATCTGGCTGAATAGTAATATTATTAGGAATCATATTCCATATAGTCGTTTTATCTTTAGTTTGATTCCCAAAAGCTAATATTCCGCTTTTTATATTTGGAGGTAATGTACTTAAATTTATTTCAATGTCCTTATTTGTGTTAATACAATTAAAAAATCCCTTTGCACAAACCAATTGTATATTAGATTTTAGCTGTCCCACATTTCCATAATTAGTGCTGCCTATGAGAGCTTTAATTGCTTCCGAAGAAATCTTAATAGTTTTGTTCACTCTCTGTGCTTCTTTAGAAAGCAAATATTGTACAAGATCCAATTTTTCATTAATAGGTCTTTCATCAAAAGGTGGAATAGTTATTGTTATAGGGATTCTTCTAATAAAAGTCTTAAGCAGCGTAGAATTTGGATCCTCTGTTGTAGCTCCAATTAATAGCACATTTGCTTTATGCTGTCTATCTGTTTCGCCTAATTTGTTATAGGTTCCCGTATCCATAAAGTAAAATACCATTTCTTGCCCTTCTGGTGGTAATCTATGTATCTCATCTAGAAACAATATGCCTCCATCAGCTTTTTCAACTATCCCTTCCTTTTCTTTTTCAGCTCCTGTAAAAGCACCTTTGACATGTCCAAATATATGTGATAGAAGAAGTTGAGGATTATTAGAATAATCAGCACAATTAAATATTATAAATGGCGGATCCTCTTGTGACTGTTTTATATTTCTATAGTATTTGTACATCATATTGGCAAATAAACTTTTACCAACACCAGTACTACCGATTATTAGAGTATGCAACCCATTCGGTGGATATAACAAAGCAGCCTTTGCTTGTTCTATTTGATTTTTCAAACTTGTATTAAATCCTATTAACGAGTCGAAAGGTGATTTATCTTCTTTATCCTCTAACAAATTGATAAAATCGTTAATTTCTATACCTTCGTTACATTCATCATTTAAGTTTACCTTTAATATTCTAATAAACTGTTCTCTATCAAAATATAGAACAGGTCTATTTCTAATTTTAATTATTTTCTTTTCTCTACAAAGAATATTAAGTTCTCTAGAAGCATTGCTCCTTAATATCCCCAAGTGTTCAGCAACTTGCTGCGCACTAAATCCTTTGATTTCAAATAATTTTTCTTTAGTAAATTCCCTAGAATTTGATAATATATACTTATAAATTTTATCAATTTGCTTCATGGCATTATCACTTTCCTTTAATCCCTAGTTTTAATTTTTAGTACTTACCATTACATATCCAAAGCTATAAATAACACTTCTATTTAAATTTTCAACTAAATACTTACCTAATTTCTTATTTAAAGCAATTATTATGCCAAACAAGAGTGTAAATAAAGCATATTATACTAAATTTACGCTTAAACCAGCTTCACTTAATAAAAATATTAACTCTTTACACTCTTTTTTTAATTTACACAATACAGATTTTCATTAAAATAAATTTCTTACTTCACTTAAAATAGGCATTGATGCTATTGCTCCATAATTTGTACATGTAATAGCACCTACTTTATTTGCAAATAAAATTATGTCTTTCCATTCTTCAAAACTTATATTTTGTTTATTCTCAATATCAGATACTTGTTTTAATACGGCTCCAACAAATGCATCTCCAGCACCAGTTGAATCTACTTGCTTAATTTCAATGGATGGAATTATTTCATGTTGTCTATTAACGCTTAGATATGTTCCTTTAGATCCTAATGTAATAGTTACAACCTTAACGCCTAATTCATGTAGTTTATTAACCCCTGCTGTTATATCTTTTTCTTTAGTTAATAGAAATAGCTCTTCATCACTTAGCTTAGTAAAATCACTTTTTCTTATGAACTCAACACTATCTTCAATAAACATTTCTAATTTATCTGGTGTTATTAATGCATCACGATAATTGGGATCAAAAGATACATATATATTATTCAATTTCGCATATTCTAATAATTTAAAATATGTTTTCTTTAATTCACCCTCTAAAAATCCTGTAGCAGAACCAAAATGAATGATATCCGAGTTAGTTATTTTTGATAAGTAAATATTATTAAATGAATATTCTCCATCACTGCCTCGTAAAAAATCAAAATTACGTTCACCATTTGCATCTATACCAACTAGCGCTATTGTTGTACTACCTTTTTCTACTGCCATTTCAGTATTTATATTTAAATCTTTTAACAATTCTATTAAATGTTTTCCAAAGTAGTCGTCACCAACTTGTCCTAAAAAATAAGCATTTCCATCTAATTTAGAAATACATGCTGCAACATTTGCTGGCGCTCCACCTGCTTTTTTCTCAAACTTTTCTCCATCTTTTAATCCTTTATTATCAACGCAAACCATGTCAATTAAAAGCTCTCCTATACAAAAAATGTTTTTACTCATCTTAATCCTCCATCTATCTTAGTTTATCTTTATTAAACTATAGAAATTTGCTTTGTAAACTAATATTTGTTGAAAATTTTATACTTATCTATGTATCTAAAAGTAGCTGAATTATAAAGCCTAATTTAGTCGCTTTTTTAAACACATCTAAATATAATCCTTAATTTAAAACAATACTATGCTTTTCAATACTTACTTTTGCTTCACCCTTAGCACAAAACGAAATATCTGTTGCATCTAAGTTAGTATAAAAAGTAGATGTCATTACTTGTTCGCCATCATTTGCAAATATTTCAACAGAGTATTTATCTATAATTAATCTTAGTTTAATCTTTCCATTTTGATTTCTTATATTCATTTCTCTCTTATGTAAGGAATCACAAAGTTTCCCTGAATAACTTCTATCAAATGAAATGATATCTTTTCTTGGATCAAAAGTAACTAATGTTTCATAGTCATTATTTTTAGCAATTTTAATTATAAACTCTTCGCAATTTAAACCATCAATTTCCAGAGTCATATCTAATTCTCTTCCTGATATACCTTCTAACTCCACATTATCTTTAATTAATACATTCTCGTATTTAACAGAATTCTTATAGTAATTTCTAATTTCTCTAATTGGATTTTGGATTAGCTTTCCACCCTTTATTGTTAGTTCTCTAGGAATGCTCATCATTCCGCACCACTTAAAGTCTTTTGGAACAATATTATTTTCCCATGATTGCATCCATCCTATCATAATTCTTCTTCCATCTTCTGCTTCTAGAGTTTGAGGAGCATAAAAATCTAAACCAAAATCTATAGTTCCATAATCTTCTCTATTAAACGTATGATTTTCCTTATCATATTTTCCAATTAAGTACACCGTATTATGTCCATTATGGAATTTCAGTCCATTCGCCTTTACTTCCATTGGTGAAATAATCATGATATTATTTCCATCAATATTAAAAAAGTCTGGACATTCCCACATGCTACCTATCTCATTTTTACTTCTATCTAGAATACAAACAAAGTTCCATTCTTTTAAATCACTTGATTTATATAAAAGAATTTGTCCGCTTCCATCAGCATGCCTGCTAGCTACTACAGCATAAAACCCATCAGCTTCTTTCCATATCTTAGGATCTCTGAAATCTTCTAAATTACTACCTTCTGGTAAAGAATAACTTGTTATCACAGGATTACACGTTAGCTTTTCATAATTTACTCCATCTCCAATTGCAATACATTGAGTTTGTCTAATTATATGAGCCCCATCTTCTTGAACTTTGTCAAACACTCCAGTATACATGAGTATTTGCTTTCCATCTGACTCTACTGCACTTCCAGAAAAACATCCTCCCATATCATATTCCTGATCTGGCGCAAGAGCTGTTGGTAACTGCTCCCACCTTATAAAGTCCTTTGTCTTACTATGCCCCCAATGCATTGGTCCCCATTTAGTATCGTATGGATAATATTGATAAAAAAGATGATACTCCTTTGCAAATTTAGAAAATCCATTTGGATCGTTAATCCACCCGACTGGTGATGATAAATGAAACGATGGCCTCTGTTCTTTTGGTATACTCTTTATAGATTCTTCTTCAAAAACTCTTGCTTTATTTAAAATTCCACTACTATTTCTCACTATATTATTCATAATCATTTCCTTTCAATCATCTTAAATATTATATAAGCGACCATTCAAGCCGCTTATATAAGTTTTTTATTTTGCAAAGTATGAATCTAAATATTTTTGTTTAATTTCTAATATTTTTGATAAACCTTGATTATCCATTTCTTTTAAATAAGAGTCCCATTCTTCATCTATTCCACCATTTAAAATCCATTCAGCTTTCTTACGTTCTGTATATGCCTTTACTGCTGTTTCATATTGAGTAAGTTTTTCTATATCTTCTTGAGACATAAATACAGGTGGATAATTGTAATCAGCTTTCATATCTTTAACATAAGTTTTATGAAGTATATCTAATCTTTCTTGGGCATCATCTGGAGATGTTGTATACTTTCCATAATAACTATCAAGAACTGCTAATGGTCCTGAAACAAATTGATTTGCACGAACTTCCCATGGTGATGCTGTACCTAATTGTAAATGCTTTAAAGTTTTATTTTCTGTTAACTCAAATACATTTTGATTTTTCTCATCACCATATGTTCCCCAGTTATCTTGTATTGATTGAAGAGGTTCATATAACTTATCTATCCATTTTGCTGTTAATTCTAAATTTTTATTTGCTGATGTTACAACACATCTTCCTAAATCAAACCCATATCCATTTGATCTAGTAGCATTAACAGTTCCATTAGGACCTGCAAGTGCTGGAAGAGGTATATAATCATCTTTGTTTGCAGCTATATTAGCTTTATCCCAAGTGAAAAACATACCGTAACGATCATTTTTTCCCTTTGATACAAAAGTATCCCATTTTTGAGTAAACGCTTCTGGATCTATAAGACCTTCTTCTTGAAGCTTGTGAAGCCACTTGATACCTTCTTTATATCCATCTTGAGTAGTTGAATATACAACTTTCTTATCATTAGTCACCATATAATGATCTCCATTGTCTCCCAATCCAAAAGCCCCAAGTATAAATCCTGGATCTTCATTTCCGCCAACAGCATTAATAATAAATGACATTGGAATTACATCTGTTTTCCCTTCAGGGTGTTTATCTTTAAATGCTTTTAAAACTGTAACTAATTCATCAGTTGTTTTTGGTACTTGAAGCCCTAATTCATCAAGCCATTTTTTATTTATCCATGGAATATCTCCAACAGCTTGAATAGCTTCCTTTCCACTTCCTAATTCCTCTATCCATGGGAATGAATAAATATGGCCATCAGGTGCAGTAATCATTTTCTTATACTCTGGTTTTTCTTCTAGAACTTTTGATAAATTTGGCATATCCTTTGTTATTAAATCTTCAACTGGAATAATAACTCCTTGTTTTGAATAACGAAGTAAATCATTATTGTTCATACCAGCATTAAATACTACATCTGGAAGTGTATCTTTTTTTGATAATGCTAAATTCTTTTTATCAGGAAATTGATCATCTGTATAGCACGTCCAATCGATATGCACATTTGTTTCTTTCTCTAATCTTTGAAAAATAATTCTTTCATTTGGGTCTTGAGTCGAAATTGATGGCGCACTTGTAAGCATTTTTAAAGTAGCTGTTTCTTTTAATGGAAATGAAACATCCTTTAATGTAGCTGTATCTGTTTTCTTGCTTGAGCTACCACATGCTGTAAATGATAATACTGTTAACATAGCTAAAGAAATACTAACCAACTTTCTAATTTTATTTTTCCTCATATTATTTCCCCATCCTTTTTCTATATATATTTTTTTATCCCTTCACTGATCCTGCCATTATTCCCTTATCAAAATACTTTTGGAAAAATGGATACATAACTAGTAAAGGTAAACTTGAAACAACAATAGTGGAGTATTTTAGCAATTGTGCCATTTTAGCCATTGCTGCTGCACTTTGAACATCTGCAATCATACCAGGTCTTGGTGTATTTTGAATTAAGATTGATCTAATTACTAATTGCAGAGGTTGCAATTTAGTATCATCTAAATAAATCATAGCATCAAAGTAACTATTCCATTGAGCTACAAATTGATATAAAAGTAATACTGCAATAATTGGTTTACATACTGGAATCATTATTTTAAAGAAATGTGTAATATCACTTGCACCATCTATAGCAGATGCTTCTCTTAACTCTTTTGGTAAGCTTTGAAAATAAGTTCTTGCCAGTATAATATTCCATACATTAATTGCACCTGGAAGTAAAATCGCCCACACTGTGTTAAGAAGCTTTAGATTGTCAACCAAAAGATATGTTGGCATCAACCCTCCGCCAAAAAACATAGTAATAATATATAAAGTAGTAATAATTTTTTTCCCCACAAAATCTGGTCTAGATAATGGGTATGCAGCTAAAAGTGTGGCTCCAACTGAAATTACCGCATAAGCAGTAGAATAGAATACGGAATTCAAAAATCCTCTTAAAAGCATATCGTCTTTAAATACTCTTGTATATCCTTCTATTGACCATTTACTAAAATCAAATGTTATTCCTTGATTGTTTAATGTATTGGGATCCATAAAAGAAGCAACAACTATATATATAAGTGGTATAATAATAGCTAATACAAAAAGTATTACGCCTACATAACCACTTATTGTAATAGATTTATCAGAAAATGATAATTTTTTGAATTTTTTCATTTTCATTTTCATATTCATCTTATATTCCTTCTCCCTCGTTTAATTTTTTAACAATTGAATTCACAACTATTAATAAAACTATATTAATAACTGAATTAAACAAACCTACGGCTGTTGAAAAACTATAATCTCCATTTAGAAGACCCATTTTATAAACATAAGTTGGTAAAATTTCTGAAGTTGGTAAATTCAAATCTGTTTGCAAAGCTAATGCTTTTTCAAAACCTACGCTCATAATATTTCCTGCCGATAAAATAAATTGAATAACCATAATTGGCTTAATCGCTGGTAAATCAACATTCAAAATTTGTTGAAAAATATTCGCTCCATCTATAACAGCTGCTTCTGTTAATTCTTGACTTGCATTTGAAAGAGCTGCTGTATAAATAATTGATGCCCAACCAGTTGCCTGCCAAACTGAACTAGCTACATATATAGTCCGAAATGCACTAGGCATTGCCATAAAGTTTGTAGCAGTTCCAAAAAATTGATTAACTGGCCCAATCGGTGATAAGAAAACGATAATCATACCTGAAATTACTATTACAGAAATAAAATTAGGAGCATACAAAATTAATTGAATCTTTTTCTTAATTCCCTCACTCTTTATTCTTGCTAAAAGTAAAGCAAGTATAATCGGTAACGGGAATCCCCACAATATTCCATATAAACTTACCTTTAAAGTATTCATTAACAAAGTCATAAAATCTGGGGAAGATAAAAATCTTTCAAAATGTTTTAATCCTACCCACTGACTATGGAAAACTCCCGAAATAGCACTATAATCTTCAAATGCAATTAGTACTCCTCCCATAGGAATATACTTAAAAATAATTAACAGTATTAATGGCGGTAGCGTGAAGAACAGATATAATTGATAATTCTTTTTGATATACTTTAACTTACTATATATTTTAGAGTTCTTTTTATTAATAATAGGATCTCCACCATCTAATCTGTTAAAATTAAATCTTGTACTTTTTACCCCATTCAAACTTATTTCCCCTTTCATTTTATTATTTAGTTTTTACATTTGTAACAAAAACTCAATTTACCTTTACAAATCCACTCTGCTTGTTAAATCTTTTTTGTAAACCTTATCTTTAATTTATAAATAGATATTACCAGATTTCCATTACATTTGTCAATATAAATATTACATTTTATCATCATTATATTTTTACATTTGCACACAAAATATATTATATCTCTTTTTATTTGCTAGCATTTATGTATATATAATTATTTTATTTTACATTTGTCACTTCATTTGTTATACTAATGTCAATAACAATACTTAAAATATTGATATAGATTTTATATGACAAAGAAAGGAGCCTTTAATAATGCTAAATAAGAAAATAACGGTTCAAGATATAGCCGATGAATTGGGGATTTCAAGGAATACAGTTTCTAAAGCTTTAAATAATACTGGAACATTAGCAGAAGCTACAAAATCTAAAATTATTCAAAAGGCAATTGAAATGGGTTACAAACAATTTGCATATGTAAACAATGTATCATCCATTTCTCCCAATTCATCTTTAAATAAAGAAATTGCACTATTAACAAGCAGTATGCCAAACAGTTCCCATTTTGGATCTCATCTTTTATCAGGTTTTGAAGAAAAGATGAGCACTCTTGGCTATAGATTATCTATGTATGTTGTTCGTGATAATGAATTAAATTCCTCAAGCTTACCATCCAACTTTAAGCCTGAGTTGGTTGATGGCATAATATGCATAGAAATGTTTGATAAAAATTATAGTGAGCTTATATGTGGATTAGACATTCCTACACTATTTATCGATTCACCTAGCACCCACAACAGTAAACCTGTAAATGCTGATATTCTTTTAATGGAAAATTTCCATAGTACTTATAATATTATTAAAACCCTAATTAATAATGATAAAACAAATATAGGGTTTGTAGGAGATATATATCATTGTGAGAGTTTTTACGAACGTTGGAAGGGTTATTGCTCTGCTCTATTAGATTCAAAACTCTCATTTGATATTAATAATTCTATTATCGAAAACGACAAAGAACCTTATGCTGATCCTGAATGGCTTGGGAACAAGATAATGAACCTTTCAGTTCTTCCTCAAGTTCTTGTATGCGCAAACGATTTTATTGCAATTAATGTCATAAGAGCTCTAAAACATAAAAATATTTCTGTACCTGATAATATTTTAATATGTGGATTTGATGATTCAATGGAATCAAAAATAATTGAACCTCATCTCACTACTGTTAGTATCCCAAGTTATGAGATGGGAGATATTGCCGCAGATCTGTTACTTTCAAGAATAGATAATCCATCCATTCCATTTAGAACAATCCATGTTCGTACTTCACCTAAGTTTAGGGAATCTACTGGGAACTTACTGAATAAAATTAACTTTTAACCAATTAAAAATACCCTATAAAGATAAACAATTTAATAAAAGTCTATCTTTATAGGGTACCTTGTATGTGTAATAAAATACATAGTATTTCAATTTAATATTCTCTTTGAATAATTATTAAAAGCAATATTTCAATAACTAATTAGCCCCTAGCACCCAAGGCTCCTGAATAGTGGTCCTTAAATTATTATAAGCATTAATGAGTGTTCTTAGTGATGAATCTAACTGCTCACTTTTTAGAACTAATGTATTATAATTGTTTTCTGTCATCAGTCCTACATCTACTTGTGTCTTTGCATATTTAAGTTTTGTGTTCGTTGACTTTATTGTATCATTTAAGTCATTTATTTTATTTTCCAAGTCAAGCAACGTTGAATAAGCTTGCCTTAATCCATTTTTCAAGCTCTTTTTTGAATCATCAAGTTTAACTTGTGCTTCCTCTACTCCATACTTACCATCTACATATGCCCCATACTTAGTAAGATCCATATAATACTTCAATGCATTTTTTTCATAATTTATAAGTTGAAGAGCATAAGAACTAAGTCCAATAGAATAAGCACTTTCGTCTAATTCAACCGCTCCTGTAGCATCATCTTTTTTCATATATGAGGCTGGAGATGGAATTCCACCAGATGGCATGCTTGGAATATCTTTATTCATAATATCTTTTACGCCATCATCCTTTAAGTCATCTAAATAATCCTTTGTAAGATTAATTAATTTCTGATTATATTTTAAATAAGTTTCAATTTTATCATTTATATATTCATCACTTGAACCATCAATTTTAAATAAATTATATCCTATATTGGGATCTAAGGTATAATTTGATAAATTCAAATTAGTTAAAACTCCTAAATAATCCATGCTGTCCTTTAATGAATTTTCTTTTGCAGTTATATCATTTTTTAAAGAATTAATTTCAATCTGCTTATCCGTTAATTGATTTGAGGTTGCCATGCCTATTTGCACTTTTGTTTTAATAGTTTCTAAGTCTTTATTTTTTATATCTAAATTTGTCTTTGCTTGGCTTATATCTATTTGCTTTATAATAATTGCATTATACTTATTAGTAATGTCACTCGATATTTGATCTTGTAAAAAATCTTTCGACTGGTTTGTTTGTTTTTCTAGAAGCTCAAGCTTGTCATATGGAAAATCATATATTTTTTCACCAAGACTCTCATAAAAGTCATTAGTTTTATCCTGAATATCCTCTTTCTTTCTGTACATAGAAATTTGCTGAGACTTTAAATTTAAATCTTCACTATTAGTTATAGCTGCACTTATAACCTGATCTAAAGTAAGAATTGGTTTACCGTTAGATGATTGTCCATTTATTATTGAATTACTTTCATCATTTATTATTTGGGCACTTACTATTTCATTATTTTTTTGACCTTCTATTGCTAAGACTGGATTTATACTTCTGCTTACTATACTTAATCCAATTCCAATAGCAACTATCTTTTTTATATTCTTCTTCATTTATTCTTCCCCCTTGTATTAAATATTTTCAATTAATAGATTCATAATTCCATTTAATCTACCTGCACCGCATAAGTTTCTATCAATATTTTTTCGTCTTCTTCCTTTGATACCTTCTTATTTCTATATTTACTCAGTGCAATTCTAGCAGAATATAATACAATTCCTATTAAAAACCATTCTACTGCATACATTATTCCACTTTTTACATATGGTAATATAACATCCCATCCAACTCCTTTTAAGTTTATGAATTTTAATGGAAGTGCTACATTCATAAATGGCCAAATATTTTTAATTATTCTAGGAAGTCCGCTAGGCATTGCATACTCTGGGAATGGAATTCCACTAGCTAAAAAGGTTACTATATTTATCATGGTAAAAAATTGAGTAAAATATATTAAATTATTAAATAACGCTGCAAATAAAACTCCAATAGCTGTAAGATCAATAAGAAATATTGATGTCAACGTCAAGTATTCTAAGATATTTCCACGAAGAGGTAAATCAAAGTATTTTCCTAAAATACATAAGGCAATTAAGCTCGAAATTACTGATATGAAAATGATCATTAAAACTCTTGCTAAAAGAATAAATATATTTTTTGCAGTATCTTTTGATTTAAAATTGATTAAAGTTAGCTTTTCTCTACTTTTTATTAAAGCAGGTACTAAAAATGTCATAAGAAAAGTTCCTTGAAGTAAATATGGTACAAGAGAATACATCAAATAGCGTATATAGCTAAGCTGTGGTTCATAAAGAACACGCTCACTATATGAAAAAGTCGTAATAGCTTTGTTTGTATTATATGGCATCATATTTTTCCCTTCGAATACTTTAAGTTGAATTCCAGCATTTATAGTTCCTGTGACTCCATTACAATATGCATATAAATTGCTTCCAACAACAACATTTGTTTCATCTATTAATAATGCAACACTAGGAGATTTCTTTTTGACAACATCTTTGTTAAAATCTTTAGGAATCACCATTCCCCCACTAACCTTTTTCTCCTTAATTGCCTGTTGTAATTCCTCTTGTGAATCAGCATAATAACTAATATTCACACCTGGACTCTTTTTAAGTTCTTCTATTATAGTTCTGGATAAAGATGAGTTATCCATATCTACTATCCCGAAAGGAATATTTTCAATATAGACTTTACTGAAAATACAAGCCACAAAAATTACTATACTAATGTGAAGTAAACTAAGTGAAATAATACTTTTTTTATCTCTAGCTAGAAACTTCAGAAACCTCATCTTTTTTCCTCCTTCTAATAACTTTATTTAAAATTTTCTCTCTAATATTAGTTCTTTTCTTTGAAATACTTTTTATTAGCAGTATAACTAACATAATAATCCATGTAAAAATCATATATTTTATCAAATAATATAGATTAGGCACGACATCATTAAAATTTAATCCTAAAAGAGATAGGTCTCTCATCGAAATTCCATAATATAAGAAAGGAATGATTTTAGATAATTTTTTAAACACCTCAGGTGCAGCCATTAGTGGAAATGTATACCCCGAAAGTAAAACAAAAGATGAAGCCATAAGGCTAGAGCTACTCACTGCTTCTAGCTTATTTTTTATAATTAATCTAAATAAAATCCCTAAATTTATCATAGTAATACTAAAAGTTATAGTTAATGCAATTGCAGCTTTAACTGATCCTCTATAGGGCATTTGAAAATATTTATATTGTATAAACATCAATAGAAAAATTGATATTGAACCTATTAATCCAAAAATGATACTTTTAATTAGTAAGAAAAAATAATTCTCCTTTTCCTTTACTACTAATACACCAAGTGAAATAATTCCTATTTGGGCAATTCCAATTAACATTCCTTGAAGCAAAAAATTGGCTGTGCTTCTTGCTGAATTTCCTAAAAATATAGAATCAGTTTGTATTGGAATAATATTATTTTTAATTTCCTGAGGCATTATCCCAAGTTTACCTTCTCCAAGCTTCATTAAATAACTAACTTTAATAGTCCCTAAGATTTCAGCTATTCTAGTCTTACCTGCACTTACTGCTGACATCTGGGAGCCATCATAGCAAATCATGATTTTAGGTGCTTTCCCATCGTTTAAGTCTTTAGCAAAATTTGCAGGAATGATAATGCCAACCACGACTTTCCCTTCATCCATTAAATTTTTAATATCATTATCATTCTCACTATAATTAACTACATTAAATACTTCGTTTGTATTTATTTGAGTAATAAAATTTTTACTTAAAGTAGAATCATCATGATCAACTATCATTGTAGGAACATTTTTTACTACATGTTCACTATATGTATAACCTAAAGCATAACTAGAAATAGCTGGTATTATCAAAAGTAACATAACAGAAACTATAATTTCTTTAGACTTTATAAATCTTTCTTTAATCTTCGATACTATTTCCTTCATACCTATTCTCACATCACTTTCCAAAATCAACAAAAGCAGTCATTCCAGAACGGAGTGGCTTATCGTTATCAGTCAATTCAACTTTAACGCCATAAGATAGTACATCAAATTCACCATTATCATTTGTTGCTCTTTTAACTGCAAAATCAGCATCTTTATTAATTCTAACTACTTTCCCCTTAAATTCTTCATCTTTATATGCTGGAATCTTTACAGAAACTTCTTGTTCTAAGTCTACTTTAGATAAATCTGTTTCCCTAACATTACATAATATTGATGGTTCATCGGTCTTAGTAACTACAATAAGCTGCATTCCTGTTGAAATAACTTCTCCTGCTTCAACATTGACTTGTGTTATTGTCCCATCTTCTGGTGCGGTAACTGTAGCATAATTAAGATTTACATTAACTCCTTGAAGTGCTGCTTCCGCCTGTTTTATTTGGCCTTCAACTGCTTCAACTGATGCATTTGCCTGATCTACCTGTGCCTGAGCTGCCTTTATATCTTCTGGTCTTGCACCACTTTGTGCTATATCATACTTATCTTTTGCTACCTGCATTTGAGTTTGAGCATTATCAAAATCTGACTTAGGAATTGAACCTTGATCATATAAAACTTTTAATCTATCTACAGTTATCTTCGCAAGATCATAAGCAGACTTAGCTTGGTCAATTTCTTCTGGTCTTGCACCATTTTGAGCTAACTCAAGCTTTGCACTTGCAGCATCCTTAGCTGCCTGAGCAGCATTTAACTGAGATTTTGCTGTTTCAATCTGAGCTTGTACTTGAGCTTGTTGAGCTGCCAATGTATCACTATCAACTATAAGCAGAACATCTCCTTTTTTTACATTATCACCTTCCTTAACTTTGATTTCTTTAACCTTTCCAGGAATTAAGGTATTTACATTAACATCTGTCATATCAACATTTGACTGCACTATTAAATTACTCTGACTCTGCTTTACTAGCTTGTCCCCAGTTAATGTAGATACTGACGTGCATCCTGCAAACATATTAGCTACAACCATTGAAAATACTACTAATGCTACATTTTTTACTTTCATAAAATTCCTCCTAAAATTAATTTAGAAAACTTTATTTTCTAAACTTTAAACCTCATAAGTTGTATATTTATTGTTAACCTAATTAGAATTAATACATATATTGACATTATATTTTTTATGAATTATCCTTTATATAGACACAAGTCTATTATAGAAATATGTGGATTCTTATTCAATAACCAATATTAATGGATAAGTCTGTTAATAAACTAAACTGATAAATTTGTCTATTAAATGGGGGATTACAAATGACAGATAGGCGTAAAAGAAAAACACAACAAGCTGTTCAAACTGCTTTTGCTAAATTAATATCAACTAAAGATATAAAAGATATTACTATAAAAGAATTATGTGAAGAAGCAGACATTAATAAGAGTACATTTTATTTACATTACAGAGATATTTATGACTGCGCAGATAGTTTTATGAATTATGCAGTCGATAAAACCATTGAAGTTATAGAACCTTATGATTTTACCGAGTTAATAAATCACATGCCAGAAATAATTGAAAAAACATTAGATATATTTAGAGAAAATAGGGATCTTTATGTTCCGTTTTTTAATTCACCAAGGCACTCTTTTTCTATGTATAAGACGAAACAGCTTATTATTAAAAAGCTTTTAGAAAAAACTCAAAATGACGAGAAATCAAGACTTGTAAATAAGAGTAGCATCTCCTTTATTGTATGTGGACTTTTTGGTATTCTTGAACAAATAGAATTTGATGAAATAACTCCTGAAATAACTTCAGTACTAACATCTAAAATTCAAAATGGATTTATTCCCTCTAAAGATACTCATTAATTTAACGCAGCATGTTAGTAAACCCTAATGAACTAAAATAAATGAGCAACTGAAATTAAATTACAATAAAAAAACAGCCTAAAATACATTATATTATGCTTTAGGCTGTACCCTCACTATCCATATTTAATATTAATAGCAGGCTCTTTTATCTTCATATTCGTGTCCATTATAAATTTGCTATTTTTGCAATTCACAATACACATTTCACAATTACTGCTAAATTTTTAAAATATATTACAAGAATTATAATGAATAATTATTCTTGTAATATATTAAAAAAAATCCTCTTTTATCTTCAATTCTGTAAATAAAACATTATAACCACTATCAATAGGGCTGCAGCAATATATCCCACATTTAACATTTTTCTTTGGACTGTGTAGATGGCAAATTCTAAGTTGTCTCCAACCTTTATTTAGAACATTAACCTCTATTTTATAGTCGTTTCCTTGTCTGCTAATTCTAAATTCAGCTTCGTCAACTTGTTTATCTAACTCTTGTGTAGACCAATCTGAATATCCCAAATTAGT
>CAURJV010000088.1:0-19705 GCA_963524945.1 uncultured Clostridium sp.
CTCCTCCCGGGAATTTATAGTCTTTATTCTTGGAATGTACCATCAGAATGTTTTTATCCTTTATTATTATTCCTCTTACTGCTTCCCTAAAATTAATTTTTTCAATTGAGTCACTTACTTTATCTATTTCAAAAAGTTTATTGAATAGAATATCCATCTTCTCACATCCTTATTCTTTAAAATTCCCTATACCATAAAATTATATGTTCATCCTCACTTCTGCCTCGATAATATTAATATAATAATTCATCTATTGAAGCATTAATTATATTTTTTATATTTTTTACTTTTTTACAGAAAAATATCCTTAAACAAATTATACCTTAATTATCCACATTTTAAAATTTATTAAATTAATTTTAATCACGATACCGTAAATCTTTTCTTGGTTAATTGGACTTAATAATAATTAAAATTTTAGGCCCACAAGGTCTTTTATAAACCTTGTGGGCCATATATGAATTTTATGAAATGTATCTACTACTTGTTATATTAAATAAGAATTATTCGTTTGTACTATTTGTGAAGATATTTATAATGGTGTGTGGACACTAACAAATATCTTTCATAATACTTAGTGGTGTGTGGTCACTAAATATTAAACTTTTGGTGGTTAATTACTCACATTCATGGTAGTGTGCATTACCAAGAATATTTTATTTTGTATTCAAAATTTTGATAAAACTTTTTTAATTATATTAATCAACTTTAATAATCTAAATTATCTATTTGCTAAATACACTTTTTATGATCAAATGTATAAAGCGTTTTTATAAAAGGAGTTTTTTATACTTAAAGCGAGGTCACGCGATAAACTTCCCTCAAGCATATTATTTATTGTATATTCTTTAACTGTGTCATATGTGTTAAAAATCATCTTTGCTTTCTTACTATCGTTATATACCTTCCAGTATCCACATAGTAAACATTTTTTAGTAGTACATTCCATAAAATCTTTAACATCTTCAAATGGTATTCCTAGGAATAATCCAAGCTCATGAGGGCAGTGATATTTATTATATCTAAATTTTAATGTATCAATATATCTATCTATTTTTATTTGGGAAGGATACCCTATGTTTGCTAAAAAATCTATATGTGATTTTTTATTTAACTCTTTTTCTAATATATTTTCATCATAAATCATTATTATCATACAATCACTATTTTCTCTTAACTCTATAAATTTTAGATTTATATTCTTTATAAATTTTTTTCCGAAGTCATTCCAGCCAATATACATCTTTTCATTACTTTTTTTCAAATTTATAGTTACAGCTGGTTTAACTCCTGCGATTACTAATGATGAATTATATACCAAGAAATTTTCTATATATTCCTTCTCGTCCATCAAATCTAATCTTTTGTAAAAATCTAGATATCTCATATCATATCACCACCAAATTTAATTATATATTAGCAATCTTCTTACCAAAGTCTATACAATCTTGTTCAGCTTCATCTGGATCATTTTGAACTATTAATGGTGTTTCTACTACAACACAACCATATCCATTCATTCTTTCTTCAAAATCTCTCATCCATTTTCCATCGCCCCAACCATAAGAACCGAAAAGCGCAACTTTCTTACCTGATACCTTAGTTGAAATTTCCTCTATAAATGGTTCAAATTCTGACTCTTCTAATACTTCATCTCCCATTGCTGAACAACCTAGAATAAGTATATCCTCATTTAGTAATTCGTCTATATTTACATCTGAGACATTTATAGTATTAACATCTTTCCCACTTTCTATGATTCCTTTTGCAATTAATTCTGCCATTTTTTCTGTGTTTCCAGTTCCTGACCAATATACTATTTTCATTACTTATACCACTCCCTATTTATTTAAATAATCTTGAAAATCATTCTCAATTAGATAATATTATATATAACCACTTTTGTCAAGTTTTATTAATAAGTTTTATATTTTTTTCCTTAACTAATATTTTTTACACTATTTATAATCAATCTTTATTGTATATAAACATATATAAGGATGCACTGAAGATGATAATATATCCTATAAGACTTAAGTAATCAGGAAGAATTCCAAATAAACATAAACTTATTATTGCTGAAAAAATTATATTTGTATAATCAAATATTGATATTTCTTTTGCCGGTGCATATTTATATGCTAAAGTTATTCCAAATTGTCCAAGACTTGCAAAAATACCAGCTAAAAGCAAATAGATAAGTTGCATTATATTCATATTTTCATAGTATATTATCATTAATGGAAAAGTAATTACACTAGAAATAAAAGAAAAATAGAATACAATAGTTTCTGGATGTTCTTTTCCACTTAAAGCTCTAACACATGTATAAGCTGCTGCTGCAGTGACACCACCTAAAATTCCAGCTATTGCAGGCATTATTTCTAAGTTTAATGAAGGCTTTATTATGAATAAAGTTCCTATAAATGCTATAATTATTGCTATAATTTGTTTTATATTCACTTTCTCTTTTAAAAATATCCCTGAAAAAATAATTACGAAGAAAGGGCTTAATTTATTTAGCATATTAGCATCTGATAGAACTAATTTATCTATAGAGTAAAAATTAAATAAAATTCCTAAGGTTCCAAATATCGACCTGATCAATAATGTCTTTTGATTATTTTTTTGTCCAAAAAAGTTTCCTCTATGTTTTGATATTAGTGCAAATGCCACCATTAGTGATACTATATTTCTAAAAAAAGTTTTTTGAAATGATGGCAAATCACCAGAAATCTTAACAAATGCTGACATCATTGCAAATCCAAATGCAGATGCAGTTATAAATATTATTCCTTTCTTTCTGTTGCTTAAATTTGTTAATTTCATTTCTCCTCCTATTACTATCTATTTTTAATATAAAAGCGCATAAGCTACTATAAATAAGTGCTCACACGCTTATATTTTATTCAATCAATTCTAAAACTGGCCTATACCCTACAGTTTCATAATTTAAGTCCTTAACTGACTGCTTAGAATATGTTGTTGAATAATATCCTCTTATTATACAGAATTTTTCACTTCTTAAGCCTTCGCTTTGAGTGAAAGATGAGAAATTATACCAATGCCATAAAGCATTATTATTTCCATTAATCTTCTCATCATCAAATTTCTTTATATTATTATCTACATCATAATCTTCACTTGGTGGAAGTCCATCAATTTTATTAGGATTTACTATATACTTATCCCATTCATTATTCTTATAATTTTTCTTTTCACTATATCCAGTTAAAAGCCTTAAGATGTATTTTTCCCCTTCTACTATCACTACTTTACCAAAAACTAAATTTTGATCATTTAGTTCATTCCATGAAATATTTTTCAAAATATTTCTATCACAAATCAATAATTTCTTTCCAGCATCATTTATCTCTATCCAAGACAATTTATAATCATCATCTTTATCAGTATCTTTAATTTCTATTTTTTGGCCTGCAAATGAAGTAATGTCTTTAAACTGCAAGAAATCTCCTGGTACCTTCTGCTTTTCATCATTTAAATATAAAGTACCAAAACTCCTTATTACACCTGTTGAATATGTCTTAATATCAATGATCTTTTTTATTTTTCTATTTCTAAATCTCTTACCCATTGCTATGGCACCACTTAATGCTGCCATGGATCCAACAATAACTCCTGTTCCAATTAACTTATTTTTTTTACTTTTATCCATAAGTTCCACCCCTTTTACCATTGATTTTATATTTACATAAATTTAATTATATGACTTTTTTTATATTTTATTCTTTTAAAACTTATATGAATTATTATATCTTATTATGATAGATCATTAAATACAAAAATTTCTTATATTTTTGCATTATCAAAATCACGATTATTTAGTACAGTAGTTTTTATTAAGAATATTATTGCTTAATGGAAATTCTGTTTTCTCCAATCTCGTACTTTGTTAACTTATTTCCATTTATAGAAATAATCCCTTTAGAATAAGATTGTAGAAGATCTCCTTCATAATTAATTGTCTTCTTACTAATAAGCTCTAAAACACTTTTTGCAGATTTATCATTAATATACACCTTTCCTGAATAATCTACAATTATATCTTCTTTGCTTACTGGCTTTGGCAAAATCAACATATTCCATTTTATTTTTCCTTCGTTTAATGCTGAATAATATATTTTAGTAATATTTCCGCTGACTTCTTCACCAAAATATACATTATCATTAATATCACTGCCTAGTATTTTTATAACTTTTGCATTTGGTATTTCTATGTTATTTGGACTATTTAATATGGTTGCTCCATTCCCCATTTCCATTACCGCATTTGTACTTGTAGTAGGTACCACTATATTTCCAATTTCCTTATTTGATCTGACTTTCTCTAATTGATTCATTACATTAGCATAATATAGATCACTTTTTCCATTCGCTTTATCAATTTTTATGTAAAGACTATGGGTTGCAGTTGAAAATACTACATTATCTACTTTATCATTTGCATTTTTTATAGCTATTTTTAACTCATTTAAATTGAAGTCTGCAAGTTGTCGTGTTTCTCCTTTCTTTGCATCAAAAGATACTGGTTCGAAATAAGATCCGGCTTTTTTTTGCACTTTTTGTATAACAATTATATTGTTCTCATTGGTTAACCATTTATAAAACACTACATCTCCGCCATCGTCACATTGGAATTCTTTTTCACTATTATCATTGCTATCTAATACCTTAAGTTTACTATTTTCCATATACGCAACAAATCTACCATCTGATGATACTGAAGCTTTAGAAACCCCATCTTTAATGTTAATTTCATTTTGCTTATTATCTTTTGGTGTTTCCTTTTCTTCAACTTTTTCAGCTTGTATTTTTACATCTGAAGCTAAATATATATTTTCTACGTATAAAAATATACTTTGTTGAATTACTATTGCTATAAGTGTCCACACTACTATTCTTATAAGGTTTTTCATTAACTACCCTCTCCTACAAAGATACTTCAAAATCACTTCTACTTTTGTATTATATGTACTATATTATTATAATAATTTTTCATAAAATTTACTTTATTCAACATAAAAAGCTGTTGCAACAGATCTTTCACCATCCCAAGCATTTGGAGAATTTATTACCTCTCCTTTATAATACATTGTAGAAGAATAACCACCGTCAAGAGCACCAGCATTAATAGCACCTCTATCTAACATTATTTCTTGAACATCATACAAACTTGCTCCAGGCGCTGTGATTTTTCGCCCGTCAATAACTAAAAATATAACTGTACCGTCTTCCTTTTGGCCGACTGCTGTTCTAGGGTTAAGCCCATCAGATGTTTTATCTTTAACTTGAGGTTTACCATTTATAATAATATTAGGTCTTCTAAAACACATTGCTTCTTGTACTCCTAGTCTTTGAAGCTCATCAAGAGTATGATCCCCCACAATAAGCTGACCGCCTTTAGTAAATGCTATGACATTTTCAACATTGTTCCTATTTACGTTGGTTTTGGGATATACGACTTTCCCCCCTGATATAACAAATCCGCCAGGTTCTGCCCCAGTTCCAGCATAAAGTGTTCCGTCAGAAGATTTATCTACAAAGGATCCACCATTAATAGCTGCAATAGCATTATTTTCTTCTGCCATTTCGCTGGTTTTCTGTCCCATTTTCCCTAAATATTTTGTCATTGCAACTTTAACTCCTAATGGATTTTTTATTTCAAGTATATACCCATTATATCTATCTGTATGTATATCATATCTAGTTATTTCATTTCCACTAGTATATTTCACCTTTACTTTATTTAAATCTGTTTCTGTATTTTGAGTATCATCCTCTTTCGTTTCTTGTGTACTTTTATTAATTCCTAAAATTTCATTTATTTCTTCCTGAGACATAAAATCGGTTAGCAAATATGCATGTCTTGTTCCAAGTAATGTAGAAACAAATACTTTTCTTGTATTTTCATAAGGTCCAAAAAATAATACTAATGGCGTACTTATGCATAGAAAAATAATTATGTATATTATTCCTATAAAAAATACTAATGGTCTAAATTTTTTATTTTCAATCTTTTCTTTTTCCTGATGATTACTTTGCGTATCCATCGATTACCTCCTAATAAACTGTACAACAACCATTGTATAAAATAAAACTAACATAAAACAATATTTGTAATTAAAACAATTACATGTAAATTGCATCAAAAACTTTAATGCACAATGTACGTTAATTATAAATTATGTACATTATGCATTATAAATACATGATTATGATAACTAAAATATTAATTTTAACACAATTTAATTAAATATTGTCTTCAAGCGTTAAACCTGCCTCATTATGAAATTGTTGCTCTGCAATGCTCTCATTTTGTTTTTTATGATATTTAACTTCATCCCCTAAATTTTTAAAGGCAACTGATAACATTAACTTAATTCTATTCAACTGGTTTACATTTGAGGCACCCGGATCATAATCTATAGCCACTATATTTGATTTTGGGTATCTTTCCTTTAGTGCTTTTATCATACCTTTTCCAGTAACATGATTAGGTAAACATGCAAAAGGTTGAAGACAAACTATATTGCTTGTACCAGACTCGATAAGCTCTATCATTTCTGCTGTTAAGAACCAGCCTTCTCCTGTTTGATTTCCAAGAGAAAGTATAGGTGATGCCATACCAGCTAATTCTTTTATGTGCTTTGGCTTAGAGAATCTAGCACTTTTTTCTAGTTGCTTTTTCATAGTTTTTCTATATGTTTCAATATAAGAGATAGCCATATTACATAAATTTTTAGAAAGTTTACTTCCCGCCAAATATTTCGCTTTAAAATCTGCATCAAATGCTGAGTAGAAAAAGAAATCTAAAAGATCTGGCACTACTGCTTCTGCACCTTCATTTTCTAAAATTCCTACAATATCATTGTTAGCTGTTGGATGAAATTTAACTAGTATTTCTCCAACAACACCAACCTTTGGTTTTTTTACATTTAGTAGTGGTAAAGTATCAAAATCTTGAACAATCTCTTTTATATTTTTGTTAAATTCTCTTTTACTCCCATTAATCAAATTTGATTTTACTCTTTCACTCCAGCTCTTATAAAGATCATTTGCAGATCCTTTAACTTTTTCATAAGGCCTTGTTTTATATAATACCCTCATAAATAAGTCTCCATATACTAATGCCATGATCGCTTTATGAAGTAGCTTTGGAGTAATTTTAAAACCTGGTTGTTTTTCAAGTCCTACTGCATTTAATGATATAACTGGTACTTGATCAAATCCAGCATGTTTTAAAGCCATCTTTAAAAATCCAATATAATTTGTTGCTCTGCACCCACCACCAGTTTGAGATATTATAACTGATGTATTATTTAAATCATATTTTCCCGATTTTAGTGCTTCAATTATTTGTCCAATTACTATAATTGATGGATAGCAAGCATCATTGTTAACATATTTTAATCCTTCGTCAACAGCTTTCATATCCATCGATGGTAAAACCTCCAAGTTATATCCTGATGCATTTACTGCTGTCTCTATCAAATCAAAATGAATAGGAGACATTTGAGGGCATAAAATTGTATGTTTTTTTCTCATTTCAGGTGTAAATACTGGGTTTTTGTATACTATTTGTTCTTCAACTGGTTTATAATTTTTTCGTTCTCTTTCACCCATGGCAGCTTTTAATGATCTAATTCTAATCTTAGCAGCTCCTAAATTATTTCCTTCATCTATTTTTAAAACTGTATATATTTTTCCTTTTGAAGATATAATTTCAGAAACTTGATCTGTAGTAACTGCATCTAGTCCACAACCGAAAGAATTTAGCTGAATCATATCTATACAAGGCTCATCAGCAACAAAAGCAGCAGCTCTGTATAGCCTTGAGTGGTACATCCACTGGTCCACAACTCTAAGTTTATCTTTTAATACACCTAAATGTGATACACTATCTTCTGTTAATACTGCCATATCGAAAGAATTTATTATATCAGGAATCCCATGATTTATTTCTGGATCTATGTGATAAGGTCTTCCACCTAATACTATTCCTTTTTTATTATTCTGTCTTAAGTATGAAATAACTTCCTCACCTTTTCTTTGAATGTCCTTTTTAAAACTCTCTCTCTCTTTACTTGCTTCTTCTACTGCTGCTTTAGCTTCTTGCATACTTACGTTAAATACCTGGAATTCATCCACTATTCTCTTTACAAGTTCCTTTTCATTATCCAAAGATAAAAATGGTTCCATAAAATTAATATCATTTTCCTTTAATTCATCCATATTGTTTTTAATGGCTTCTGGATAAGAAGTTACCATAGGACAATTATAATGATTTTGAGCATCCATAAACTCTTTTTTCTCATAAGATATACAAGGATAAAATATATTTTTAATTCCTCTATTTATTAAATTCATTATATGACCATGAGCCAACTTTGCTGGATAACAAGCTGATTCTGATGGAATTGTTTCAATTCCAAGTTCATATATCTTCTTACTTGAAGGTGCTGATAATTTAACACTAAAGCCCAAGTTAGTTAAAAGTGTAAACCAAAATGGATAATTTTCATACATGTTAAGAACCCTTGGAATTCCGATAACTCCACGTTTAGCATCTTCTTCCTTTAAAGGCTTATACCCAAATGTTCTCTTATATTTATAATCAAATAAATTTGGTAGTTTGTTTTCTTTAGACTTTTCTACTCCAAGCCCTCTTTCACACCTATTTCCTGAAATGAACTCCTCATCTGTAGAGAATTTATTTACAGTAAGCAAACAATTATTTCCACACTTTCCGCATCGTCTAAATGATGATGTCATTTCAAATTGATCTATTCCATCTCTAGGTAATAAAGTTGACTTTTCTCCTTCAATATATCTTTCCTTTGCAATAAGAGCACACCCAAAGGCTCCCATTAGTCCTGAAATATCTGGTCTTACTGCTTCTCGTCCTGATATAAGTTCAAAACTCCTAAGTACAGCTTCATTATAAAATGTTCCACCCTGTACTATAACTTTTTCACCTATGTCCTTTTCATCCCTTAACTTTATTACTTTAAATAAAGCATTCTTTATAACTGAATATGAAAGTCCAGCTGAAATATCTGAAATCTCAGCCCCTTCTTTTTGAGACTGTTTAACTCTTGAGTTCATAAATACTGTGCACCTAGAACCTAAATCTACTGGTGCTTTAGATTTTAGAGCCTCTTTTGCAAAATCTTCCACTTTCATATCAAGAGATTTAGCAAAGCTCTCAATAAAAGATCCGCATCCTGACGAACAAGCTTCATTTAAAAGTATTCCATCTATTGCATCATTTTTTATCTTTATGCACTTCATATCTTGTCCGCCTATATCCAAAATGAAATCTACACCCGGCAAGAAATGATCTGCAGCCTTATAATGCGCAATTGTTTCTATTTCTCCAATATCTATATGAAGAGCTGCCTTAATAAGAGCTTCTCCATATCCTGTAACAGAAGAGTTTACAATTTCTATTGTTTCTGGGAGTTTTTCATACAAATCTTTCATGATTTCTACAACTTTGTTTAGCGGATTTCCTTCATTACTTCCATAGTACGAATATAAAAGCTCAGAATTTTTACCTATGAGTGCTACTTTAGTAGTAGTCGAGCCAGCATCTATTCCCAAAAACGCCTGTCCTTTATATTCTCCTAACTCTCCTTTTTTAACAACATTTTTATCATGTCTCTCTTTAAACTTATTATAATCTTCATTATCTTTAAATAATGGGTCAAGTCTTGGCTCTGTATCATCTTTTATATTAGAAATATCAGAAATTTTATCTACTATGTTCTTTAAAGATGTTGACTTTTCCTTTGCTGACAATAGAGCTGCTCCCATTGCAACAAAAAGCTGGGAATTTTCTGGAGCAATCACTTCCTCATCCTTTAAATTCAATGTTTCAATAAATCTGTTTCTTAATTCTGAAAGGAAAAATAAAGGACCTCCTAGAAATGCCACATTACCTCTTATAGGCTTACCACATGCAAGCCCCCCTATAGTTTGGTTAACTACCGCTTGAAATATTGATGCAGCTATATCACTTTTTTTAGCCCCTTCATTTATCAATGGCTGCACGTCTGTTTTTGCAAAGACTCCACATCTTGATGCTATAGGATATATTACTTTATATTCTTTAGCATATTCGTTTAATCCCATTGCATCAGTATTCAATAATATAGCCATTTGATCAATGAAAGCTCCAGTACCTCCTGCACAACTTCCATTCATTCGTTGCTCTATTCCACCTCTAAAATATGTAATTTTGGCATCTTCTCCACCTAATTCTATTACAACATCAGTTTCCGGAATAATTGTTTCAACTGTTTTTGAACATGCGATTACTTCTTGTACAAAACCAAGATTAAGCCATTTTGATACTGACAATCCTCCTGAACCTGTTATATTAATTTTACAGTTAATATTCCCTAATTCATCATAACATTCCTTTATTAAGTCAATTATTGTACTTCTTATATCTGAAAAATGCCTTTTATATTTACTATATATTAAAATGTTCTCATTATTAAGAACCACTAATTTTACTGTTGTTGATCCTATATCTAAACCAATTTTATAATTTATCATATTTATTTCACCTACTCTGTTTTTTCAATGTACATATTGGTTATATAATTTTAAAGCTTAAGCACATGAAAGAAAATAATACCCCATGCATATTGGTCTATTATTTTTTTGATTGTGCGTTAATAAATAATTCCATATGTATACTAATATAAAGTATTGTCTATAATTATAAAGAATTTGAGGTAATATTTACAATTTTTCTATTGGAGGTCACAAATGAATTATTTTACTGAAGGAAACAAATTCTATAATATGAAGGATTACGAAAAAGCCATGGATTTTTATAAAAAGTCTGCATCAGAAAATTTAAACACGGCTTGTTCATACTATAATTGCGGAGTTTGTTTGATTAAACTCAAAAAATTTGATGATGCAATACTTATGCTTAACAAAGCAATTTCTCTTAAGCATGAAAGTAAATACTTTTTTAATCTTGGATATTGCTATGTCATGAAGGAAAATTTTAATACAGCTTTACGTCTCTTTAACTTAGCATGGTCAATAGACCCTAATGATAAAGATTGTGAAAAAGCCATAGATATTATTATTTCAAAACTTAAAAAGGCAAACTAATTTACCATTCCCCAGCAATTTCTTCTACATTATGCTTATTAAATAAATTGGAATCAAAATAATTTCCTCCGTCATAGAAGGTTGTATCTACATTGATCCATTTATTTTCATCTTCTAAATAAACTTGATTCCATGCATGGCCAACATATTGTTCACCATCATAGGCTTGGCCTCCCAAAATTCTCACTTTAAGATTAATGGCTCTCGACATTGCTACATAAAGGCACGCCTTATCAAAACAAATACCTGTTTTACTACTAAAAGCTGGTATAGCACCGCTTTCTGGCATTTTTTGAGTATCGCCGCCGCTTAAAACTTCTTGCGCTTTTTCATTATCGTATTTTATATTACTTCCAATCCAACTATATAATATCTTTGCTCTTTCCCTATCAGTTTTAGCACCTTGAGTTAATTTTATTGCTTTATTATCGATTTCTTCATTGGATTTTATTCCTTCCTCTATAGTAACTCCATTATAAATAATAATCTCTTTTGACGATGCATTTTTGATTGACTGTATATTCTTAAGTAATCCACTATTTACAATTTTGCCATTTCCACTTGGTGAATATTCTTGTTTAAGAACATTTTCTGTAAATGAATGAATTGACGTGGAATTAAATATTATACTAGGAAAGACTAATAGTGCAATTATGATACTTACTTGAATGCATCCAGAAATGATTCCAGTAACTACTAACATAGCTTTATTTTCGTTCATAATTTTTCCTCCACAAATAATATTTTCACCCTATTATAATGTATATTCTAATTATATCAAAAATGAGAACATAAGCATATTAAAAATACATCTAAAATATGCGCTTTGAATTTTAACGAGCGAAATATTAAAACACTATTAAAAATCGTCCACGTCTACAGCCATAACTTTTTTGATCACCTCACTAGTCACCTCTGTATTATATCCCTTTGAAATTAAATACCTATATAATTTTCCTGAAATCTTATAAGTATCAGTTTCTTTATTCTTTATTAAATTATATTTTTTTTGTGCTATATTAAATGCAACATCTTTTTCATTTTCTTTATCTAGATTTAATAATTCCTCATTAATAATTTCTTTGCAAATTCCTTTGCGAAGCAATGTATATTTTATTTTCTGACTTCCCATTGAGCGTAATTTATCTCTTATAAAAATCTTTGTATAATTGCTATCATCTATAAAATTATATTCTTTAAGAAATTCAATAGCTTTGTCAATAGATAATTCGTCATACTCTTTAAGCCTTAGCTTATCTCTAACCTCTTTTTCTGTTTTATATGTTTTTTCTATTATTCTCAAAGCGGATTCCTTACACCTCATAAAGTTTTCACTTTCTGCTAGCGTCCTTAATTTCTCAGGATTTATTTCACTATTTACTTTAAGACTTTCTTTATAAACTAGTTCTGCTGAAATAGAAAATGCATATTCACCGTCTAAGAATAAATTAACTCTTTCTTTGTTTCTCTTTTGAATTTCTATTTTCGTTATTTTTGCCATAGTTAAAACTTTCACCTTTTTTATTATTTAATTTACTAGTTAGACTTTAATATGTGTATCGTAGGTTTTTTTAAAACTTTTTTTCCAACTTCATTAATCTTTAATATATCCAACATATTTAATCGATCCATATCTTTAACGAATTCAAATATGTCCTCGCCCTCTAATGCTTGATGAAGCATATAATTACATAACTCAGACGAATCCTCCAATGTTGATATCACAGCTGTCTTATGGACTTTCTTCATTATATTTAAATCTCTATCTCCTATTTGAATTTTTCCATCAACTATGCTTTTTATTGTTTCATCAATAGCATCTTTAGCTTCATCAATGTTTTCCTCACTAACTGCTGTGTATATATATAGGGTTTTTATATTATTAGTTATTTCTAAATGAGTATAAATATCATAAGCCAATCCCCTATTCTCTCTAATTTCTCTAAAAAGAAGCGAATTTGAACTTTCTCCAAGCCTGTGATTCAGAATTCTTAGTGGAAGTTCATTCGATTTTTCTAAATCATTGAAAGTATATAAATAGACTATAGTGCTTTGCTCTATATCTTTCTTATAGCTTATTCCTGTTATTTCTTTATTCTTTTCTACTATAATATTTATAGGTTCAGGCTTTTGTCCTTCCCATTGACCGAAATAGTTCTTTACTAAATTTATTGCTTCATCATGTCCTAAAGGCGATACCATAGCTATAAGAGAATTTTTCGGTGTATAATACTTTTTATAGAAAGAAATCAGTTTCTTTCTAGTAAATCTAGAAACATTCTCTTCAAGGCCAGTAACTTCATACTTTAGAGGGCTTTTATTGAATGCAAGTTTATTTACATTTTTAAAACTAAAGTCCTCTATATCATCTTTGCTCATCCTTATTTCTGATAAAATTACACCTCGTTCTTTTTCTATTTCGTTTTTATCAAATGTTGGATTTACAATCATATCAGCTAAAAGCTCTGTTGCATTTTTGAATTCTTCCATTAAACAACTAATCGTATAAACAGTAACATCATAATCTGTATAAGCATTATATTCTCCGCCTAAAGATTCTAATTCATCATTTAGTTCTTCACCAGTTCTATTAATAGTTCCTTTAAACAGAGTATGTTCAATAAAATGACTTATACCTTTTTCTTTCATATTCTCATATAGAGCACCGACCTTAACTCCTATATTAATAGATGCAATTTGAGTATCCTTCTTAATAGTTATTACTTCTAAGCCATTTTCAAGTGTATGTCTCTTCACATCAAAATTCAATTTTATCATTCACTATTCTCCTAATTACATATCAAATCTCTCGATACTTTGCGATCTTTTCATTTAAAATAACACTATTAATGCTAATCACGCGTCAAAGTATAAATATGCCATTCATAATCATATCATAAAACAAAAGTAAATTTCTATAATCAAAAATAATCTATACACCTATATAATAACACAAATATATGTTCCAATTCAAAATTAGTATTATTATCCATGCGGGATGTCTGACGTATATTCTTAAAAATCTTTTTTATTTCTTCCAAATTCATGATAATCATTATAAATTTATTATTTATAGATAATTATTATCCAATATAATATATGAGAGTATTTACATTATTATACTATAATGAATTTAATATATACATTGTAATTGATCTTGCAGATTTTAGTCTTATTTAGAGCTGATTGATTATAATTCTAAATGCAAATCTATTATTGTAACATACATATTGATCTTTTCATGCTACCGTAATATAATATGTTGCAAAAAATTTTTATATTGCAAATATTATATTGCGCTTAGAACACAAAAAATTGTACAATGTGATATATAATTGTAATAGAATTGCCTTATTTGTAAGGTATTATGTTATTATAAACATTGTGTGCATTCATAAGTTCACATATAAGGAGATGAAAAGTTATGAGAAAGTCTATTTTAATTGTTGAAGATGAACTAAGAATTAGATTTTTACTTAGAGATTATTTAATAAAAGAGGATTTTAATGTTTTTGAGGCCTCAAATGGTGAAGAAGGATTATTTGTATTCAGTACTGAAAAAATTGATTTGGTTCTTTTAGATATTATGATGCCTGTTATGGACGGATTAACTATGCTGGAAAAATTAAGAGAAGTCTCAACTGTCCCTGTAATTTTACTCACCGCAAAAGGTGAAGAAGAAGATAAACTTCAAGGCTATGATTACGGCGCTGATGATTATATAACAAAACCTTTTAGCCCTAAGGTTTTAATTGCTAAAGTTAAGGCGCTTCTAAAAAGAACTAGAGAAGACTTAGATTCGAGCTTTCAAGATTTTAACGGTTTAACTATAAATAAACTTTCACATGAAGTAAAAATTGATGGCAAAGAAATAATATTATCGCCAAAAGAGTACGAACTTTTAATGTACTTAGTTACTAATGAAGGAATTGCTTTAAGCAGAGATAATATATTGGATAATGTTTGGGGTATCGATTACTATGGAGATATACGTACAGTTGACACTAACGTTAAAAGGCTTCGTGAAAAACTGCTAGATAAATCTAGTTATATAATCACAGTTCGTGGCAGCGGCTATAAATTTGAGGTTAAATAAATGAGGCGAAGTTTATCTAAAAGATTGTTTAGTATAACATTAGGCCTTGTTCTTGCATTAATGTTTATAACTTACTTTGCACAAGCTTTTTTCTTTGAAAGTTTTTATTCTTACAAAAAAACAATCTCATTAGTTAAAGAAGTTAATAAGTTTCATGATTTATATTCACTTCATATTGACAATGATGCTGACTTGTATAAGGCCTTGCAAAAATTTGAGAATGATAATAATGCTAAAATCATCATTACATCAACAAATGGAGATATAAAATATTTTTCTAACAACATTTATAGCGATAAGGAGAGTTTTGACACCTTAACTTCTTTTGGTAAAGAATTAATAAATGATAGCGATCTGATTAACGACGTTATTACTCATTCTCAAACTAAATATAGAACTTTTACTAATGAGAGTAGCGGCTTAAGTAAAATTGGTGTAATTAGCCCTATGTCTATAACCACAAAAAATGATAGTCTTATTTTTTGTGTTGCTTCCATTCAACCAATAAAGGAAGCTTCTGAAGTTATGAGTGAATTTTTTATATATTTATTTTTCGGATTGATTATTATATCAATAATACTTTCTTCAATTTACTCTAACCTGATATCTAAACCTCTTGTAAATTTAACTAATACAGCAAATAAAATATCCCATATGGATTTCTCTGCAAAAGTTTATGAAACTGATAGAGATGATGAAATAGGAAGCCTTGCCAAATCGCTAAATTTTTTATCTAAAAACCTGCAAGCTGCTCTAGTAGATTTACAGAAAAAAAACAAAAAATTAAAAGATGATATTGAAAAAGAAAGACAATTAGAAGATATGAGAAAAGATTTCATATCTAACGTTAGTCATGAACTTAAAACTCCAATAGGAATTATAGAAGGATATGCAGAAGGCATTAAAGATGGTATTGTATCTGGCGAAGACGCTAATTTATATTTAGAAACAATAATTGATGAGTCAAAAAAAATGACTGTATTAGTTACTAATATGCTAGAACTTTCGAAACTTGAGTCCGGAATTATAAAACCAAATTTTGAATCTTTTAATATTAATAGATTGATTGCTAAAATATTAAACAAACATAAGCCCGACTTTGAAGAAAATAATTTTAAAGTAAACTTTAATTCATCAACGCCTTATAGCTATGTTTATGCAGATCCATTTCAAATGGAGCAGGTATTAACCAACCTTATAACAAATGCAATTAAATATACTCCTCCTGGCAATGACGTAAACATAAATATCGAAGAAGGCTTAGACAAGTTTAAAATATCTGTTCAAAATATGGGAGTAATAATTCCTGAAGCTGAAATAAGTAAACTTTTTGATAAATTCTATAGAATAGATAAATCTAGAGAGCGAACTCAAAAGAACAGTACCGGCATTGGGTTATCAATAGTTAAAAATATACTACATCTTCATAACAGTGAGTTTAATTTACAGAACATCACTAATGGTGTAGAATTTTATTTTTACTTGGAGAAAATAGTATCACCTGAAGGTGAAGAAGAGTAAGCGGATATACCTTAGATATATCCGCCATCTGCTCTTATTATTTGCCCTGTTATATATGATGAATCTTCACTACATAAAAATACAGCAATTTTACCAATCTCACTCGGATGTCCAAATCTTCCTATAGGAATTTCTTCCTCTAGGGATTTTTTTTGGTCTTCCTCTAAGAATGAGTTCATTTTTGTATCTATTACTCCTGGAGCTATACAATTTACTCTTACATTAGAAGGCGCTACTTCTTTCGCAAGTGCTTTTGTAAATGAATTCAATCCGCCTTTGGTAGCTGAATACAACACTTCACAAGAGGCTCCAACTTCTCCCCACATGGAAGAAATATTTATCACATTTCCACTTTTTCTAGAAATCATGCTATTTAGGACATGCTTTGTTAAATAAATTGCTCCTAAAAGATTTGTATCTAATATTCTGTTTATTTCTTCTTCTGTTGAATCCATAAATAAACCTATATGACTTATACCCGCATTGTTTACGAGAATATCAATCTTTCCCATTACTTTTAAAACTTCTTCAGCTATCATTTGGCATTTATCAAAAGTTGATATATCTCCTTTTATTATAACTCCGTACCCGTTTATACTTTTTATCTCTTCCAAAGTTTCCTTTGCACCCTCATCATCAGTAGCATAATTTATTATAACGCTTGCCCCTTCCTTTGCAAACTCCACTGCTATGGCTCTTCCTATGCCTCTTGATGCACCTGTAATTAATGCAACTTTACCCGTTAATTTATTCATAACAAACTTTAGCCAGATATTATATCATTAAATACCTACTAAATTCACCACCTTTTAAATTTTTATTATCTAAGATTTTCTTTAAAAACTCTTAGAACATTCTTATAAAATACTTTTTCTATCTCCGATTCTTTAAAATCATTTTGTTTAAGTGCCAAATATAATTTATTAAACTCTGAAGCGTTTTCTATTTCCACTTCATTGTGTATTCCATCAAAATCACTTCCAAGGGCAAGAACATCAATTCCTCCAATGTTCTTAATGTGTTTTATATGATAAATCATTTCTTCTATTGAAGATACACTTTCGTTTCCTAAAAAATCAGAGCAAAAGTTTATTCCCATTACTCCACCCTTTTCAGCTAACAATTTTATCATATTATCATCTAAATTTCTAGGATGTTCTGTGATTGCTCGCGCATTAGAATGTGAAGCGATAAAAGGTTTTTTGCATATTCTAATTAAATCATAGAACCCAGCATCTGATAAATGAGATACATCTGGAATTATCCCTAAAGTTTCGCATTCTTCAATCACTTCGACTCCTTTTCTAGTTAATCCTTTATCCCTATAAGTATAACCTGCATTAGGATATCCTAATGAGTTTTGGTAATTCCAAGTAATTGTTATGATTCTAATTCCCATATCATATACAGTTCTCAGCTTTTGTATATCTCCTTTAATGACTTCTCCTTCTTCTATGGATAAAAAAGCTCCAATCTTACCTGATTTTTCAGCATCTTTTAGCTCAGCTGTATTTCTTACAATTTCTATCTCTCCTGTATTTTTACTTATTTCTTGAGTAAAGCTATTATATAATTTTATAAATTCATCATATGGATCTTCAATTGATTCTTTCTCTATGAAAAATGCAAAAACCTGCCCTAAATTTTCGCCTCTTTTTAAATTTTCAATATTAACTTTACACTTCTTATGATTAAGATTTAACTTTTCATAAAAAATTCTACTTGCAGTATCACAATGTAAATCAATAAACTTCATATATAATCTCCTTTTTAAACGTTCTTCTACTCTAAAACTGTTTTGCATAATAAAAGTACTTTTCTAAATTTTCAGGACCTCCAATTATAGTTTTATTAATGTATAAAACATCTTTACTATCAACTTCTATAGCCCACTTAATTAATGATATTTTACCACCTGTTAATTCAATACAAGTTACTGCTGATGGAAACACACAGCAGCCATCATTGAAGTAAATCCCCTCATCTGCTTCAGGAAATATATCGTTGTGAGTATGCCCGCAGATTATAACTTTTTTCTCCCTACGAGCTAAATGTCCAAGTATATGATCTATTTTTGTTCCTTTGTCATAATTACTTGCTGGACTAGTTGGAGGTTTAAACCCTGCAACTCCCTCCATAAATCTCCATACATGTCTTACTAGAAACCTGCTAGTTTTCCACATCTCACAATTAATAAAATCTACTTGATGCCCATGAAATGCAATTATATCCTCTTTTGATGGCATATATCTAAGTATAACTCCTTCATAAAAAGTTATATTAGAATATAAGTTTATCATCTCACGTCCAAATCCATTTCCGGCATTTGCAAAAAGTCTTTCTTGCCGTTTTATGAATTCTGGGTTAGCTTTTACTATATCATGATTTCCGTATACCAAGCACAACCTATTATCATCATAAAAGTCATTAAGCATTGAAAAAATATCTTTATAATTATAGGCGATATCTAAACAATCTTTATTTTTCCATAATTCATCACCATCACCTAATTCTATTAAAGTATATCCATTTTCATAATAAAATCCAAGAGCAGCTTTATAAATGTTTCTGTTTTGCCTTAAAGAATCAGCATATCCACCGTCTCCCCTATGAACATCACTTATAAACACTATTTTAGAGTTTTCATCAAATTCAATTAACTTACCAGTCTTATATATTCTCTTAAAAAAATCATTGCTTTCTGTACATTGTTCTTTCATATAAAAAGCCCTATAACATTATATTGATTTCATTTATTATATGAATACGAACTTTTATTTGATGACTAAAATATTTCTTAATATCCAAATTAAATATTTAATTAAGGTCCTTATTATAGGTATCTAACTTTAAAACTAAATTTATGTGTTAACTTACCGAAATTATAAATATTTTGATTCCGAAAAGCTATGAAAATATCGCTGAAGGTTC
>CAURJV010000089.1:0-19542 GCA_963524945.1 uncultured Clostridium sp.
ATATATATATATATATTACAATTATAGGATGTTTTTTGATAGATTATTTTGATAATGGTAAAATTTTTAGAAAAAATATAAGATCTAAATGTAATATATGCTATAATAAACGTATATAAATATAAAGTTGAAAATTTATGATATTTTCATATGGAGGTGGTAATAATATAAATAAAGTAATTTATTTTACAAAATAAGCAAATTATAATTTAGAGATTGAATAAAGAGAGGTATGTGAAGGGTATGATAGAAAATATAACACAATTATTACAAGAATATAAGAGTACAAAGGAATGCTTAGAATCTGGGTTGAAATGGATGCCTAAGAATGAGTATGCTAAGTCTAAAATCGAAGTTATAAATATGGTCATAAGTGATCTAGAACAATTAGAACAACAACTTAGTTAATAAATTAAAAATATTAAAGTGAAAATTATAACTTTAAAGTATAAAAAAAGTTATTAACATATAATAAAACTGCCTCAAAGCTGTATTTTGAGGCAGTTTTATTTACATATAAATTATGCTATCTTATTTTTAATTATGACCATACTTCATAAATAGCTTCTGCTTCTTTTATTCCTTGATTAAATCCAGCCTTTGCAGATGATGCAGTATGAGTTGGGTCGTAAGGATTTTTTCCTATTGCTAAAATACTATCTTTATTAGGTACAATAAGGGAAACAGATGAGCTTTTTTGCATTTCAGCAACATCTTCTTCAACGCTTGGAACTAGACCATGCTTTTTTGGCATAGGCGATAAAATTACAACTTTATCATATGAATCTGCCAAATGTGCATTTGTACTCGAAACCATTCCTCCATCAATCCAGTCTATTCCATCAAAGTTTACTAATGGCCAGAGTCCTGGAACTGCACCACTTGCGTTTACTGCATTTATTAGCGTTGTTCCTGAATTTTTATCGAGTACATGGAGATTACCGGTTTTTGCATCTATTGCAGTGACCTTTAACTTTGAAGGCCAGATAGTTGTGGTGAGCCTTGATTCAACAACTAATTTACGTTCTTCTATTGATACTTTTGTAGGATATTTTTTTGCAATATCTCCAAACATCTTTCCAATTTCTTTTTTATTATCTTTACCATATTGAAAGGCTTGGGTCCATAACATCATAAGTTCAGAGGTAACAGATACATTTACTTCAGATGCATTTTGGATGAGTTGAGACTCATAAAGTTTTCTCATATTGTAGTCACTTGCTAATGCGGATCCAACAAACGAACCAGCAGATGTTCCGATTATAACATCTGCGTCTGCTAAATTAATTCTCTCTTGTAACAATGCCGTAATTATTCCGATTTCCCAAGCAATTCCAGTTACTCCGCCACCACCTAATACAACAGCTCGTGTTTTTTTATTAATATTTTGCATGATAATATTCCCCATTTCTTTATTATATTAACTAGTAAAGTGTTTAAATATAGTATAAACTATGAAGTAATGTTTATAGTCAAGGGAAATTAGTGAGGTATTTTATGAAAATAAATGAAGTGTCAAAAAAAACTGGGTTGTCTATATCGACTATTAGATTTTATGAAAAGGAAGGATTGATTCCTGAAAAATATGTTAGCAGGGATGCAAATAACTATAGGAGTTATTCTGTAGATATAATTGAGTATTTATTGATGATAAAAACAGTTCATTCTGTGGGTTTTTCTTTAAGAGAGATCAAAGAGATACAAAAAAGTAATGATACTATAATTTCAATTGATACAAAGATAGAACTCTTGCAAGAAAAGATAAAGGAAGTAGAAGAGCAAAAAGAAAATTTAAATAAAACTGAGATCATATTAAAAAAGATGTTGAAAAATAAATTGAATTCAAAACTCATATTAACTGAAGGACCTATCAATAAAGATAAAAATTAGTTTTGATAGTTTTTCGAAAAACTAATAATACTGTAGATTTGCTGAAAGGAGCCTTTTTTTCTTGGTTTCTATCTTCAATATTATGGTAAGAGGTATTTCTTAGGTACGTTTTATTTTAAATAAGATAATTTGTTATAATATTAAGTGAAAAAAGGGTTATCACTTACTACTGATACGGTAAAATGTATTGCAAATAAAGAATAATAAGTGAAATTTAGGTAAAATAAATATAAAACACGATTATAATATAATTAAATAACAGCAAAATAAAAGTAGTGAAAACATACTGCAATATGTTTTTCACTATAGTATATAATTCTAGTTGCTTAGGGAACTAATATCACTAAGATTTTTTATTAAAAAAATTAGTAGCATATTAATTTGACCTAGGCTACTATTTTTTTTTGGGTTTTTTCTATAAGAATCACTACTAATGTTAACAATGATATTAAGAACAATCCACTTTGAAATAATAATATTAAAGTATCGTTAATCATATATATCGCATCACTTCTTAGAAAGAGTTAAGTGATATCTGTACTCACTATATGATAGGGATATTTCAATTTATAAGTAAGGTAATAATAATGTTAATTGTATCTGCAACTAATATTGTTTGGCGCAATTAGCAAGTAACTTGTCGTATTCTGCTAGTTACATAGTCATATTTAATAGGTATAATGTAATAAATGTTGAACTAGCAAGGCAAAATGTAATTATAACTAAATTAGTGAATATGTAAGCATTTAAAGGAGGTTTATATACATGATATCTCATGCCCGCATTAAAATCACGGCAGGATTTTGGGAAAGTTTATATCAATTAGGGATTGATGCTAAGCATGTAGTTAGAAAAGCACGACTACCGCTTACAATTATTACTGACCCTTTTGTAACAACCACTCAATATTTTGCAATCTGGAAAGCTTATTCAGATATCATTGATGATACTGCTAAAGGAATTATTAAGCTTGCGACCGTATTTGAAACAACCCATTATCCGCCCACAGTCTTAGCGACTTATCACGCTCGCGATTATCGTGATGCGTTAAAGCGAATGGCTCGATATAAACAAATGTGCCCTCCTGAAGGTTTACGCATTACCGAGAAAGGTGATGAGTGTACAATAGAATTGGAATGGTTGTATGTTGAACAGCCTGGTCCACCGATTTTGGTTGGTATTACTTTGGCATTTCTTCTGGAGCTAGGTCGCAGAGGGACAGCTCAACCTTTAAGGGCTAAATTGGTAGAATTCTCTGATTCTATGGGTAATGTACAAGTGCTTGAAGCTTACTTTGGCTGCCGAGTTCAGATCGGTGCAAATTGTAATCGCTTGACGTTACATCGAGGAGATTTGGACCGCCCATTTGTTTCATACAATGCAGAGTTGCTAGAGATTCTGACTCCAGTACTTGAACAATCACTGGATGAGCGACAACGAAGCTATTCAATTACTGAGATGGTCAAGTGGATTGTAAAACGTAGCCTAATAGGAGGATGTCCAGATATTCAGACCGTCGCGAGTGAGTTGGGGATGAGCAATCGTACATTGCAGCGCCGTCTTATTGACGAAGGTACGAGCTTTAAGAATGTATTAACACAAGTGAGGCATGAGCAGGCAATAGAGTATTTGGCAGACTTATCTCTCGACATTAAAGAAGTAGCCTTTATGATTGGATATGAAGACAAAAATTCATTCTACCGCGCTTTTCGACTTTGGGAAGGTAATACTCCTTCAAATTGGCGTGCTGAGCATGTAGGTAAAAATTAGATTAATTCACTTTGTCTGAAAAGTAAAATGTCTAACACTATATTATAAAAAAGTTAATCTAATAAAAATTACAAAAGAATAAGAGTATTTGTTTGCATTAACTTTTTAAAATCTTAATAAATAATTTAAAAGGAGAAATGTATCATGGATATGGGATTAAGCAATAAAACAGCTTTAGTTACGGGATCAACAAAAGGCATAGGTAAAGCAATTGCTATGGAACTTGCTAAGGAAGGTGTTAATGTACTAATTAATGGACGAAATTATGAAGAAGTAGAACAGATTGTAAATGAAATTAAATCAAAATTTCCAACTACTTCTCCTCAAAATGCTACAGCAGATATTGTAAATGTTAAACAAAGAGAAGCTTTATTTGAGAAATATTCTAGCATTGATATTTTAGTTAATAATATGGGTATCTATGAAATTATGGAATACAATGATGTTGAAGATGAAATATGGGAAAAATACTTTAAAACTAATGTTCTTGCTGCAAATGGATTATGTAAATTTTATTTACCTAAAATGTTAAAAAATAATTATGGTCGTATTATTTTTATTGCAAGTGAAGAAGCAATTATGCCTTCTGGACAAATGCCACAATATTGCATGACAAAATCAATGTTATTATCACTATCAAAGAGTTTATCTAAATTAACCATAGGAAAAGAAGTTACAGTTAATACAATTATGCCAGGGCCAACACTTTCTGAAAATGTATATGAAATAGTTGATGGTGTATATTCTGACCCAAATATGACTTTTGAAGAAAAGGAGAAAAAATTTATGGCTGCAAATTTACCCCAATCTGAAATACAGCGTTTTATTAGACCAAGTGAAATAGGTAGACTAACTACATTTGTATGCAGTCCTTATGCAGGAGCATTTAAAGGTTCTCCAATTCGTATGGATGGAGGAATGGTACCGACTATTTATTAAATGTATCTATATTATTCATCCATAAAGGATTGATATAATAAAAGAAAATTGTACATAAAGCAAGCAATTCTTATGTGTTTAATAAATCGCTTCTTAATTATTTTTTCTATTTTAGTACCTTGTAATTTATATAAATCTTAATAATTAAACTTTACACTATTCATATTCTCATTAGGTTAATAATACGAATTTGAGACATTAGACATATTAAAAAAATCCTAGTAAAGCTTATTTATGCCTTACTAGGATATTTTACTGTTACCTTTAAAAATATTAAAGGTGCTAAAATTTTTATGTTTACCATAGAAAAGCATTATCACTCTTTTTGTATTATTATAATTAGCGTATCTTTAGTTTATAATAATTATATTCGTGGATTATTTACTTTAACAGATTTAATATTTCATCCTCTGAAAGTGAAGAATCGCAGCGAACCTCTATTTCTCTATTTTTACTAACAATAAATCCTGGTACAGTTACAATATTATATTTTTCTCTAAATGAGTCAATTAAATTATCTGAAAAATCAGCACTATCAACGTAGTAAATTGTTGTGCTGATTTTATTAGTCAAGCCACTTAATTTTTTAGCAAATCTGCGGCAGAATGGGCATGTTGCACGACCAATATAGATAACAGCTAAGTCTTCATTAGATAATAATTCTTCTGCTTGTGTAGAAATCACTTTTTCAAATAACTTTACATTCTCTTCATAGTTATCTTCTTCAAACATATATATCCTCCTAGTTTTTTATAATAGTATATCAAAGGCAAATTATTAAATCAATTTAGTTAGCTTTTCTAGTAGTTATTTTGTGAAATTATAGAAAGTATTATAAAAGAAAATTCTAGGTTAAGAGATGTAAAAAGGGTTTAAAAAGTTTTATAATTCACTCAATCAAATGTTTCTGTAAGAATTATTGTATTAAGTAAAGCGGGTGACGTATAATAAGCCAATTTACAAAATAATTATGGCATTTAAGTGGAAATAATAAGATAAGTAATATAGTAAATTAAAATTGACAATAATTGAATTTAGTAATGGTATATTTGCTATAATAAAGAGGTTAGGAATTGATTATGAACAAAAATATTGCTGAAGAGTACATTACTTGTCGCTCTATTCATTTTTCGGTAGTAATAGAAGCATAAATAGGCTTGATATTTGTTCGTTAGATTAATACAAAAAGCATAATTATAAAAATAAGCATATTAAATACTTAAAAAAAGGGAGGAAAATAACATGAAACTAACAATGTATGGGGCAGCAATTTGTCCAGATTGTGTTGAAGCAAAAGTTATTTTAGAAAAACATAAAGATATAGAATTAGATTATAAAAATATTACTGAGAGTACTAAAATATTAAAGGAATTTTTATCTTATCGTGATAATGATAAAATGTTTACTAATGTTGTTAAAGAGGGGAAAATAGGTATCCCATTTTTTATTTTAGAAGATGGAACAAAAACGTTAGACATATTTGATTATTTGGATATAGAAAAGCCTAAGAAGGTTGTAAATAGTTGCTCTATAGATGGTAGTGGTAAATGTTAATAGATGTTAACTTATAGTGAATTTTAAAGGTCAGGCTTCGCCTTCACCAAGTTAAGACGGTAGCAAAGATAGCCTAAATGAGAAATACTATACCCTCTCTCGGTTTTTTATCGGAGGAGGGTAATTTTTTATCTTATGTCCATTTGATAGAGTATCAAAAACCGAATAAATGAATTGTGGTAAGTGTTCTCAAAAAGGTATAGATAAATAATTATCGAAAAATATTAAAACGTGATTTAAATCAAAGATGTATTTTCTTATTAATAATATAATTAATTCATAAGATAGAACTTGAGGAGGAATAAGAATGAATACATTTAATAGTAATCAAAAAATTGGAGAGATAGTAACTAAGTTTCCAAATGCTGCAGATATATTTAAAGAATATAAAATTGACTTTTGTTGTGGTGGAGATAGACCGTTAATTACAGCAATTAATGAGCAAGGAGTTAATGAAGCAGAAATACTAGAAAAAATAAATGCTTCATATGAAAAATTACAAAATAAGCTTTACACAAATAATAAAAATTGGGTAGAAGCACCTTTTGATGAATTAGTTGATCATATTGTAGATGTCCATCATGGATATCTTTATGAGAATCTTCCTAAAATAAGTGAATTAACAACTAAAATATTGAGAGTACATGGAGGAAATCATCCTGAACTTTCAAAAGTACACAAGTTATTTCATACTGTAAAAATGGAATTAGAAGCTCATTTAATAGAAGAAGAAACAATTCAATATCCGGCAATTAAGGAGTATTTAAGAAGCAACAGTGAAGTGGATTTAGATAAGGCAATAAATATAATCAATCAATTGCAAGACGAGCACACTGGAGCAGGTGATATACTTAAAGAATTAAGAAAAGTGACTAATGATTATAAAGCTCCATCAGATGGATGCAATACTTATAAATTAACTTATGCTAAACTTGAAGAAATGGAATCAGATATATTTCAGCATATACATTTAGAAAATAATATACTTTTTCCAAGACTTTCTGAATTGAAGAAATAGGATATCTATTACGTTTATACTTAATAAAGTAGAAAAACTTATTAATTAGAAATATTAACTGCTTAAATTACAAAATTGAGCAGTTAATATTTTTTCGTGAGTAAAATCACATTAATTAAAGTGATTTTATTATACTATGCATAATAAATATAAAAATTTATAAGCTTTTAATACATAACTTGGACTTATGCAATAATCCACCGAAAGTAGAAACATTGTTATTTCACAGAACTATGAAAATTTCGCTGAAAGTTTTAAATTGTAGGTTGCACTATTAATGCTTGCTCCCAATTTCATTGTGACAAGCATTAGTTGAACAACCTACAATTAAGAGCTTTTAACAGCTCATTTTCAATGCCTGCTGCATAAAAATGTTTCTACTTTCTAGTATGTTATTTATTGCAAAATATAAATGAAATTCTTAAGTTGTTTATCTATACAAGGAGGCTTTAAATGTTTAATGCTGAATTACTTAGCGATTTAATAAAAAATGCACAAGGGGATATCTTACTATATCATGGGTTTTATTTATATTTTATGATTTTATTTGAGCACACTAGTTCATGGAGGTGTGTTTTATGAATGGAAATGTTGAACTTTTAAATTATATTCACCAAAATTCTGAAATGGGGACAAATACTATAAAACAATTAGTTGATATCTCCAAAGATGAAGAATATAAAAAAATGTTACAGTCTCAATTCGAAGAGTATAAAATGATTTATGATACAACAGACGAAAAAATAAAAGGGTTAAATGAAGAAACTAAGGATATTAATGTTTTTTCTAAAGCATCAACTTATGTTATGATCAATTTAAATACATTAGTTAATAAGACTTCATCTCATATTTCAGAGATGATGATTAAAGGTAGTACCATGGGGATTATAGATATAACAAAAAGGATAAAGGAATATCCTAATGCAGATCAAGAAATACTTGATTTAGCTAATAAACTATTAAAACTAGAGCAAAATAATGTTGAAGAATGCAAGAAATATCTTCAATAAAAGAATGTATGCAACATATAGTTAATTTACAGTCTAGTCCATTATATTAAGTCGCGATAGATTAAGAATAAGTAGAAAATTTAGCATAAAAAATTAAAATGCTAATGTGCTTATGGTTTCTGGTAATCTACTCTCTGAGGAAGCAATTGAAAGTTTGATTGAAAAGTTATCATATGAAATTCGCGTAGCGAAAATTATAAATGGAAAGTAATTAATAGAAGAGGATATATATCACATGACAAAATTTACTGATGAGTAATTCTCATCAGTATTATTTTTTTACTCATAATATGACATTGAGTGATGTAGCAAAATGATAAAAGTGTATAAACTATAAATTTGTAGTTGCTTCACTAAAGTAGTATAAATTTACAAAAAGAAAGAAGACATTATAATGTCAAGTTTAGTTGACAAAATTCCAATTTTAATTGGTAGAAAACAATTTTTATTTTAAGTATACTGTATCTACAAGTTAACTTGGAATAATTGAAAGGCTGGTGATTATTATGTCATTAGGTGATAAATTACTAGATTTACGTAAAAAGGCTGGATTATCGCAAGAAGATGTTGCTGACAAATTAGGTGTATCAAGGCAAACAGTGAGCAAGCGGGAAACTTATCAAACAGTTCCTGAGTTAATTAAAGTGAAATTGTTAAGCCAACTATATAATGTAAGTTATGACTATCTTATTAGCGAAAGTAATCTTGGCGGTGATATTACAAGCATCGAAATGATAGTTGATGAAATTGATTGGACTAGTGTATGGAGTAAAAAATACCCGATTTTAGCATCATATCAAGGTGTGAAAGGAATAAATACTTACTGTGAAAAGTTATCGAAGTTATACGATGACTGCAAAAACGAATTTAATTTTAATGAAGAGGATACTGTTTTGGTTTTAAAAGATATTCTCTATAAAAAATTTAAATCAGAAAAAAATAAAACGAAGTAATGTATTCTTGATATAGTAATATTTTTGAAAATATGATATTCCATACTAATGCCTAATTTTAAAGTATGGCTATTTTAAAAGGAGATAGTCGATTATGGGAAAGAGGTAATTTTGTATCAGAAGCATTAAAGAGAGAATGCAAGATTTCCAATTCCAAGTTTACAATGGATAGAGGATAGATTTTGGGTTTGGATTCATTATGGAGCTACAAAAATAGGTAGAGGTGAAATTTTTGAGATTATAGAATTTATATCATCATTAAGGCAAATGGTAATAGGTCCACTAATATTGATGAAAAATGGAGAGCTGCCAAGGGGCGTTAGAAAAATAGAATTTGTTGCTCCAGAGAGCATAAGCTTACTGAAAGAGACTATACCATCATATAGTATTGAAAGTTGTATAAAATCGCTAAAGATGATAATACAAATATATTTGGAATTAAGAGAATACTTTATAACAGAAGATTTTATAAAACGTGTGGAAGCTGAAAAATGTTCTATAAATTATTTAAATAAAATAAATCACGTATCAAATAGCTAGATATACATTAGTTGATGATGAATCAATAATTAAAGAGCTTGCAAATGAGGGTGTTAATGGATTTGTTTATAATATAGATACTTTAAAAAATGCAAAAGGTGTTGCAGTGTTAAGTTTTGTCCAAGGGAAAAGTGGTAAGATAAATGAGTCATATGTAACATCAAAAGCTAACGTTTGGGAAGTATTTGATGCAGGTACTGCATGTCAAACATTTTGTTTAGCAGCACATGCAAAAGGTGTTGGCACATGTATAGTGGGAGTTATAGATGAAAAATCAATATAAAAAATAGTAAACTTACCAGAAGTAGAAACAGTAGCTGCACTTATAGTTTATGGTTATGAAGATGGAGAACATGCATCGCAAACTCCAAGAAATAATGCGTTTTGTAGATAGATAATGTTAAATCATATTATGTAATAAAAAATATAAAGAGCATGCTGAAATATCACATTATTCATAAAGAAAGTGTGGTGTTTTTTTTATGTGCATTCTAAAATATTATGCCTTATAGAGTATATGGGTATTTACCAATTATGTTATAATTTGTGCCACAATTCTTTGGATTAATGATAATAATGAAAATTATTTAATAAATTTTAATATTCATAAAACATTACAATCTTTATATAATCTTTATACAAATATAAGCATTTTAATCCAATCTTTATACCTTAAATAGTATTATTTATATAAGATTGAATTCTGACAAGATGAAAACAATGTTAGATTTTATGCTTATACACTTACTGGTCTTGGGATTTTTTCCCGTTATATCATTATTTCTAGGAGTAAGGAGGATACAATGAAAAAAATAGTTTCTATACTTTTATTTTTTGCAATTATTAGTATTGTTATGATGGGGGGGAGTAGTAATCCTTATAGTGGCAAATACATAACTTCAAATAATACTATTTTAGAACTTAATTCAACTGGAAAATGCAAGGTTATAAATAATTTTTATAAAGATGTATTTTACACCTATGGTCAATATACAATAAGCGATAATGAAATAGAAATAATTTTTGATAAAGATAAACGAAATTATTTAAATGTTGAAAGTTTAAAAGGGAAAGTTAAAGGAAGTAATATAGTATTTTATGATTATATACAAGAAGGAAAAGAGTGCGTATATTCAAAAATAGAATAATACTAGCTTTATTTTATATATATCTATATAATTTTGTAGGTATAAGGTAAAATTAAGTGAAAGTTAGGAGTGATTTAAATAGATATTGATAAAAAACAAAATCCAGATTATCTTTTAAATCAAATAAAGGAAGAAGAAAAAGAGTCTTCAAGAGGAAAACTCAAGATATTTTTTGGGTATGCAGCTGGCGTCGGAAAAAGTTATGCTATGCTTATGGAAGCTCATGATATGAAAAAATTAGGGCACGACATAGTAATTGGATATATTGAACCTTATGCAAGGCAAGAAACTATGGCATTAGTGAATGGTCTTGAGAATTTAGATAATAAAATAGTTGAATATAAAGGAATAAACTTAAAGGAATTTGATTTAGATAAAGCGCTTATTAGAAAACCTGAAATAATTTTAGTTGATGAGTTGGCACATACTAATGTAATCACTCAAAGACATAGAAAAAGATGGCAGGATATAGAAGAACTTTTAGAAGCAGGGATAGATGTTTATACTACTTTAAATGTTCAGCATATTGAGAGTTTAAATGATATTGTTGAAAGTATAACTCATATTTCTGTGAGAGAAACAATTCCAGATAAAATATTTGATGAAGCTAATAAGGTAGAGCTAATTGATATTGAACCTGATGAACTTCTTAAAAGATTTAGTGATGGAAAAGTATATAGTAAGGGACAGGCTAGGAATGATGTAAATAACTTTTTTACTAAGAATAATTTATATGCTCTTAGAGAAATTGCTTTAAGAAGAACGGCAGATAGAGTGAATTATGAAGTTGAAAGCGTACGATTATCAAAAGGACAGATAACTGTAATGCCAACATCAGATGCAATACTTGCATGTATTTCGCCATCACCATCATCCTCAAGAGTAATAAGAACAGCTACAAGAATGGCAGAGGCACACCATTCTAAATGGATAGCATTTTATGTTGAAACTACAAAGTCACAAAATTTAAGTAAGGAAGATAGAAAAAGATTAAGTGAACACTTTAATTTAGCAGAGCAGTTAGGGGGAGAAGTAATAACTGTTTATAGTGACAATATAGTTGAACAAATAATTGAATATGCTAAATTTAGAAATGTTACTAAAATCATTGTAGGTAAAAATCGCAAAAAGCCAAATGTATTTTTTCGTTTTTATGCAAGAGATATAGTTGATAAAATTATGGAATCCAATTCGTATATAGATGTATATGTTATACCAAATTCAACAGCAATTAAAAGAAATGAAAATCATATAAAAAAGAATAAGACCAAATTTATTATATCGTTCAAAGAAATTTTAATATCAAGCCTAATAATGTTAATTTCTGCGTTGGCTACATTATTTATTGATAAGTTAGGCTATGGCGAAGCTAATGTTATTATGATTTTTATTTTAGGAGTTATTATTGTAAATATTAAAACCAGAGGGTATATTTTAGGATTTATATGTTCTACAATTAGCGTGATTTTATTTAATTATCTGTTTACAAAACCTAGATATTCATTACAATTTTATGATAAAAGCTATTTGGTTACATTTCCGATAATGCTGATAGTAGCTTTTACAATAGGTACACTTACAAATAAGATAAGAAGAGAAGCAGAAAATTCTTTAGCAAGAGAAAATACAACTCAAATTTTATATAGAGTAAGCAGAAAATTATTAAGTGCAACAGGCACATCAGATGTTATAGGGATAGGTATAAAATACTTATCTAGGTTACTAGAAAGAACAGTTATCTGCTACTTGGCACAAGAAAATAAACTATCAACTCCATTTATTTATACAGTAATTAAAGGGGGAAAAGATAGAAGTTTATTAAATAAGGATGAAGAAGCTGCTGCGTATTGGACATTTGTAAATGATAAAGAATCTGGTGCAGGTACTAACACTTTTTATGGAGCAAAAGGATATTATATTCCTTTAAAAAGTCATGGGAAAATATTAGGAGTACTCGGAATTTCATGTATTAACGGGACCTTAAAACCTAAACAAAAATTTATATTTGAAACAGTTGCTAGTCAAATTTACATAGCATTAGATAGAGAAATTCTTGCAGAAACTCAAAAGAAGTCTAATTTAGAAATTGAAAGTGAAAGATTAAGAAGCAACCTATTAAGATCAATTTCACATGATTTGAGAAGTCCTCTTGCAGGTATTAAAGGTGCTGTAAGCACTATTATTGAGACAGGTAATCTTATATCAGAAGAAACTAAAGGAGAGCTCCTTCAAGGTATTTATGATGACACTGAGTGGCTTATAAGATTAGTAGAAAACTTGCTTAGTATGACGAGATTTGATGGTGGAAATCTGAAAGTTAGAAAAAGCATTGAAATTGTAGAGGAAGTAGTATATGAGGCAGTTCAAAGGACTGCTAAACGCTTTAGGGATTATAAAATGGAAGTAACAGTTCCAGAAGAGGTAATAATGGTTCCTATGGATGGAAGCCTAATTGAACAAGTGCTTATAAATCTCTTTGATAATGCTGTAAAATTTACTCCTAAAGGTTCTTTAATTGAGGTTAAAATTTATGAAAATAATAAGAATGTTATTTTTGAAGTAATTGATAATGGAATGGGAATATCAGAAGAAATATTACCTCACATATTTGAAAGATTTTTTACAAATGGGGATAAAATATCTGATTCAAGAAGAGGTGTGGGGCTTGGCCTAGCAATCTGTAAATCCATTGTTGAGGCACATGGTGGAACAATCAGTGCACATAACAAAGATGAAGGCGGAGCTGTTTTCAGATTTAATATTCCAAAGGAGGAGATGTCAGATGGATAATAAACAATATATTCTTGTTGTAGAAGATGACAGGCCTATAAGAAATTTTATAGCAGCATCTTTAAAGACACAAGGATTTAATTATATAGAAACAGATAAGGGGGGGGAGGCCGTTGCACTTACTATGTCGCATAAACCTGATTTGATAATATTGGATTTAGGACTGCCGGACATAGATGGAGTAGATGTTATAACGAGAGTGAGAGAATGGTCTAAAGTTCCTATAATAATTGTTTCAGCAAGGGAAAATGAAAGGCAAAAAATAGAGGCTTTAGATAAAGGGGCAGATGATTATTTAACAAAGCCTTTTGGGATTGGTGAACTGCTAGCAAGGATTAGAGTGTCTTTAAGACATAGCAGAGCAATCACTAATGAAAAGGAGAATGCAGAAATTTTTAAAGTCAAAGGGTTAACTGTTGATTTTAGTAAGAGAAAAGTGACCATAGATAATGAAGATATTCATTTAACTCCAATAGAATATAAGATAATGGCTCTTCTTTGTAAATATGCAGGGAAAGTGCTGACACATAATTTTATTATTAATGAAATTTGGGGAGCAGCAGTGGGAAATGAAACTCAATCTCTTAGAGTTTTTATGGCAAGCCTAAGAAGAAAAATTGAAAAGAATCCAGCAGAGCCTAAGTATATTTATACTGAAGTTGGAGTGGGATATAGGTTAGCAGACGATTAACTTTTTAGATATTTTCTGTATTCTATAATTTTCAATAATTTTACTAATATTTTCAACAATTATATTATAAGTATTATATTTAGAACAAGACATAATATATTTATATTTATTGCAAAGGATGATTAATATGAAATCAACTATAAAACATAATGATGTCAGTAAATTAAGTCTAGGAGGAATCTTAGTTGCGTTAGGCGTAGTTTATGGAGATATTGGAACTTCACCTCTTTATGTAATGAAATCAATTGTTCAAGGTAATGGTGGTTTGGAAAATATATCTGAAAATTTTATTCTTGGATCTTTATCATTAATTTTTTGGACGATAACTATTTTAACAACAATAAAATATGTTTTTGTTACATTAAAGGCGGATAATAAAGGTGAGGGGGGAATTTTCTCTCTTTTTACTCTGGTTCGTAATCGTGCAAAGTGGCTTATTATTCCAGCTATGATTGGTGGTTCGGCCTTACTTGCTGATGGGATGTTGACCCCTGTTGTATCTGTAACTTCGGCAGTTGAAGGATTAGAGCTTATTCCAAGTTTTAATGCTCTTTTTGGCAGTAATCAAGATATTATTATTACCATTGTAATAGTAATATTAAGTATACTTTTTTTTATTCAACATTTTGGAACTGATTTAATCGGAAAAATGTTTGGACCAGTAATGCTTGTGTGGTTTTCGATGTTGGCAATTTTAGGAATTATGCAAATTTCTCATGATTGGACACTATTACGTGCATTGTCTCCATACTATGCAATAAAGATTCTTCTTAGCAATGAAAATAAATTAGGATTCTTTATTCTGGGCAGCGTATTTTTAGCAACCACAGGTGCGGAAGCATTGTATTCGGACCTTGGGCATGCTGGAAGGAAAAATATTTATGCATCTTGGCCTTTTGTTAAAATCTGCTTATTATTAAATTATTTTGGTCAAGGAGCTTGGGTTTTATCTGCTAGAAGAAACCCAATGTATACAAATGTAGAAGGCTTAAATCCATTTTTTCAAATGGTCCCACATAGCTTTTTGATTTGTAGTATAATAATTTCAACTTTGGCTACAATTATTGCTTCTCAAGCATTAATTTCAGGATCGTTTACTCTTGTTTCTGAAGCGATTAAATTAAATTTATTTCCTAGATTACATATAATGTATCCATCTAGATATAAAGGACAATTGTATATCCCTTCAATTAATAAACTTTTATGGATTGTTTGTATTGGACTTATTCTACACTTTAGAAGTTCTGAAAATATGGAAGGTGCCTATGGATTATCAATTACTGTCACTATGTTGATGACAACTATTCTACTATTTAACTATTTATTAAAACAAAAGATTTCATCTGCCATTGCCATTAGTATGTTAGTTTTCTTTGGTACATTTGAAGTTTCTTTCTTTATTGCAAATGCTGTTAAGTTTATGCATGGTGGATATGTAGCAGTTTTAATTGCTTTAACGTTCTTATCTGTTATGTATATATGGATCCAAGGTCACTATACTAAAATTCGCTTGTTACAGTATGTAAAAATTGAAGATTATAAAGCACAGCTAAATCTTTTACGAAAAGATACTGATAGACCTAAATACGCAACAAATCTTGTATATTTAACTAATTCAGAGTATGCAGAGAAAATTGAAAGAAATATAATGTACTCTATCTTAGATAAAAGACCTAAGAAAGCAGATGTGTATTGGTTTGTTAATATTGTTGTTACTGATAATCCTTATGATGCGGAATATGAAGTGGAAACCTTTGGAACATTTTATATAGTAAAAGTTCAATTAAGGCTTGGTTTTAGAATGGAACAGAGGTTAAATATGTATTTACGTCAGATTTCTACTGAATTAGTTAAAAGTGGAGAAATAAATATTCAATCTAGAAACTATACTATTATGCCCGATAGAAAAGTTGGCGATTTTCGTTTCTCTTTAATTGTAGAACAGCTTTCATATGAAACAGAATTGAATTTTTGGGAATCCTTCATATACAGAGCTAAGTTGTTTATAAAAAGATTTACTGTTTCTCCAACAAAATGGTTTGGACTTGATACTAGTGATGTTGATATTGAAAATGTCCCGCTCTTTTTAGGCAGCTGTAATAAGGAAACATTAAAAAGAGTTTCAAAATAACTTTATCAAGTTCAACAATTAAGATTCAGGTGTGGTTTGATCTCCAGCTGAATCTTAGTTGAACTTATATCCTCAAGGGGTACCTCGTCAAGGATTGTGCTGTTATCTCTCACTTAAATAAGTGGAAGTGTTACAGTTTAATGTATAAATATTATGATTATTCCAAGTAAATAACAAATAATATTTTTAAAATTAAAGGCAATAAACATCATCAAGTGTTTATTGCCTTTTTGATACTCAAGCCACTTTAGTAGAATCATTACCAGATCCATCGGCATATGTAACAAATCCTAGCTTTGTAGATATTGTGGTATTTAATTTATTAATTGAATCAGAAAGATTGTTAATCTGTTTTTCTAAGCGAATTAATAAATATGCTGCAACAGCCATGGCAAAACCAAACCATTATTTGCTACAAGATTTATTTATTTTTCTTATGGTGGAAATTCTAAGAGTATAACTTCTCTTAATAGTTGGATTTTCACCGTTAATAGCAGGATCAGCACCATTAGGAAGGGGAGTCCTTCTATTAGCGAATATGTCTTTTGTAGAGCTTAGAGTATTTTTTATTTCTATAGTATTAGTTATATTATTTTGAATAGTGCTGTTACTAGTTGGAGCAGTATTAATTTTAATATTAGTTTTAGAATTTTCATAAGCACCAGTATCATTATTGGATTTGCATTCAGAATTAGTTTGAATATTATAAATATCAAAATCATCATCAAAAGAGAAGGAAGAAATGCAGTCACCAGTTAAAGGAGCTTCACTAGAAAAACCACACACTTCACCTTCATCATATTCAAAATCATTTTTAGGAACCTTTGCGACTCTTTTTCCAGCCATAAATTATAAATCCTCCTTTGGCAGTTTATTAGAAGCATTTTTATGTTTACTCTTAAAAGATATATGGCTATTTATTAGAGATTCTAAAATTCCTAAGAATTTAAGAATGTATATTCTTAAGAATTTTAGAATATATATTTTTTAGAAAAAATGATCTGATTGTAGCACAGAGCTGATTTTATGATCATAGTTGCAGCATAGCTGCTTTTTTTCAAATGTGTATATTCTTAAGAATTTTAGAATTTTACAATATGAGAATTTATATTCTTTAGAACTTAGGAACTTAAGAATTTTAGAATATAAAAGGAAATCCGACTCACATGAGTTCGCTAGATATTCACAGAGTAAGCGACCATCAAAACTTAGATGCCTAGAGGGAAAATTCAAAGAATGAAATATAAAATTTTTGAATAGTATAAAGTACAATTAAAAATAACAAGTTCATCTGACAGTACATTTGAATTTAATAATGTCACCACAAAAATAAGAGCTCCAAGGGCAAACCTTGGAGCTTTAAGCTTGATAATTTAGGGAAATATAGTTGAAGATTTTATTTAAAGCAACTTTCTTTTTTCGAGTAGCAGTAGAGTAACACAGCTTTTTAAAGTGAGCATAAGTTTGAACTGTATTGTTTTTAAAGAAAATAAAATCTATAAGTTCTTTTTCATCATCGTTTAAATTATTTAGGGCTAGTCTTAAATCCGTATAATCACATTCCTCACAAAATAAATCTTCTAGGCTGATATCCTGAGAGGGCAAATCTTTTTCAAAATCATCATGGAAACTCAAAGCATCATATCCTTCAGTAGAGCTTCTAGTTTTAATTCGCTTTATAAGATCATTCATATTATTTTTAATTGCATTAGTGGCATAAGCAACAAATCTGTGCTTTTCTAAATTATACATAGAAACACATTTGAATAATGATTTGTAACATTCATTATGAAGATCATGTATGTCATAACCATCAATAAAAGTTCTTTTAGAAATATTAAGGACTAAAGGTTTAAATTCCTCAGCCAATTTATCTTTTGATAACATATCTCCATTTTTACATTTATAAACTAGTTCTTCAATATAATTAAAATCCATACAGACCTCCTTATGATGATCAGACAAAATTATTTTACTACTATATGCAGTGGAAAAGATAAAATTATATCTACATCTAGTATATATGGTTAATTTTTATATATCTTCAGTGGAGACGTATAAAAATGAAAAAATTTATAATAAACATGGGGAAATGTCTTGTGATTGTGCAACTCCACAGGAGGATTAACTATGGCAGAAATTAAGTGAAACTTAGTTCGGATTGGGTTTTGATCCCCAGCTTAATTTTAAAAGAAGGAATGACAGCCTTTTTAGAAAGAAAATCAGAAAAGAATTTTAAGAATAGATAATAAATTTAAAAGTTATGAATAATATTTAATTGATAATATATTAAAGATTTATATATATTTATCTGATATTAAATAGGTTTAATTAACAAGGAGGGTAATTTAATGAATTTTAAGTTGACTAGAGAACAACAATTAGTACAACAAATGGTTAGAGAATTTGCAGTAAATGAAGTTAAGCCAATAGCTGCTGAAATCGACGAAACAGAAAGATTTCCTATGGAAAACGTTAAAAAAATGGCTAAGCTTAAGATGATGGGTATCCCATTTTCTAAAGAATTTGGTGGAGCAGGCGGAGATGTTCTTTCATATATAATTGCCGTGGAAGAATTATCAAAAGTTTGTGGTACTACAGGAGTTATTCTTTCAGCGCATACATCATTATGTGCATCAGTAATTAATGAAAATGGAACTAACGAACAAAGAGCAAAATATTTGCCAGATCTTTGTAGTGGTAAGAAAATCGGTGCTTTCGGATTAACAGAACCAGGTGCTGGTACAGATTCTGGAGCTCAACAAACAACTGCTGTATTAGAAGGGGATCATTATGTATTAAATGGTTCAAAAATCTTTATAACAAATGGTGGAGTTGCAGAAACTTTCATAATATTTGCTATGACAGATAAGAGCAAGGGTACTAAAGGTGTTTCAGGATTCATAGTTGAAAAATCATTCCCAGGATTCTCAATAGGAAAATTAGAAAACAAGATGGGAATCAGAGCATCTTCAACTACTGAGTTAGTTATGGAAAACTGCATAGTACCAAAAGAAAACTTACTAAGTGTTGAAGGTAAGGGATTTGGAATGGCAATGAAAACTCTTGATGGAGGAAGAATTGGTATAGCTGCCCAAGCTTTAGGTA
>CAURJV010000090.1:0-18361 GCA_963524945.1 uncultured Clostridium sp.
ACATTTCAAGTGTTCCACCTAGTATAATTCCTGTTTTAATATCCCCTAGTACAAGTCCAACCAATGTACATGCAATTATTGGTCTATGAAATTGTGCCTCATCAAGTACACTTGCCATACCAGTAATTGCTGCAACTATTACTAATAAAATTAATTGTAAAGTGCTCATTTGTAAATTCCCCTCTTTCTTTTAATTTATATATAAAAACTTTTTTAAATTTTATATATCTAATCTTTTAACAGGATTTATTATTCCTTCTATCAAAATCTAAGAGTTTTTAAAGGATCTTATCTTTAGTTGTTAGGTAAAGTCTATGTCTATATAAGTTGTAATTCTTTAAATTTGTCCATCAAATTTACTTTAGGATCTTTTGCTAGTTTCCTCACCTCTAATTCGATGCCTTTTTCATTAAGCTTTTTAAACGCCTCAATATCGACATCATTCATGCACAATGCATTTGTAACCTGTTTATCTCCAGCTTTATAGCACATTCCTCCAACGTTTACAGATTTAATAGGAACTCCACCTTCAACCATTCTTAATACATCTGTAGGGTTTGTAAATAAGAATAAAGTTTTAAAACTGTCAAATTTAGGATTATTATATGCTTCAATTGCCTTTGCTATTGGAAGCACATATGCTTTTATCCCTGGAGGAGCTACTTGAATTACTAATTGTTTTCTTAAGTCATCTGCTGCAACTTCATCACTGCAGGCAAATATTCTATTGCATCCACTATACTTTGTCCAAACTGTTGCAACTTGTCCATGTATTAATCTGTCATCTATTCTTACAAAACTAATTTCCATCTTTAATATCTCACCTTTCAAATTTCATATTATAATTAAATTCATGTAATTCTTATATTAATTAATCATAGTTTGCTATATTATCTCATCATCTAAATCTTCTTCAATATTTTTAGATAAAGTTCTTATAGCCTCCTTTCCTGAATTCTCTGCAATTGATAAGAGTTCTGACACACTTGAAAAATCTCTACTTCCTAGAACCTCTAATATCATTGGGAGATTAACACCTGTCACAATTTCCATATTCTCATGTTTCATTGCAATTATGCTAGCTGCATTAAATGGACTTCCTCCAAAAAGGTCTACCATAAACAATACGCCATCTGTAGAATTCATTTTTTCTATAAGTGAATTATATTTTTCAACTAAAGCATCTATCCCCTCGCCTGGCTGAAAAGTAACACTTCCCACATTTTCTTGGACTCCAAAAATCATTTCAGCTGATTTCAAGATTTCTTCCGAGAATATACCATGAGTACCTACGATTACTGCTATCATTATTTCATCATCCTTTCCTGCTACATATATTATTTCTATACCAATATACTTAGCAATTCCTATGCCAAAAAAAGTGTGTCAACAAATACTTTTCTCCAAACATGAATTCTAAACGCATACAATGCGAATAAGTTTTCACTTTGACACTCTAAAGTATTATTCGACACACTTTTAATTGTATTTTGACACATTATTTTTCCTATATAAACTAAATTTAACACACATCTATAACATCAATCATATAGTATAGCTCATCATCCGTCAGCTCTATTGATAAAGCTTCTTTAAATATTAAATTTGCTCTTCTTAACACTTCCAGATATCTTGGATTTAATTCTGAATCAGACGAATCATATACCAGTCCATTATTTAAAAGCATCCTTTCTAGTGCACATGCAACATGAAACATAATTCTTAGTTTAGTTGGATTCTCATAATGTACATTCAGAGATTTTTCAATAGATTTTATAAAATCATCTAATAACGAATATATCTTTTCAGGATTAAGAAAGGTTAAAATCTCTGTTAAAGTTTGCTTACAAAGATTTTTTAAAACAATCTGATTTTCTCCTTTTATAACCGGATTAATGTCCTTTCCTTCAATTATATTTCTTAAAATATTTTCTCCAGATCCATCAATTAGTTCTTCAATCGATATAAAGGGAATTCCCATATTAGGATTTGCTATTCCCACAAGTGCTAAAATTTTATTTTTTCGCGAAATCTGTTTTATTGACTCATTTAAATTGTTTAATCCTACTGGGATTATTCTAACATTATCGTTAATTGAGATATTCTTTGCTACAGCTTCAACTAGCTCCTTGAGTTTAATCGCAGCGCCCTTACCTGTGGAGCAAATTGTAATTATAGCATTCTCTTCTCCCATTTTACCTTCTATCATCATATTATTAGTATATCCTCTAAAATCAGTAATTAAATATGAATATACTGAATTTAGATCAGCATCAAAAATTGAGCATTTTCTGACTGCTTCTAGTACTAGAGCCGTTGATACCATATCAATACTCTTAATATTTATCTTGGTCTTTTTCGTTATAGTTTCACCAAAACTATTTAAAGATCCCATATCTACTAAAAGTAATACACCTTTCCCTTCATCTACTTGCTTAACTTTTTCAATAACACTATCTATAATATCAGAAGGTTTTCTTTCAAGCGGCATATCAACTGCTGCAATATTATCTGCATCAAAAAGTTTTTTAGCCACCGCCACCATGCTTGTAGCAGTGCTTGTACCATGAGATGCAACTACTATTCCAACTCTTTCTTGATGAGATAATTCTTGTATTGAGCTTAGAAGTAAAGCTAAATATTCTATTTCAACTTCTGGAATTATTAAGTTATATCTATCCTCTATTAACTTATGGATCTCTTTCGCTACTCCATATTCTTTACTATTAGATGATAATGTTAACTCAATATTTGTTGAAAATGATACTGTGTTTTTCTTTATACGATTAAATAACGCGCTGAAATGTAGGCTTATAGCATATATAAATCTATCACTTAACTTTCTGCTCAATCTATTTTCAGCTAACATTTTTATTTCTTCAGCAAAATCAACAATATCTTTATCAACAATTTTTAATAAGCCTTCCCTACGATACGCATCATTCTTGAATCTCGCATAAAATTGCTTCAAATGAACATTTATATCTGTTGTTATATAATTTTTAATATCCTGGTCACTCATGCCTTCTTCTTGTAAAACAAACGCCTTGTCCTCTATAATATTGTAAATATTAAATGGTGGCTCATAAGCGTCAGTCTCTAGAAAAGTTTTGTTACCATCAGGTTTAACCACCAATGTGCTAGGAACCCTTCCCCAAAAATTGGAGTCGTCTTTTATTTTACTTTCAAAATTAAGTATCCCATTTCTTATGCTTTCTGGTAGTAAATCTAAATTTATCTCAATACATTTATCTGTATTCATGCAATTTAGAAATCCTGTGGCACAAACTAGCTGTATATTTGACTTTAATTGACCCACATTTCCATATGTTGTACTTCCAATTAATGCTTTTATCGATTCCGATGAAATTTTAATAGTCTTATTTACCCGTTGAGCTTCCTTAGAAAGCAAGTAGTGTATAAGTTCCAATTTATCTTGTAAGGATCTCTCTTCAAAGTTAGGAATAACTATGGTTATAGGAATTCTTCTAATAAAAGTATTTAGTAATGTAGAATTAGGATCTTCTGTTGTAGCACCTATTAACAATACGTTAGCTTTGCGCTGCCTATCTGTTTCTCCAAGCTTATTATAGGTTCCTGTATCCATAAAATAGAAAATCATTTCTTGCCCTTCTGGTGGTAATCTATGTATCTCATCTAAGAATAATATTCCTCCATCAGCCTTTTCAACAATTCCCTCTTTTTCCTTATCAGCCCCTGTAAAAGCACCCTTAATATGTCCAAAAATATACGATAAAAGTAATTGTGGATTATTAGCATAATCCGCACAATTGAAAACAACAAAAGGCGCATCTTCAGGTAATTTTTTTATATATTTTGAATACTGGTACATTATATTAACAAATAAGCTTTTCCCAACTCCTGTACTTCCAATTATCAATGTGTGAAGTCCATTAGGCGGATATAAGAGCGCAGCCTTTGCTTGTTCGATTTGATTTTTTAGGCTAGTATTAGCTCCAATTAAATAGTTAAAAGGAGATTGTTCTTCATCTCTTACCACATCTTCACTTGAGGCAAATTCCATTATATCTGATATCTCTTCCAAATCGTCTGGTAACTTTATAGATAATATTTCCTCAAAGCTTTTTCTATCGAAATAAAGAACGGGTCTATTTTTAATCTTAATAATTTTCGAATCTCTGCAGAGTGCATTAAGTTCTCTCGACACATTACTTCTTAATATTTCAAGATGTTCTCCTATTTCCTGTGCACTAAATCCTTTAACTTCTAAGAGCTTATTCTTTGTAAATTTTTTCGAGTTATTTTCGATATAATTGTAAATTCTATCAATACGCTTCATGATGCTCCCCTTCTTTTAGATTTGTCTATAATTAATAAAAAACTAACTCTTTCAAGTAAATATATAGTATCCTTTTACTAAAAAAAATACAATATACTTAACCAAAAGAGTCAGTTAAAATCAATTATTATAAATTTACTATATACTTGAAGCTTTTAGACCAATACCTGAATCTAGTACTACTTTATTTCTAATATATCTTTTATAACCTCTCCGCCAATTATCATTCCTGCAACCGGAGGAACAAATGATATACTTCCCGGTATTTGTCTTTTTATAGCGCACTTCTTAGTACCACCAGTACAAACACATCCTGTTTTACATGTAACAACATCATCATAGTTGGGTTTTATCGGAACTTCTTCTGAATATACTACCTTTAATTTTTCTATTCCTCTTTTACGTAACTCAGATCTCATAACCTTAGCCAAAGGACAGATTTTTGTCTTAAATATATCTGTAACTTTAAATTGTGTAGGATCTAATTTATTACCAGTTCCCATAGAACTCATTATTCTTATGCCTTTTTTATAACAATATTCTACTAATCCTAATTTAGCTGACACTGTATCTATCGCATCAACTACATAATCTACATCATCAGGAATTATAGACTCTATATTTTCTTGTGTAACAAAAATTTGATGTGTTATAACATTACATGTTCTATTTATAGATAATATTCTTTCTTTCATCACTTCTACTTTAGGTTGACTTATTGTCTTATAGGTAGCATGCACTTGTCTATTTAAATTTGTTAAGCAAACAGTATCATCGTCAACAATGATTAATTCACCTACTCCTGCTCTTGCAAGAGCCTCTATAGTATAGCTTCCAACTCCACCTACTCCAAAAACAATAACTTTACTATTTTTTAATTTATCTAATCCATCTTTACCTATCAAAAGTTCAGTTCTTGATAAAGAATGTTGTGCTGTCATAAATTTTCTCTCCTTATTATCTTATACTTTTAATTGATATTATAACACAAAAACAATCGAAAATTGGCAGTATAATTATTATATATTATAGCCTTAATAATGATTATTTACATATATATGTTAATTAATACCAAAACCTTTCTTTTAATCTAACATTAGTGCACAAATAATTTTACAAATTTATCTATTAAATTGTCAAACTAATGATTATAATATATATTAAGTATCATATATGTTTAACCAAAATATTTATTTTACTATAATTTATTGAATTTAGTATGGATATGATCAAATTTACTGCTTTCATTCATATTAAGAACTTGTTTATTTTTAGTTTCTAGATATTACTCAATAAATTTACATAATAATTAAATATATACATAGGTTATATCATATTTATTAATTAATTATTTTAGGAGGCTCACTTTATATATGATTATTGGAATAATTGCTGCTATGGCAGAAGAATTAGAACTATTACTAAATGATTTAACTATTGAAGAAAAAAAACATAAGGCTAATATGACTTTCCACAAAGGAAAATTATATGGAAAAGATGTTGTAGCTGTAGTTTGCGGTATCGGTAAAGTTAATTCAGCTATTTGCACTCAAATATTAGCATCTGAATACAAAGTAGATAAAATTATTAATGTAGGAGTTGCTGGTGGAATAGGAAAAGAAATTTATCCTGGAGATATTGTTGTTGCTGAAAATTTAGTTCAACATGACATGGATACTACAGCTTTCGGAGATAAAGTTGGACAGATTCCAAGACTCGATACATTTGACTTTAAATGTGATAAAGAAATGGTTTCTATAGCTAAGAATGCATGCGAGAAAATTGCAGAATTAAATAGTTTTACAGGAAGAATCGCTTCTGGTGACCAATTCATAGCAAATATAGAAAAAATTCATTGGCTTGATCAGGAGTTTGGAGCAATATCTTGTGAAATGGAAGGCGCTAGTATAGCTCAAGTTTGCTATCTAAACTCAATTCCTTTTGTAGTTATAAGATCTATTTCTGATAACGCGAATAATGGCGCTCATATGGATTATGAGAAATTTGTACCAATCGCAGTTAAAAATTCTACTAGAATAATAAAACAAATGTTAGAAATGATGTAGTAAAAATAATATCTTATATAGGGAAAGCCGTCTTTTATAAGTGTCTAAATATATTTATATATACACTTATAAAAGACGGCTTTCTTTATATCAATGTCTTCCTATTTAAAATACTATTCTACAGTAAACATCTTTAATTCCTCTTGCAATTTATATGATATTTGTTGCAAATTGCCAGCATACTCTGTTAATTCTGCCATTGTTGCATTTACTTCCTGAGCTGATGCTGTAACCTCTTCAGATATTGATGCTGATTCCTCTGAAACCGCTGCTATATTTTCAATTTGTGTCTTAACTTCCTCTTTATTTAAATTCATTTTTTCATTTAATACCTTAATATTCTCTATTGCTCCTGTTAAAGGAATTATAGAATCAACTATTTTATTAAATATACTTTCTGTTTCCTTTATTGCTTGTCCTTGTTTCTGTGACATTTCTCTACTTTCTTTCATAGCTATTTTAGTAGAATCGCTCTTATTATTTATTTCTGAAACAATTGCCTTTATTTCATCTGTAGATTTTTTTGATTCTTCTGCTAGTTTTCTGATTTCTTCTGCAACCACCGCAAAGCCTTTTCCTGCTTCTCCAGCTCTTGCAGCTTCTATACTTGCATTTAAAGCTAAAAGATTAGTTTGTTCAGTTATTCCTGCTATTACATCCGATATATAATTTATTTTATTTATACTTTCTCCCATTTCATGAACCATGCCACCAGACTTAATTGCATTTTCTTTAGACTTTTCAGCTTTAAATATCAAGTCATTAAGTATAGATAATCCTTGAGTACCTAATTTCTCAGCTTCACTAGCTAACTCATTAATATGATTAGTCTCTCCATCAACTTCATCTATTCTATTTGATAATTCTTCAGTACTCGTTGCAACCGCTGTTGCTGATTGCGCTTGATTTGTAGCTCCATTTGCAACTTCTTGTATTGCATTTGAAACTTCTGATACTGATGCAGTTGTTTCCTCAGACATACTAGATATATTTCCTGATGCCTCTAATAAATCAGATGATGTATTTTGAATTCCTTTCAATAACTTCGAGACATTCTCTACCATAAAATTAAAGTTATCTCCAAGCTCAGCGAATTCATCTTTAGCCGTTACAATTATTCTTTTACTGAAGTCTCCTTCGGCTACTGTACTAAACGCTTCTTTTAATTTATGTATTTCTTTCACAATATACGACGCTGAAATCATTGCTATAATTATTCCTATAATTACACATAATAAATTAGCAGTAATAACTGTTACCTTCATTGTTAAAACATTATTTGTTACTTCTTTGCCATCAATTATACCTACCATTTTCCACCCTGTTAAGGCATCTGTTTCTTGACAGGCATAAAATGCTTTCCCATTATTTTCCCAATTATATACTCCTCTTTCTTCATTTTTAGCTGATTCCCAAAATGGTAATTTACTAATATTATCATCTATCTCTTTATTATTATTGTTATTTGCTACAACATCTCCATCGTTATCAACTAGTACTATGAATCCCGTATTCAGTAGTTTTATGTTACTAATATATTCTTGCATAGAATCTAAAGACATATCTATTACTATTACCCCGGTGATTTGTCCACTATTATCTTTAACAGCTTGAGCAACTGTCATTACTTGCTTTCCTGTTACGCTATCTTTATATGGTTTTATGTATGCAACCTTTCCATCAGCTTCCTTAGCTTTTTTATACCATTCCCTTTCTTTATAATTGAAATCATTAATATTCATCGTTCCACTATCTAATACAAGCTCTCCATATTCAGTTGCATATCCTGCATTAATAATTCCGTTTATTGAATCCTTAGTATCTTTAAACATGCCTTGTACATTTTTAGATATTAGTGCATGATCTACTTGTGGATTTGATAAATCTTTGATATTAACATTCTTCGATATTACTCTCAATTGAGTATTTAAAATTTCTAGATATTGCGAAAAACCCTTATCAACTTCTCTAATAGTTTGTACACTTGTAGTCTTCAAATTATTCTCCAAAACAACATCAGACTTAAAAATTGCTACTAATCCAACAGTTACAGTTGGGAGTAGAAGCATAATGATAATTCCAATCACTATCTTTCTAAACAGCTTACTATTCCTATTCATTTCATTAACACTCCTATAAACTTTATCTTTCTCTAGAATTAACTACATTAATATACATAATACTACAAATAGTAAATATAAACACAACTTATCTGTAATAATATAACTTAATAGGCTAAATATAATATTTTCATGATAACATTGTATTTTACTATATTCAAGTAGTCGAAAATAAGCTAATTGAATATCCTTGATTTCAATATTCACTTTTACTTGCAAAGATAAATGTTAAGCTAATTTAATATTTAATTTAGCCTAATTATTTTATTATCATAAATAATTAGGCTGGATTACAAAGATCTTTAATTTTTTATCAATAAAATAGAGTCATCTTATACGGGGAACCCAATCTAAGATAACTCTATTTTTACTATATAATATTAATTCCTATTTCCAAGAGATATTTGCATCTCTTCTTGGAACAGTTCTAACATATTTCACATTAGGATATCCAACAACCATACATGTTACAATTTCTTCTTTACCTTTTAAACCAAGTAAGTCTCTTATTTCATCATTTCCCTGTGCTGCCATTGTAAAGAATCCACTAAAAAATGTTCCAAGGCCTAAAGCATTAGTCATAAGCTCCATATTAGATGACGCTAAAGAAGCATTCACAGTCGAGTCTGAAACTGCAAGAATCAACGCAGGTGCATTAAAAAATAATTTATCATTCTTCTTAGAATCCTCTTTATAATCATTATACATTTTAATCCACATTTGTGCATATCTCTTGAAAGGTAAAGTTTGTGGATTCAAATTTTTAAGTATTTCTTCCCCCCTAATTTTTAGGTTACTCAAAGCCATTTCTTTCAATAATTCAATGTTATCTTCTACAACCACATACGAAACATTTTGACTATTAGTTCCAGTTTGTGTGAATCTACCAGCTTCAATAATTTTTAATATCTTTTCTTTTTCTACTTCTTTATCTTTAAATTGTCTTGTAGTTCTCCTAAATTTAATAAAATTAAGAAGTTTCTCCGATTCTATCTTAAACTCAGACTCATTATAATCTTTTACATCTTCCATATTATATTCATCTGTAGATACTGCTCCTTTAGGGCAAACTGCAATACAGTGTCCACACTTCATACATCTAACATTTTTAATCTCTGCCTTGTTTCCATTTATCTCAATATCATTAGGAAAACAATCTTTAACACAAAGTCCACATCCCACACACTTTTCTTTATCTACAATCATCATAGTATAATTACTCCTTTTATATTAAATTTATCTATTATTATTTTTAAGTATCCACAATATATTTATATAAATTTGCCTACCTATTTCATCTTAGACATATTACAATTGGCTAACTCATTAACTAAATTCTCAATTGCTTTTTCTCTATCCTCTTTTTTATAGAAATCAAATCCCATTTCATTCTTTATATTTTCTGCCTTTAAGAATATGTAATTTAAATATCCTGCAATTAAGTAGTTCTTAACCCAAAATTTATGCGTGTCATCTCCATAAAGTTCCCTAAGGCACTTATTGTATTCCTCTTCTGACCCTAGTAAATGTGCTGTCATCTGATTATTCTCTAAGTCATCTAAAATCGCAATCTTAGAAATTTCAGAATTATCTGCAATAAAGTTTGCAACTTCTTTTAATATGAAGGTGAGTCTATAAATTGATGATTCATTACTCTTTGATTTCATTTTCTCACTTAAAGATCTCGTTGCACAACTCATAACCTTTTTTACTGCTAGACGAATTAAATTATCTTTACTCTGGAAATGATAGTTTACCATTCCATTACCAAGTCCTGCCTTCTCGGTAATATCTTTTACGGTAATTTCACTAGGCTTTTTGCCTTCACATATCATATGTATAGTAACATCTATCAACTTTTCTTTAGCATCATTTTCTCCCATGTTTTCACCTCCTGTTATTATAGACTCCGCATATTGAACACCATACTGTATAACATACAGTATACTATTCAATACTTATTTGTCAAGCTAATGAACTTTGATAAATAAAAATCACCACAAAAATGCAGTGATTTTTTTATTGATATTCATAAGTTCTCAAGAGTTAATTTTAAGACTTTAACTTTGAAATTAATATATTTACTTTCATTACATAAATCTTCTTGATAGAGATACTACAAAGCTTGATGTAAAAAATACCCCCAAAAATGATTCTAACCCAACAACCATCTTCATCCAGTTTAGTGGAATTATATCACCATATCCAACCGTCGTAAATGTTATTATGGTAAAATATAATGTATTACCAAACTTACTAATTAAAAAATTAATATCAAAATTTGAAGTCTTAAACATTTCAAATGCTGTTATGAATAGATTTTTTGAATTCAATTGAACATCTTTACACATAAGCAGATTCGGAAAAAAACAGTATAGTAGAAAAAATGACGCAATTACCACTACCATAGATAATAGTGTTCTCTCCCAACTTGTATAATACTTCGTAGTTATTCCAATTAAGTAATACAGCAAATTAAAATTACCTTTATTTTTACTTTTCCTTTCTAGTCTCTCATACTTCTTAAAATAATAAAGCGTTTCTAGATATTGATCTATCCTTCCGCTCGATTTATATATATCTGATACAATCAAAAAATTCCACTTTGTTTTCTTAAAGTCATTCTCAAAAATTAAAGGCTTGTACTTTTTATTTCCCAACAACTCGTACTCCAGATAACACTTATCTGAGAAATTAGTCTTGTACAAACTAAACTTACCTTTAATGTCATCAAAATTAATTTCTGATTTTTTATAAAAAGAACATTGTAAAAAACTTAATTCTCCATTTATATCTAGCTCTAACTTACTTAACCCTTCGAACCTACAGTCAACAAAACATAATTCTTTTTCTCCCTTGATTTTATCCAAAATAAAATCATTCAGTATATTAACTTCTTGAAAAAGTAAATTTTCTTTAAATATAGCTGCATTTCCATAGAACTTTCCAAACTCAGAATTCTCCACTACTATACTTTCTTTAACTGTGGTTTCACTTATTCTTAACTTATCACAGTTTATGAATCTTATAAATAAGTTATTTCTCATTATGCAATTATTAATTTTTATTCTTTTATAATCTCCACCTAATAATTCGATATCCTCAACAAACTCACAATTATTAAATATCAGTCGCGGGGAATTATTTATTTCATTATTAGAATAACTATCAAATCTAAATTTCTTTAAAAATATGGTATTATAAAATTCTCCTAAAATATTATTACATTCAAATGTCACTAATAAGCCACTTCTATTTTCTGTATAACCTTTATGGCTATCAAGATATTCCAATAACTCTTTTTCCGTAGAAATGACTCTATATTCCATTATAACACCATCTTTATCTATCAATATAAAGCCATCTGTTTCTTTAATATCTTTTCCTAGCTCTAATTCATTAAAGTCTTTTGTTAATACTTCTTTATTCATTATCTACCTCATCCTAAAGTATATATAACTTTTATTTTATTATATATTATTTACCACCATGCTTCTATAATAATGAGAACTACTAAAAATTAATATATCACTTAATTTATATTCTTGAATATATTAATAAAGATATAACGAATATATTCAGGAGTAAAAAATGCTATCAAAACAAGAGTTTATTAACCAATCTTTAGAATTAAATTTATTCTTTCTAAGAATTATGCGGGAACACTCGATATTTATTGAAGCAGCTCTACCACCAAAGAACAAAGATCTTATAAATCAAGCTGATGCTTTTAAAAATGAATTTACAACTTTACTCTCCCGTGCCATATTATTATCAGATGGAGTTATCCCTTTCGAGACATTAGATTCCAATGAAATAATTACAAAATATACAATGGACGCTGAAAAAGCTACTCAATTTGCCACTGGAATCTTTATAGACTCTAATATAACTTCTATGGAAGAGTCACTAACATCCGGTATGAGAAATAGTGATACATCTATGTTAACTGATAATGTATATATGCTTAACCACCAGTCTATAGCTGCAACTAATATGATTATTAAATTCAAAACAAAGCTTAGAAATGATGTCTTGTCTTGTAAGGTATTTACCACTTTATACCCAGCGGTTCTAAACCATGTACTTAGTGAAGCAATAATATTCACAGAACTTCTTACAAGATTGCAAAATGGTATTGGAATTGGCACAAAGAGAGATATACTTATACTTGAAAATTTTTGGGATGATAAATTAGCAGAACATTCATTTACTATTAGAGGAATGCTAGATCCTACCGAAGTAGAATTATTTAATATGGCTAATAATTTTGGAAAAGAATTTGAAGCATTGAGAGATGAGGCTTCTGATATGGACAAATCAGCAGAAGATTTGGCTGATCTTACCGAGAATACCTTAGATGCAGCTACTAATCTCAGAAATTTCAAAGCCCAGAGCACTGAAGGAATTTTAGCCTGTAAAATAAGATCAATAATTCTACCGCTCTTTGCTGATCACGTTCTCAGAGAATCAAATCATTATATAAACTTGTTAAAATCCATTGGTAATATTTAAATTGCATAATCTATAAAAATATACTTCATAATTATTCCTTTCACTAAATTAATTCTGCCTAAATATATCTCTATATTGATTAATAGAACATATATTTATGAATCAAATATAAAAAGAACATAAGTATCAAATGCAAAATCTTAGAAAACTATATATTTGCTTTTGATATTTCTATGTTCTTTTTCTACAGTTCCTTATGCAATTTTAATTAAACAATTATGCTATTGTTCACACATTATAAACATAGTTATCAACAGAATCTGTTGATAACTATGTTTATAATGTGGATTTTTTTATTATTAATAACTTTCCTTTTCATATAATTCTTGTTTCCTAATAAAATAAACCTTGAAAGTTTTCCAAATATGCTTATAATTAATTGTTGTAGCAACTATTTGTACTGCAATTATATTTGCAACAATTTTATTTAACGGAGGTTACTATATGTTTGAATCTTATGATCAAGATATTGGAATGTTAACAAATAAAATTTCTAAGAAATTAACCGCCTATCTAAATGGTAAATTAGAAAAGTTTAATATTACAACTGAGCAATGGACTGTATTATTAAAACTTTCTAAGAGAAATAAGATAAGTCAAAAACTTTTGGCAGAAATTTCAGGCAAAGATCAATCTACCCTCGCTAGAATACTTGATATTCTTGAGAGAAAAGCTTTCATCGAAAGACATCCAAGCAAAGAGGATAGACGTTCCTTTGTAATTCATATAACCGATAGTGGTTTAAATATTGTTGGAGAAGTCTCTCCTTTTTTAGAGAATTTATTTAATAATTTACTAAAAGATATCTCCCCTAAAGAACTAAAAATATATAATGCGGTTCTTTTAAAAATTGATGAAAATATAAACAATTTATAATATAAAAGGAGAAACTTATATGGAAATAAAAAAGTATTCCGCACCGTCGAAACTTTGGACTAAAAATTACATATTCATGCTACTTTCAAATCTATTTATATACTTGGCTTTTTATATGCTAACTCCCACTCTTCCTGCATATGCAAAACTATGTGGAGGAAATAATTTAGAAGCAAGCCTAGTTGTAAGCACATTTTCAATAACTTCTTTGCTTGTCAGATTGTTCATAGGTAACATTATGGATAAAATTGAAATTAAACCTTTGTTGCTTTTAGGTGCTCTAATTCTTGCTGGAAGTACATTATCGTATATCTGGCTTCCAATAGATGCAATAATATTGGTTCGCGTGATTCAAGGAATAGGCTGGGGGCTTGCTTCTACAGGTGCTGCTGCAATTTTTTCTAATATTGTGCCAAAAGAAAAACGTGGCGAAGGCATGGGATACTATTCCCTTTCAATGATAATATCTATGGCCTTATCCCCTATGGTTGCAATAGTAATAATGAATTTATACAGTTTTAAAAATATTGTTCTTCTTTCAATAACATTAGTATTTATTGGAATTATATTCCTCAGCCAAGTTAAAGCAGCTGTAAAAAACTCCTTAAAATCTAGTTCAATTCCAAAATGCTCATTAAAAGATTCCTTTGAAAAAAAAGCAGCATTACCGTCTTTATTATGTTTTTTTCTTGTGATCACATTATGTGGAATTATGAGTTATATAATGTTATATGGACAAGAGTTAAAAATATCTTCTATTTGGATTTATTTTATTGGATTTGTTGCAATGATTCTAATAACAAGACCTCTTGTTGGAAAAATTTTTGACGAAAGAGGACATGCTGTAGTAATAATACCAGGCTCAATTTGTTTAATTATAGGTCTTATAACTCTTTCCTATGCAAACTCCATTTTAATGCTTATACTCTCCTCCTTATTTTACGGACTAGGATATGGTGCTGTTCAGCCTTCCCTGCAGGCTTGGGCTGTAAATCGCTCTCCTTCTAATAGACAAGGAGCTGCTAACGGAACATTCTTATCCTCTATGGATTTATCTTATACACTTGGATCAGTTCTTCTAAGTTCCATTGCTGAACATAAAAGTTATGCAATTATGTATAGATTTTCTGCTATTTTTATAGTTTTACTTTTATTGATATACTCTTATTATCTTTTTATAGATAATTCTAATGAATCAGAAATTATAGAAGAAAAACTTTCTTAAACAAAGGGTTGTTGCATTAGTGGAATTCCACTTTGCTAACACCTTTCAGTTCCTTTATCGATACCACTTTTCTATTAATTAAATTCTTAACCTTTTTACCTTATTTGAAGTCTGTATAAAATTATCCACAAAACTATCTTTTTTACCTCTAACTGTCCACATTAATCACAGACTTTTTATAATGAGTTTAGATTTTGGTAGTAAGTAAATCGCTCATACATAGAAATACTGCTTACCAATAAGCAATTACAAAAGGATCTCTTAAATGCACTTGTGTTGTTCTCACCAGACTAAAATAGGAGACAGATTTTCTTGCTGAAGGTTAACCATATTTTAAATTAACTCCTTTATTATTGAATTCTTTTAGATTATTCACAAACTTATGATATTAAAAACAAATTCAATATAAAAAATAGAGGTAGAACTAAGATCTACCTCCATCTATTTTATAGATATGAATACTACTAAAAATATCTAACTACTCATTTTCTTTTGAATTACACTCGTAAATTTCTATCAAGGCTTCTAATATCCTTATATAAAAGTCTATTTCATATTCTTCAATTTCTTCTTCATCACTTATATTTTTATTCGCTTCATGCACCTTATTCAATCTCCTTAGTATGTAGACTTAGTAGTTACAATGCTATTAATTACAAAAAATAAGAGCCACTTCGAGGATTACGAAGTGGCTCTTCAACACGAGGCTGTAATATACCTGTTAACAGGTACATTACATGTCCATTTATTTTTTATTTTAATGATATGTAACTACCATAAATAAAATAACATAGTAGAAAAAGATTATCTTCACATTTATAAATCAATTTCCTACATGAGTAGTATTCACATCTATAACTACAGTATAACACTATATAGTAATATAGCAACGAATATATTTTAGAATCCTTTTTATCTTTTCAACTATAAGTATATATCTGAAAATTCAATACTCATTCTTTCAACTTTCTTATCGCCTAAATCATTGTTTATTGCAGTATTGCATAAACCCGATTCATCTTCATCATCAAGAACCTTTGCAGGAAGCATTATGTTAAACTGTGTGTACTTGCCATATTCACTTTCTACAGTAATACTTCCTCTATGCATCTCTACTAATGATTTCACAAGAGCCAGACCAATTCCTGTTCCTTCGCTTCTTCTTGAAAGTGATTTATCTACTTGTATAAACCTATCAAAAATACTATTTAGTTTATTCTTTGGTATTCCGCTTCCTGTATCTCTTACAGTAATATATATATAATCCGCTAGATCCTGAATACTTACCTCTATCTTTCCGCCAGGCTTTGTAAACTTTACTGCATTAGACAATAAATTTAATATTACTCTTTCAATTTTATCTGCATCAAATCCTAATATTTTTTCCTCTATATCTGTATCAAAAATGATCTCTATGCCTTTTTCTTTTACATATTCTGCTACAGATAGAGTAATATCTTCTACTATTCTCACAATATCATGATTACTTATATTTAATGTATAAAAACCAGAATCTATCTTTGTTATATCTAGTAAATTGTTAATAAGTCTTAATAATCTATAACAATTCTGCTTCATTATACCCGTGTACTTCCTTATTGATGAAAGATTGATATCTCCTTTTGTATCTGTGTTCATATTTATTAACTGTAGTGAACTTAAAAGTATATTTAATGGGGTTCTTAGTTCATGAGACATATTAGAGAAAAATTCTGTTTTTAATTTATCATACTCTATGGCTCTCTCTAGCAACAGCCTACTTTCTTCAATTCTCTTTTTATCTGTGATATCTCTAATTGAAGATAGTATATTTAACTTGTTATTATACCAGAACCTTATAGATGTAGATTCAAAGTCTTTATATATATCCTGTTTAGTAATGAATTTATACTCAGCCCTTTGAAACATTTTATCCTTAGATAATAGATTTTCTACTTGTCGCTTTATAAGTTCATGATTTTCTTTACTTACCACTTCGTCAAGCCTTTTTCCTACCAATTCCTTAGTATTATCATACCCCAACATTCTAGCATATGAGTCACTAACAAATGAATAAGTAATACCATCGTGAATACTTACCCCATCTGGTAGGATATCAATTAGTTTTTTATATAGTTCTTTGCTCTCAAACAGTTTCTCTTGCAATTCCCTTCTTTCTGACGCATCTCTACTCGTAATCACTACGCTCTCTTTACTCTTACCAAGAACTGGAAGTTTCTCAAGTATATCTGTATATTTCTCTGCCTTCTTTATAGCATCAGTGTACTTTTTCTTATCAATAGTTGTATCTCTAAGTACAAAAAACTCATACCAACAATTATTTAATTGTTTAATATTACACTTTATATCTACATCAATTATATTTGACTGAAAGTCTTTAATCTTATACTCACCTTCAATAACTTTAAATGATTCATTAATAGCGTCACTAGGTACCGCATCACACTTTAACTGTAATAATGATACTATTGATTTACCTAGCATAGATTCATCACTACAATGTAGAAGTTTTCGCAATTCATCATTAGCAAAAATAATTTTGCCACCTCTCTGAACCAATATGGCATAGGGTAAAAAATTAAAATATTCATAATTTTTATTATCTATATCAACTATATTTCCAATGTCAGATATTGATTCGTCATCACTGATAATAACTCCACCGTACATTAACTTAATCCTCCAGCATCCTAGTTGTAAGTTTTTATATTTTATTTAAATATTCTCCACTCTCTCTAAAACTCCTTCTTTTTTTAAGTTATCGAAGTTTCTAGTTATATTTCAAACTGTCTTGTCTTGAGCAACTTAATCCCTATAACTTTTCTATTCTGCACTTCTTCTTTTAATAGAATTATTAAGTACTAAAATTATTGTCCTTTTCAGCATCAATATTATCCACATTAATCACAGGTTCTTTATAATAAAATTTGCAGAAAACTAAACAGAAGAAGAGCATGAAAAAAGGGATAAGATTTATCAATATCTTATTCCAATACTCTCTCAAGCCTTGAAAATCAATATCTTAACCTTATCCCTTTAATTTTTTTCTATTTAAATTTCAATATAAAAGTCAATATTCTTGATCCTTTTTTCTTGTCCCTTTGACCTAATTTAGTCAATCTTTTTTATCACAAAAGCAATCTTTTTTATGATGTCGTCAAAGACTTTTTTGGGAACAATTATTGTTCCTGTAAAAAAAAGATTGCATAAAGCAAGAAACTGGTAATAAAACTATGAA
>CAURJV010000091.1:0-17993 GCA_963524945.1 uncultured Clostridium sp.
TTCTATTATCATTTTCTCTATAGTTTCTGCAAGCCTCTTTATATTCAGCATTTTCTGATCTATCTCCATGAGCTGCTGCTACTAATTTCTCTTTTGCTATTTCAGCTCTTTTAACCGTCATTCTATAATCTAATTCTTCTCTTAACTTTTTTATATTTTCTTCCGTTAGAATATTATTCATAAGAAAGCTGACCTCCTAAAATATATTATGAGAATATTATATAATATATAAGAGAAAAAGTTAAATCACTTAATACCTTTTATTTTTTAATCAAACGCTCACGATAATATTTTATGAAAACATTGACATGCAGTTATAGATATGCTAGAGTGAAAAATATAATATAGTATTTGACTGGTAGGTAGGCATTAACTATACATAAATATTTATTGAAGATGTTTATGTTAGTTGATGTTTTTTTGCACATAAAAGGCATAATAAAGAATCCATAATGTGCAAAAATAATCCTATGAAGGAGACGAATTATGAAAGAAAAAGTTTTTGGCGTTTTGCAACGTGTAGGAAGATCTTTTATGCTTCCAATTGCTATTTTACCAGTAGCAGGTTTATTTTTAGGTATAGGTGAGTCATTCACTAATAAAACTATGCTTGATACTTATGGACTTACAGGTTTAATTGGACCTGGAACATTTGTTAATGCACTTCTTTCAGTAATGAATGATGCAGGAAACATTGTATTTGAAAATTTACCTTTAATATTTGCAATAGGTGTTGCAATAGGCATGTCTAAGAAAGAAAGAGAAGTTGCAGCGTTAGCGGCAGGAATTGCATTTCTTATAATGCATGCATCAATTGGAGCCATGATTAAAATTCATGGGGGAACAGAAGCCCTTTTAAGTGGTGCATCAACTGAAGTACTTGGTATCACTTCATTACAAATGGGCGTTTTCGGTGGTATTATCGTAGGGCTTGGTACAGCAACATTACATAATAAGTACTATAAAATAGAATTACCACAAGTATTATCATTCTTTGGTGGAACTAGATTTGTTCCTATTATAAGTTCAATTGTGTATTTAATAGTTGGAATTTTAATGTTTTATATTTGGCCTCCAGTTCAAGGTGCCATTTACAAAGTTGGAGATATAGTACTTGCATCAAGTTATACAGGAACGTGGGTTTATGGTTTAATGGAACGGTTATTAATACCTTTTGGCCTTCACCACGTATTTTATTTACCATTCTGGCAAACAGCTGTTGGAGGTACAGCTGAAGTAGGAGGAAAAGTTATTGAAGGTGCTCAAAATATTTTTTTTGCAGAACTTGGAACTCCAGGAATAAAACACTTCAGTGTTTCTGCAACAAGGTTTATGTCAGGTAAATTTCCGCTTATGATATTTGGTTTGCCAGGAGCAGCGCTAGCTATGTATAAATGTGCTAAACCAGAAAAGAGAAAAGTAGTAGGTGGATTATTATTATCAGCAGCATTAACTTCAATGCTTACTGGTATAACAGAGCCAATTGAATTCACATTCTTATTTGTAGCACCAGTACTGTATGGAATTCATTGTGTGTTTGCGGGACTTGCTTATATGCTAATGCACATCTTAGGTGTTGGAGTTGGTATGACTTTCTCTGGCGGATTCATTGATTTATTCTTATTTGGTATTTTACAAGGAAATGCTAAAACGAGCTGGGTGTGGATTGTTATTGTAGGAATCGTATATTTTGTAGTATACTATTTATTATTCACTTTCTTAATTAAGAAACTTGATCTAAAGACTCCAGGTCGTGAAGATTCTGGTGAAGTTAAACTTTATACTAGAAGTGATGTAGAAGCAAAGAAAAATGATCAAAATGAAGACGCAGACGAACTTTCGGCTATGATATGCAGAGGTCTTGGAGGAAAAAACAATATTTCTGATGTTGACTGCTGTGTAACTAGACTGCGTTGTACAGTACATAATTCTGAATTGGTAAATCAAGCTTTATTAAAGCAAACTGGAGCATCAGGAGTATTTCACAAAGGTGTAGGTGTTCAGATCATGTATGGCCCAAGAGTAACTGTTATAAAATCAAATTTAGAGGATTACTTGGTTACAGCACCAGATAATGAAACTTCTAGTTATACAATAATAAAAAAAGATCCAGAAAAAGATACTGAAGAAGGTATTGAAAAAGAAGCTCAAGGAAAAGTTATAAGTACAATAATTTTAAATAGTCCATTAACAGGTGAAGCAAAGGATTTATCTGAAGTACCTGATGAAGTATTTGCAAGCAGAATAATGGGAGATGGAGCTGTGGTTATCCCAAGTGATGGAAGTGTTATAGCTCCAGCAGATGGAGTAATAAGTTTTGTATTCCCATCAAAACATGCAGTAGGGCTAACAACAACTGATGGTCTTGAATTACTTATTCATATAGGAATAGATACAGTAAAGCTTGATAGAAAAGCCTTTGAAACTTATGTAGAAGAGGGAGATAAAGTACAAGCTGGAGATAAAATATTAAGCTTTGATATAGAATTTATAAAAAATAATGCACCATCTATTGCATCACCATGCATATGTACTGGATTGAATAGCAATCAAAAGGTACGTTTGTTAAAAACTGGAGATGTAAAAGCTGGAGAAGCTTTAATTGCAGTTGATGTATTTAAATAATATATAAAGATGAGGAGGCATAAAATGTTTAGAGTGATAAAAGCACTAAATCATAATGGTGTACTCGCTATAAATATGGATAACTATAAAGAATATATATTGCTCGGAAAAGGTATAGGTTTTGGGAAAAAAGTTAATGAACGTATTGAAGCTCCAGAAAATGCACATATATATCTTTTGCAACAAGAAACTGAAAGAGGATTGACTAAGGAGATAATAAACAATATAGAGCCTCAGATTTTAGAAATTGCGAATAATATTATTATGGAAGCAGAAAAGAAATTTCAGGAAGTAGACGAGAACATTTTATGCCCACTTGCAGATCATATTGCATTTGCAGTAAAAAGAATAAGAGATAATGAACAAATTAGTAATCCATTAACACAAGATATAAAAGCTTTATTTCCAGAAGAATACGAAGTGGCCTGTAAAGGAAAAGATATTATCAAAGAGATAGAAGGAATTGAAATAAATGAAGATGAGATTGGCTATATAGCACTTCATATTCATTCAAGCCTAGGAAATGAAAAAGTATCACAAGCAATGCAAGTAGCAATGTTAGTTAGATCATGTATTACATCTATTGAAGAGAGTACAGGAAAGACAATAGATATCGAATCATTATCCTATAATCGTCTTATGAACCATATCAAATACATGGCGGCAAGAATGTTAAAAGGAGAAACAATAAAACTTGATATGAATGATTATATTAGTGAAAGATTTCCAAAGTCATTTGAAATTGCTGAAGACATATGTGTGAAATTGGGCAAGGAGTTAAGAAAAGAGATTAAAGCTGTAGAGATAGGATACCTTGCAATGCATATTGAAAGAGTATTCTCGGATGAGTTAGAGGATTAGAATATATATATTATAATTTTAATGGAATTATAAAAAATTAAGGTTGCATTTTATTGAAACTAGAGCCCCGTGATGAGTTATCGCGGGGCTTATTTTGTTTTTTGAAAATTATAAAAGAAATTATGGATATTTATGTCTTAGAATGAGAATTTTAAAGGGAGATAAAGATGTTACAAATTGTAATGGATACACGAATAAGATATAATAAAGCCAATATATCGTTGCAAATAAATTAATTCTAGGCTGAGTTATAATAAAATAATTTGGAGGCGGAGGAATGGATAAAAAAGATTTTTCTAACTTAGAAAATCAGATTAGAGATACAATAAAAAATGCATTCGATGTCATAGATTTTGCTAAGATAAAAAGAGATATCGATGATAAAGCTCAAGAAACTATGAGAGAGACAAAAAATAAATTTGTAGATAAATCACAGTATTTTGATAAAAAGATAAAAGATGAAGTGAAAAATAGATATGAAAATATTATGAATGTTGTCCCAAAATCTGAAAATAAAATACAGAGGTATATTGCTAAAAGACCGGTTGGAAGTATATCAGGAACATTGTATACAATATTTGGATTTATATTAAGCGGAATATTAGGAATATTAATAATTTCATACTCAATACTTATTTCTTTTAAGAGTGAATTTTTAATGAGTAATTTGATTAGTTTAGGAATATTGTTTTCTTTTTTTGCGGCGAGTGCAGCTTTTACTTTAAGAGGCATAAATTTAAGAAAAAGAGCAAAGCGCTTTAAAGAATATGTGAAATTGCTACGTAGTAACAGATATTGTTCTATTAGTGAATTAGCTGAATCTGTCAGGAAAAAAAATAAATTTGTAGTTAAGGATTTAAGAAAAATGATTGAATTGAATATGTTTCCACAAGGACATATTGATGATAAGCAGACTTATTTCATGTTAAATAATGAAGTTTATGAGAATTATCTGGCTTCACAGGAATCTTTGAAGAAAAGGAATGAAGATGAATTAAAAAAACAAGAGGAACTACAAAAAGACTTCAATGATCCAGTGAAGATGGAGCTAAGGAATACAATTGAAATGGGAAGGGATTATATTAGACAAATAGGAGATATAAGTGGTTCTATAAATAGAGAAGAAATTTCTAAAAAGTTAAATAGACTCCAAAATATCATAAATCAAATACTTAAGTATGTTGAGAAAAATCCTAAAAAACTTCAAGAAGTTGATAGGTTTGCAAAGCACTATCTACCTATGACTTTAAAGCTTCTTAATGCATATAAAGAATTGAATGATCAGCCAGTTCATGGTGATAATATAAGAAATGCAAAGAATGAAATTGAGAAGACTTTGGATACGATAAATAATGCATTTGAAAAGTTGTTAGATGATTTATTTGAAGAAATAGCATTAGATGTTTCTACAGATATTTCTGTTCTTGAAACACTGTTTACTCAAGAAGGACTTAGAAAAGATGATTTTAAAAAATAGGATTTGAACAAAAAGGAGGAATTAAAAGTGAGTGATGAATTTAAAGAAAATATAGATATGATGCCAAGCTTGACATTTGAACCTTTTGAGGAGGAAGTTCCTGCTGCCAAAGTAGAAGAAAATAAGCAAAAAGAAATTTTTGATGAAAGCTATCTAACAGAAGAAGAAAAGAAGATGATTAATGAATTTGTGGATAAAATAGATATAAATAATACAAATTCAATTCTTCAATATGGAGTAGGCGCTCAAAAGAAGATTGCAGATTTTTCTGAGACAGCATTAAATAATGTTAAAACAAAGGATTTAGGCGAAGTAGGGGAAATGCTAACAAATGTAGTATGCGAGCTTAAAAGTTTCGAATCAGTGGAAGAAAAAAAGGGATTCTTAGGTCTTTTTAAGAAATCTGCAGAAAAGATTACACAAATGAAAGCAAAGTATGAAAAGGTTGAAGGTAATATAAATAAGATTTGTAGTGCTCTAGAAAATCATCAGATACAGCTTTTAAAAGATATTGCTATGCTTGATAAAATGTATGAAATAAATAAAGTATATTTTAAAGAACTTTCTATGTATATCTTAGCTGGGAAAAAGAAACTTTCAAAATTAGAAAAGGAAGAGCTGCCTAAGTTAGCAGAAAGAGCAAGAATAAGTGGATTTCCAGAAGATGCTCAGGCAACAAATGATTTTGTAGCTCTTTGCAATCGCTTTGACAAAAAGATACATGATTTAGAATTAACTAGAATGATTTCACTTCAAATGGCTCCTCAAATTCGTCTTGTTCAAAATAATGATTCATTAATGTCAGAAAAAATACAATCTACGCTTGTGAATACTATTCCACTATGGAAGAGTCAAATTATATTAGCTCTTGGAGTAGCGCATTCAAACAATGCGGCTAAGGTTCAAAATGAAGTTACGAATATGACCAATGAGCTTTTACGTAAGAATGCAGAAACACTAAAGATGTCAACAATTGAGACTGCTAAAGAATCTGAGCGTGGAATTGTTGATATTGAGACTTTAAAGAATACAAATGAATCATTGATTTCAACTCTTGATGAAGTATTACGAATACAAAGTGAAGGAAGAGAAAAACGCAAAGAGGCTGAAGCTGAATTACAAGAAATTGAAGAAAAATTAAAAAATAGACTTTTACAAATGAGACAAAAATAAAAATATAATTATGCTCTTATTCCAATCATTTAAGTAAGATGAAACTTTTTTTGTATCTTTTACAGTGAATATGAATTTTAGTTTTTTTAATTACAAATTACCATATATAAATGATATAATTAAAGAAGTTATATATGGTAACGATAATAGATATAAGTATTTAATAAAAATATAGGGATAAGTAGAATAATATGTTTACTTAACATATATATAAGCTATAATTATGAATACGATATACAAACATAAAATAAATGCTGTAATAACTACAAAAAGATGAAAGGATATATTTTTAGGAATAAGGATATAATTATAAGACTTTGAGTAAGGGGGAGAGACATTATGAACAATAACATATTATTAGAATCAGGTACTGGGGAATTAGAAATAATAGAATTTATCGCAAATGGGAATCATTATGCAATTAATGTTGTAAAAGTTAAAGAGGTAATAGAAATGCCTTCAAATTTAACTAAATTACCAGATCCTAAGCCAGAGATAGCAGGGCTTATACTATGCAGAGATGAAATACTTACTTTGATTGATTTAAAATACATATTAACAAAAAGATCAGCAGGAAACCTTGGCTCTAAAGTTATAGTTTGTGAGTTTAATAAAATTAAGGTTTCGTTTAATATTGATGATATAGTTGGAGTTCATCGTATAGGATGGGAAGAAATAAGAAAACCTGATGATCTATCAGAAAATTCATTAGCTGTTGGAAATATACTTTTAAATGGAAAAGTATTAATTATGCTTGATTTTGAAAAAATAGTTACAGATATTTGTCCAAGTATTGGAATAAGTGAAGATAGACTTATACAAGTAGATTATAAAGATAGATCATCTATAAAATTAGTTATGGCGGATGACTCTGCTTTAATTAGAAGGTTATTAAAAGATACGCTTACAAAAGCAGGATTTAAGAATTTAAGAATTTTTGATGATGGTAAACAAGCGTTAGATTTTATTAAAGAATTAGCGGTAAACAAAGGGGAAGATTTTATTAAAGAAGTTCAATTACTTATTACAGATATAGAAATGCCGCAAATGGATGGTCTTACATTGACAAGGAAAATAAAAGAAGATGAAACATTGAAAAAGCTTCCTGTTGTAATATTCTCATCACTGATTACAGGAGAATTAAGACATAAGGGAGAATCTGTTGGGGCAAATGCTCAATTAAGCAAGCCGGAAGTAAGTGAACTTGTTGATACAATAGACAGGCTATTAGGTGTGTAAAAATGTAATTTAAAGTGTTTATCATTATGCCAAAACACAACTAGAATAATTAAATTTTAGATTTGCTAAAATTAATCTAATAGGATAGTTAAAGGTATGGATGAAAAATTCATGCCTTTTTATTCTCTAAGAATATATATGAAGCCAAATTTGTAGATAAAATATGAAAAAGACTGATTAAGAAGGTTACCTTTGAAAAGAGTGCGAAGCACAATACGGAACTTAACCAACAGTAGCCTGAGATTTTGTTATTTAACATAAATATATAATTAATTTAAGAGAAATATTATATGACAATTGATTATTATATGGAAAATATTGTATAATATGTAATGTGCAATTACTAATAACATATTATATTATTCAAGAGATTTTATATTTTACAAAGAGCGTTTAAAGGGGGAATAATGTCTGTAACAGCTTTATAATATTTATATAAAAGTTTCTTGTATGTGCAAAAATTTAGTACTAATAGAATCTTATATAAGGGGGTTTTTATGGAAGAGAAACAAAATAGGTCTAATAAAATTACTAAAGAGATTATAGCCTTTTTTTATTGTTTGAGCATTGTAGTTTTTATTTCTTTTATTAATAGTATTGGTGCGTATGCTGAAACTACAAATGAAAAACAAAAGTCACCTGAAACATATACCTTAATATTACAAGAAAGAGGAGGAGTTCAGGAACAAATTAATGGATCTGATATTGGTTTGAAAATTGATTCAGGTATTACATTTGATAATAAATTGTTGCAGGATTCTATAAATAAACTAAGTTGTTCTGACGATAGTAAAGTGGTCCAATCTGGAAATGCTGCTTTAGTTTATGTGAATAATAATTATGTAATATCAAAAGAAGTTTATGGAAATAAAATAAATAAAGATATATTATATAAAAGCATAGTAAAATCGATTCAAAATGGAGATGCAATCTTGAATTTAGAATCTACTAACTGTTATGAAAGCTCAGAGCCTATATTTAAAGCAAATTCTCCAGCAGTTGTTAGTGCTAGGGATACTCTTAATAGATATCTAGCTTCTAAAGTTACTTATAGCTTTGGAGGGTTAACACAATATCTAGATAGTTCAACAATAAAAAATTGGATTGGCGTTGATAGTAATTTTAATGTGACAATTGATGAAAATATGGTTAGAAACTATGTAGATAATATGGCGAATACTTATGCGTCATCACTTGGAACAAGCATAAAAGTTAGTGGTGGAGATAATGGTAATAATCATAGTTGGATGATTAATACTTCAGAGGAAGCAAAAGCTCTAATTGATAATATAAAGAGCGGACAAACTATAAGTAAATATCCAATATACACTCAAACTTCTACATCTAGTTATTTTAGTAAAGTTGGTGATACTTTTGTTGAAGTTGATAAGGGGAAACAACATTTATGGTTCTATAAAGATGGGTATCTTGTTGTAGAAGGTGATCTAGTTACAGGTAACGAAAGCACTGGACATGGAACCCCAACAGGTGTATTTTACTTAAATTCAAAACAAAGAGATTCGGTATTAAGAGGCGAAGATTATGCAGCACCAGTTAGCTTTTGGATGCCTTTTATTAAGAATGATATTGGTCTCCATGATGCAAGTTGGAGAGACGAATTTGGAGGGGAAATATATAAGACGGATGGTTCGCATGGATGCGTAAATTTACCATATTATGTGGCAAAGGCAATATTTGATAATATTAGCCCAGGCTGCCCTGTTATTGTTCATGAGTAATATTAGAGATATTTCCAATCAACACACGAGAGTAAAAAGCTCTATTTAATTATAATTAATGCAAAGGAAAGTTTTGATCTTTTTAGGTCAGAACTTTCCTTTTTTTATAAATAATAATAAACATTTTATAATTAATAAATTCAATTTAAAATGTTCTAAATACAATTATAATTACATAATTATTAAAATATAAAACTTCAATAAAAGTTACTTAATATATTTTTTGTACAAGCTATAATTTTAGGATTTAAAAATAAAAATTGTAAGGTTGAATGATGTCAGGTGGGATAAGTATGATAAAACAAATATTACAATACATAAAATATCCAAAAAGAATAATGATGATTATTTGTGCCCTGGTAGCTATATATTCAATAGTTTCTATACATTTTATCAATCATTTTTATTTTGGTTCAACAATTAACAGAGTTGACGTCTCAGGTAAAACAGCGCAAGAGGCAGAAGAAGAAATATTATCTAAAATGGACACATATTCAGTGGAATTAGAAGAACGTTATGGTGCAAAGGAAGAAATAAAAGGAGCGGATATTAACTTAAGATATGATTTAGGAGACAAAATTAAAGAACTGAAAAGTAAGCAGATTCCATTTGCTTGGATTTTATCTTTTTTAGGAGAGAAGAATTATACAATTACGGATTCTGTATCATATAACGAAGATTTATTAAAGAAAAGCTTTAATAATCTTTCTTGTATAACAGGAAGCAGTGTAGTGGCACCTAAAAATCCTGAATTAGAATATAAAGATGATGGATATATAATTAACAAAGAGATATATGGAAATAAGATTAATAAAGATGCTTTGTATGAACACTTAATAAAGGCAATTGTTAGTGGGGAGAAGAAAATTAATTTAGAATCAATTAATTGCTATGAGAATCCTAAGTATATATCAACATCTAAGGAAGTTTTAGAAGCTAAAAATATACTCGATAAATATGCATCATCAAAAATTACATATTCCTTCGGCGAAGATAATGAAGTTATTGATGGATCAATAATACACAATTGGCTTAAAGTAGATCAAGATTATTCTGTTGCAATTGATGAAAAAAAAGTCTATGAGTATATGAAAAAAATTGCTAATACGTATAATACCTCAGGAAAAACAAGAGATTTCAAAACATCTTTAGGAACAATAACAAAAGTTAGTGGAGGAAATTATGGATGGATAATTGATACTTCACAGGAAGCAAAAGAGTTGATTAAAGATATTGAGAAAGGAGAAAATATAGCAAAAGAGCCTATATATAAGCAAGTTGCTTTATCTCATGATAGTAATGACATAGGGAATACTTATGTGGAAATTAATATGAATATTCAACACTTATGGTATTACAAAAATGGAATACTTGTAATAGAAGGTGATGTTGTTACAGGTAATGCAAGCAGAGGTTCTCCGACTCCAACTGGAGTTTATCAATTAAATTATAAGCAAAAGGATGCTACCTTGAAAGGCGAAAATTATAGTAGTCCTGTTTCTTTCTGGATGCCTTTTTATGGGAATGTTGGTATACATGATGCAAGTTGGAGATCAGAGTTTGGTGGAAATATATATAAAGCGAATGGTTCGCATGGATGTGTTAATGCACCATATTACCTCGCAAAGGTCCTATTTAATAATATTGAAGAAGGGACTCCGATAGTTTGCTATTAGTGGCGGTTCTAAATGATTAAATTTATATAAAAGATAAATTGCAACTATCCTATTGAAGCTAATCTTTTCCTAGCTGGATATAACGGAAAACATTTACAAAGAAAATTTATTGTTATATAATAAATTCATACCGATCAATAAAAAGGAAAAATTAATATTTAATGGTTTTCCTATAATAGAGTTTTATTTGAACATAGCCAGGATTATTTAATAACAAAAAAGAGTTTAATTGATTAAATAATTAAATTAAGAAAATTTGTAAATACTTTAACTAAGTAATAGTACTAGAATAAATACATTTTTTAGGAGGAATTAATTATGATAAAAATTAGATTATTTTGTGCAGCAGGAATGTCAACAAGTCTTTTAGTTAATAAAATGAATGATGCAGCCAAGGCTAAAGGGATAGAAGTAGATATTGAAGCTTTTCCAGAAAGTCAAATGGATAAAAATCTAGATGGCGTAAATGTTGCATTGTTGGGACCACAAGTTGGATATACATTAGGAAAGGCAAAGAAAATTTGTGAGCCATTAGGAATTCCAGTAGATGTAATACCAATGGTTGATTATGGAATGATGAATGGTCAAAAAGTATTGGATTTTGCATTGAAATTAACAGAGAAGAAATAAATGCAAAATAAGTCTAAGAATTCATAAAAAATTTTATAAATTCTATTAAATAAGCTTTCAAGTTGTTTTGGAAAGCTTATTTTTTATGCTTTAAAATTATTATGTATTGAGAAATAGAAAAATATTTAATATGATGGAAAATAGAAAGAGTGTATTGTATCCGTACAATTTACTTTTTTTATTTTATATGCTATTTTAATTAATAATAAACTACAAAAGAAAAGAAGGTGATACATTTTATGAATGAGAAATTTGTTTATGCTCCAGGGCCAACAAGTGTAAGAGAAAATGTCAGATTAGAAAGAGCTAGGATAACTACAAATCCAGATGTTGATGAAGAATTTGTGGAATTCTATAAAAATACTTGCGATAAAATAGGAGAAATAATTAAAACAAAAAATCCTGTATATATACTAAGTGGTGAAGGTATTTTAGGATTGGAAGCAGCATGTGCATCTCTTACTGAACCAGGTGATAGAGTACTTGTTTTAGACAATGGGATTTATGGGAGAGGTTTTAAGGACTTTGTTGAAATGTATGGAGGAGAAGGGGTATATCTTTCATGCGATTATAACAGAGCTATAGATGAAAAGAAGTTAAACGAGTTTTTAAAGATAGATCATAATTTTAAATATGCAACAATAGTTCATTGCGATACCCCAACAGGAGTTTTAAATGATTTATCTAAGATATGTCCATTATTAAATGAGTATGGAATTTTAACTGTTGTTGATTCTGTTTCTGCAATGGGTGGAGAAGAGATAAGGGTTGATGATTGGAAAATTGATATAGCATTAGGTGGATCTCAGAAAGCATTTTCAGCTCCAGCTGGATTAACCATGGTAAGCATCAGTGAAAAAGCGAAAGAAGCAATGAAAAATAGAAAGACTCCAGTAGTAGGGTTTTACTGTAATCTTAATATCTGGGAGAATTATTACACAAATAAGTGGTTTCCATATACAATGCCGATAAGTGATATCATGGGACTGGATAAAGCAGTTGATAATATTTTGGACGAAGGAATTCAAAATGTACTTAAAAGACATGAAAAAATAGCATATGCGACTAGGAAGGCTGTTAGTGAATTTGGACTTGAATTATTTTTAGCAGATGGCTATTCAAATACAGTAACAGCAGTTAAAATACCAGAAAGTATAGGAGCACAGAAGCTTAAGGATCATATGTTGAGTAAATACAATACTTTGATTATAACATCACTAAACCCATATGAAGATATAATTTTAAGAGTAGGACACATGGGTGAGAATGCAAAAGTTGATAAGATTCTCTATGCATTAAACATAATTGAAAATGGATTAAAAGATCTAGGATTCGAAAGTAATGGTGAATTGGTGAATTCGTTTAGTAGACACTTAAATATTTAAAAAATTAATTATTCAATTATATGAATTCTAAATAATGTAATTAGTTCTTTATAGAATTATTTGGTCAGCAGTGTATGATAGCTTAAGATGGATTTTGATGAATTAAATTTTTTAGAGTTTGTATATAGTGGATAATATTAAAATCAATAATTTAGTTACTAATTATATAATAAGCAAAGGTGGGGCAAGGAATGGAAATAAACAGAAGAAAAAGCAAATTTAAAACAAAAGACATGGTAGAAACAGCATTATTAACAGCACTAGTATTTGTTGCAACAGCATTTATAAATATTAGATTGCCGATATTAGCTACTGGTGGACTAGTTCATTTAGGAACTGTAATGCTATTTGTTATAGCAATTGTTTTTGGAAAAGAGAAGGGAGCTATAGCAGCTGCTGTGGGTATGGCAATATTTGATTTGTCATCAGGATGGGCACTTTGGGCTCCATTTACATTCGTGGTAAGAGGAGTTATGGGATATATGGTTGGTGCCATAACATGGAGTAAAAATAAAGAAGGTAATAGTATCGTACTTAATCTTTTGGCAATTATACTATCAGGTATTTGGATGATAGCTGGATACTACATTACTGAAGGAATTCTTTATGGAAACTGGGCAGCACCAGTTGCATCAATACCTGGAAATGTGACTCAAATTGTTATTGGATTATTACTGGGATTACCTATTGCTAAAGTACTTAGAAGATATAAAAAGTATATTTAAATATGTAAGAATGATGTTTTGAAGCAATTTATAATGCTTCAAAGCATCATTCTTTGCATTTAGTAAAGCCTATAATCATAAATGATAGTATTTTATGAAATTTTATTTCGTTAATAATAATGTTGACGAAATAAATATATCATATTATGATTATATTAACTTAATACTGTATTTAGGAGGATATTTAGAATGAGTGATAACGATTTAAAGAAAAATAGTGCTAAAGAAGCAATGAAATATATAAAAGATGGGATGATAGTAGGTCTAGGTGGAGGGAGGAGCATAGCTTATTTAATAGAATTTATAAAACAGGACAAAAATATTAACGTAAAGATAGTTACTCCATCAGTGAAAACAAAGATGCTTTGTATAGAAAAAGGTTTAGAAGTTTTACACACAAGTTCTGTGGATAAAGTGGACGTTGCTTTTGATGGCTGTGACCAAGTTGATGAAAAATTAAATGCATTAAAAAGTGGTGGAGGAATTCATACTAAGGAAAAGTTAATTGCTAGTATGGCGGAAGAATATATCCTTCTTGTTGATGAAGCAAAAGTTGAAAAAGAGTTAACATTTAATGTTCCAGTAGTACTTGAAATTTTAGAGGATTCTTTGAAGTATGTTGAAAAAAAAGTACTAGAATTAAATGGTAATCCAGTGATTAGAAGTAGTGATATAAAGGATGGGTTTACTATAAGTGATAATGGCAATCTATTAATAGATGTATTCTTTAATAATGTCGAAGATATTCACGAATTAAGTGATAGTCTAATAAAAATTTGTGGAGTTATAGAAACATCATTATTTACTAATGTAATTACAAAAGTAATTATTGCAAGTGAAGAAGGTATTAGAGAAATTTCGCAAAAATAATTTAATTAAAAATAAAATTTTAAATTAAAACATATGAGGTGAAGGATATGAATAAAATAAATTGGGCAATACTAGGGCCTGGAACAATTGCAGCAGATTTTGCAAAGGCTATAAATGAAGTGAATGGTAAGATATATGCGGTAGGTTCAAGAAATATTGAAAAAGCAAGAGATTTCGCCAATAAGTATAATATAGAAAAATTTTACGGGGATTATGATGAGATGCTAAATGATGATAATATAGATGTTGTTTATATAGCGACGCCTCATTGTAATCACTATGAATATATAATTAAGAGTCTTACTAATAATAAAAATGTATTTTGTGAAAAAGCAATTACTGTAAATGGAAAGCAATTAAAAGAAATAGTTGACTTGGCAAATGAGAAAAAATTAATAGTGGCAGAAGCAATGACTATTTATCATATGCCGTTATATAAAAAGTTACGTAAAATTGTTGATGATGGCAAGCTTGGAAAGATTAAAATGATTCAAGTTAACTTTGGAAGCCTTAAAGAGTATGATGTGACAAATAGATTTTTCAGCCCAGATTTAGCAGGAGGTGCCCTTCTTGATATAGGAACATATGCATTGTCATTTACAAGGTACTTTCTCTCTAGTCAGCCAGAGGAAATTTTAACTACAGTTAAGAAATTCGAAACGGGAGTGGATGAGCAGTCAGGTATAATTCTTAAAAATTCTGATGATGAAATGGCAGTTATATCATTAACTATGAGAGCAAAACAGCCAAAGAGAGGAATTGTATGTGGAGAATTAGGATATATAACTGTTGAAAATTTTCCAAGAGCAGATAAAGCAACAATTACATATCCTGATGGAAGTGTAGAAATTATTGAAGAAGGCCATGGTTCAAAAGCATTAGAATATGAAATTGAATGCGTAAATAGTATGGTAATGAGTAAAACAGGTAATGATACTTTAAGATTGTCTGTTGATGTTATGGATATAATGGATGAGGTAAGGAAACAATGGAATTTAAGATATACTTTTGAGTAATAAGTTTTATAAATTAATTACTTGAATACGATGATTAGGGGAGTAATTATTAAAGTGAGAGAGATAGAAAAGAGTGTTCTAGATAAAATTCTTTGCATTTATAAAAGTTTACATGAAGCAGAAAAAAAGATTGCTGATTATATAATTAATAATAAAGAAAAAGTCATTGAAATGACTGTTTCTGAGTTAGCATTAGAAAGTAGTGTTAGTGAAGCTACAATAGTTAGGTTCTGTAAAAAATGTGATTTAAAAGGTTTTTATGATTTGAAAATTAAAATAGCTAAAGAAATGGTTAATTTAAAAAGTAGTAATATATCAAATGAATTAGATTCCAATAATATAATGCAATCACTTCAAAATATATTAGCAAATAAAATTGAAGAATTGAAACAAACAATTTCAATGATGAATGAAGGTAATATAAAAAGAATATTAGAAGCAATTAAAGGAGCGAGAATTGTTCAATTTGCAGCGGTTGGTAATACAATACCTGTAGCAATGGATGGAGCATATAAATTTAACCAGTTGGGAATATCGTCTGTTACTAATACTATATGGGAAACGCAACTTGCATTTTCATATACATTAACTAAAGAAGATGTAGTTATAGTAATATCCAATTCAGGAGCTTCAAAAGAGCTTGTAGCTTTACTTGAAATTGCTAATGAAAGACAGGCAACAACTATTTCTATAACTAATCATGAGAATTCTCCTGTTGCCAACAAAAGCAAATATCATATAAATACTTCAACAAGAGAGAAACTATTTCTAGATGAGTTTAGCTTTTCTAGAGTATCGGCTATGGTTGTTATAGAAATCTTATACTTACTTTTAACAAGGGATAAAGAAGATGCTTATAATTGGATTAGTCAGCACGAACAATCTATTGCAGAAGGAAAGATATAAGGAGAAATTACAATAGAGTGATATAATAGATATTTTATTTAAAATTTTAAATAGATATTAGATTTGAAGAAGGAAGGGTATAAAGATGAAGAATATAGATATTGGGAATAGCGGAATCAAAGCTTCTGAAATTGGACTTGGATGCATGCGAATGGCATCAGTTGAAAAGAGCGAGGCGGAAAAGATTATTAAGACGTCGTTGGAAGAAGGAATTAATTTCTTTGATCATGCTGATATATATGGGGGAGGAAAATCAGAAGAAGTTTTTGCAGATGCAATTAAAATGGATTCTTCCATAAGAGAAAAAATCATCATTCAGACTAAGTGTTCTATAGTACCAGGAATAATGTATGATTTTTCAAAAGAACATATTTTAAATTCAGTAGATGACAGTTTGAAGAGATTAAAAACAGATTATGTAGATACGTTACTTCTACATCGTCCAGATACACTTATGGAACCTGAAGAAGTTGCAGAAGCTTTTTCTAAGTTACACGAAAGTGGTAAAGTAAAATACTTTGGGGTTAGCAATCATACTCCAATGCAAATAGAACTACTTAATAAATATTTGAATAACAAAATAATTATAAATCAATTGCAATTTAGCATAATGCATACAGGAATGATAGATGCAGGGTTAAATATGAATATTAAAAATGATGCTTCTATAGATAGAGATGGAGGAGTATTAGAATACTGCCGACTTAAGGATATAACTATTCAAGCATGGTCTCCTTATCAATATGGATTCTTTGAAGGAGTATTTCTAGACAATGATAAATTCCCAGAATTGAATAAGAAGATTAATGAGATATCAGAAAAGCACGGAGTAACTAATACTGCAATTGCAACTGCATGGATATTAAGGCATCCAGCAAAGATACAAACAATAGTTGGATCTATGAATACTGAACGAATAAAAGAAATATGCAAAGCATCAAATATTACGTTGACTAGACAAGAATGGTATGAAATATATCTAGCAGCGGGAAATAAATTACCATAAATTAAAATTGATAGCTGTCTTAAAGTGGAATTAAGTTCTACTTCAAGGCAGTTTATTTTATGTGGAAAAGTTAAGCAAAGTATGAGTTGAATCATTTCATTATAAATGTCTTTAAAAAATTTTTGTGTCAGCCCAAATCTACAAAATAAATTTATTCTGAGATATAAAGAACAAGGAAATCTAATAAAAGATTACTCATATATACTGTTAGCAAATGGGAAATTTAAATAATAAGCAATCTAGATAAGTTTTTAAAGCATTAAAAACTAATATAATTGAAAAACAGAAAGAATCTAAAGATAATACTCAAATAACTATACCAGGTGTATCCTTAGTAGAATATTGTAGTATTATATATATATATTGAGAATTAAAAGCATAAGTGGTGTATATTGTGGATGAGAGGATATATACTAAGAAGTATTAATGGTAAGATAAAACACGTCGCTAAGAGCGGTAAGCAATTTAAAAAAATATAAAGAACTTTAAAATAAAGGGATTTAAGATTTTAAAAAAGTTGTTGACAAGTTGAAAATCAAGTGATACAATAAGAAAGTCGCTTGAGGGTGACAAAAAATAATATAAAATTACAGCGAAAGTTGTAAGAAAGAAATTGGTCTTTGAAAATTGAACAGAATTATATAAATACATTTAAGTAAACCAGC
>CAURJV010000092.1:0-17457 GCA_963524945.1 uncultured Clostridium sp.
TGTTAGAAATCGAAAAGCCAATAATAGAATGTATAGAAGCTAATGAAGATGGTACTTATGGTAAGTATGTTGTTGAACCACTTGAAAGAGGATACGGTATTACATTAGGAAATGCTCTAAGAAGAATACTATTATCATCTCTTCCAGGAGTTGCAACAACCTCTGTCAAAATTGATGGTGTGCTTCATGAGTTTTCTACTGTTCAAGGAGTTAAAGAAGATGTTACTGAGTTAATTCTCAATATTAAATCATTAGCTCTAAGAATGAATGGTGAAGGTCCAAAAGTTATTTATATTGATGCTAAAGGACCAGGAGAAGTTACTGGAGCAGATATAAAGACTGATGGTGATGTTGAAGTTGTTAATAAGAATTTACATATTGCAACTTTAGATAACGATGGAAGACTTTATATGGAATTGACAGTTAATAAAGGAAGAGGATATGTTACTCAGAATAAAAATAAGAGTGATGAATTACCGATTTCTGCTATAGCAGTTGATTCTATTTATACACCAGTAAAAAGAGTTAATTTTACTGTTGATAATACAAGAGTTGGTCAAATTACTGATTATGATAAATTAACTTTAGAAATTTGGACTAATGGTACTATAAAAATAGATGAAGCTATTAGTTTATCAGCCAAAATACTTATTGAACACTTTAAATTATTCATGTCATTAACAGATAATACTAATGATGTTGAAATAATGATAGAAAAAGAAGACGATAAGAAAGAAAAAGTCCTAGAAATGACTGTAGAAGAACTTGACTTATCAGTTAGATCATATAACTGTTTAAAGAGAGCCGGAATTAATACAGTCCAAGAACTTGCTACAAAATCTATGGATGATATGATGAAAGTAAGGAATCTAGGAAAGAAATCTTTAGAAGAAGTTGAAAGAAAACTTAAAGAATTAGGTTTAGCCCTAAAACTAACCGAGGAGTAAGGAGGTAAATCCATGGCAGGTCATCGTAAATTAGGTCTTCCTACAGACCAAAGAAGAGCTATGCTAAGAAATCTTGTTACTAGTCTATTAAAACATGGTAAAATCGAGACAACTGAAACAAGAGCTAAAGAAACTAGATCAATAGCAGAAAAAATGATTACTCTTGGAAAAAGAGGAGATCTTCATGCTAGAAGACAAGTATTATCTTATGTTCAAGAAGAATTAGTTGTTAAGAATTTATTTGATAATGTAGCTCCAAAGTATACTGAAAGAAATGGCGGATATACAAGAATAATTAAAAAAGGTCCTAGAAGAGGGGACGGAGCTGAGATAGTAATACTTGAATTAGTATAATACTAATGGGGGATTAAGTTTAAACTTAATCCCCATTTTGACATAAAGAATAAAATTGTAATTTAATTTATTATAGAGATGTTTTCCTAATTTAAGGTATATATTTTTTTATTGAATATGTTAGATTTTGAGATATAATGAAAATAATAATTTAATATGCAGGGATAATAATGTTTTTTATAAAAAACATTTGTATAATATATTAAAACTATAAACATCATGGGGAGGTACACTATGAGTGATGCGATGATAAAGTGTGCAAAAGTATCCTTTAAATATGTAAAGGATACAGAAGGAGTTAGGCAAGAAAAATATGCAATAAAAGATGTAGATTTGGAAGTGAAAAAGGGGGAGTTTTTGGTAGTCTTAGGGCATAATGGTTCAGGTAAATCGACGATAGCTAAGCACATGAATGCATTGGTTGTACCATCAGAAGGTACAGTGATTGTTGATGGCTTGGACACCAGTGAACCTAAGAATATATGGGAGATTAGATCCAGAGCAGGAATGGTTTTTCAAAATCCTGATAACCAATTAGTTGCTACCATAGTAGAAGAAGATGTTGCTTTTGGACCAGAGAATTTAGGAGTAGAACCATCAGAGATAAGAAAAAGAGTTGATGAGAGCCTGGAGAAGGTTGGAATGAGCAAATATAAGAGGCATGCGCCACATCTTTTATCTGGTGGACAAAAGCAAAGAATCGCTATAGCAGGAATACTTGCAATACAACCTGAATGCATAATTTTTGATGAACCTACAGCAATGTTAGATCCATCAGGAAGAAGAGAAGTTCTAAAAACCATAAATGAATTAAATAAAGTTCATGGTATTACTATAGTATTAATAACACATTATATGGATGAGGCAGCTCAAGCTGATAGAATTGTAGTAATGGATGGTGGAAGTGTAAAAATGGAGGGGACTCCTAGAGAAATCTTTCCACAGGTAGAGCGAATGAAAAAAATAGGTTTGGATGTTCCACAGGTTACTGAATTAGCTTATGAGCTAAAAAAGGCAGGAATAGATATAAATGAAAAAATATTAAATGTGGATGAGATGGTGAATGAGTTATGTCGATTAAAGTAGAAAATTTAACACATATATATATGCCTAAGAGCCCATTTGAAAAGACTGCATTGGACAATGTATCTTTAGAAATAAAAGATGGCGAATTTGTAGCATTAATTGGGCATACTGGCTCTGGCAAATCCACTTTGATACAACATTTTAATGGTTTGCTAGAAGCAACTAGTGGAAAAATAATTGTTGATGGAATAGATATTACTGATAAGAAAGCAAAGCTAACAGATATAAGAAAAAAGGTTGGTTTAGTCTTTCAGTATCCAGAATATCAGATTTTTGAAGAGACTATAGCTAAGGATATTGAATTTGGGCCTAGAAATTTAGGACTCTCTGACAGTGAAATTAATAATAGAGTAATTAAGGCAATGGAAATGGTTGGTCTAGATTACGAGACTTATAAAGATAGATCACCATTTGACTTAAGTGGTGGTCAAAAGAGAAGGGTAGCAATTGCAGGAGTTATAGCAATGCAGCCTACAACACTAATATTGGATGAGCCTACAGCAGGATTAGATCCAAAGGGTCGGGATGATATATTAGATCAAATAAGTACGCTACATAAGGATTATAATATGACGATAATTATAGTTAGTCATAGTATGGAGGATGTTGCAAAGATTGCAGAAAGAATTATTGTAATGAATAGTGGGAGAGTAGCACTACAAGGAACTCCAGCAGATGTATTTAAAGAAGTGGATGTACTAGAGAAGATAGGGCTTGGTGTCCCTCAAGTAACATATTTAATAAGAGAATTAAGAAGAAAAGGCTTTGATATTCCAGATAATATATTTACAATAGAGGAAGCAAAAAGGCAACTTTTATCTACTCTAAGGATAAATAAAGTGAAAGGGGAATAGACAAAACTATGTTGAAGAATATTACAATAGGACAATATTTACCTGGAGAATCCTTTATTCATAAATTAGATCCTAGAACAAAGATACTTATATCAATACTTTTTATTGCCTGTTTATTTATCATAAATAAATTTATTGGTTATACTGTTGTTGTAGTTTTTTTACTATCTATAATATTGATTGCAAAGGTGCCATTTAGATTTATTTTTAATGGTTTGAAACCAATTTTTCTATTAATAGTATTAACAGCTATTCTAAACATATTTATGGTTAGAGGTGCTGAAGGGACAGAGGTTTTTAGTATTGGATTTTTAAAGGCCTATCCAGAGGGGTTAAGTATTGCAGCGTTTATGGCCATCAGATTAATTCTTTTGATAGTAGGAACATCACTGTTAACATTAACCACATCTCCAATTGAGTTAACTGATGGAATCGAAAAATTATTAAGGCCAATTGGAAAAGAGATGGCTCATGAACTTGCTATGATGATGACAATAGCCTTAAGGTTTATACCTACTTTAATAGATGAAACTGATAAAATAATGAAAGCTCAAAAAGCTAGAGGAGCTGATTTTGAGTCAGGCGGAATCATAAAAAAGGCTAAGAGTTTAGTACCTTTACTAGTACCTTTATTTATTAGCTCATTCAGAAGGGCTGACGAATTAGCAATGGCAATGGAAGCGAGAGGCTATAGAGGTGGTGCTGGTCGAACTAGAATGAAAATAATTAAGTTTTCGTATAGAGACTTGGTTGCTGTTATTGTATTCTGTATTTTGGTTTTATGGTGTATAGCTGTAAGATTCGTTGTACTATAGGAGTAAGATAAGCCAGATGAGGAATATAAAATTAATTATTGAGTTTGATGGAAGCAATTTTTCTGGGTGGCAAAGGCAACCAAGAGGGAGAACGGTTCAAAAAGTGATAGAGACAGCAATATTTAAAGCTACAGGTGAAGAGATTATGATTAATGGAAGCTCTAGGACTGATGCGGGCGTTCACGCAAGAGAGATGGTTGCAAACTTTTTGACTAATTGTTCAATACCTGGAGATAAGTTTAGAGAAGCTATTAATACAAGATTACCAGAGGATGTATCTATAGTTAAATCGGAAGAAGTAAACGAGGATTTTCATGCAAGATATTCGTCAAAAGGCAAGACGTACTCATATACAATTATAAATAGATATGAAAGGTTGTCTCTAGGACATCAATATCTGTATCATTATAGGCATAAATTGGATATGAACGAGATGAGAAGAGCATGTGAATATTTTATAGGCATCCATGACTTTAAGGCGTTTATGTCACCTGGAAGTTCAATAAAAACGACTATAAGAACTGTTAAAAATCTCTATATAGAGCAAAATGGAGATGAAATAAAAATATTTATTACAGCCGATGGATTTCTCTACAATATGGTAAGAATAATAGTAGGTACATTAATAAAGGTTGGAAATGGAAAATTAAAAGCTGAAGATATAGAAGATATAATAAAAGAAGGAAATAGAAAAAAGGCAGGAATGTGTGTGCCACCAAATGGATTAATATTAGAAAAAGTTTTCTATTAAATGATAAAAATGTGTTGACACGCCCGTGTGCGTGTATTATAATAGGTTTGTTTGTTAAAACATTTATGTATATAAGATCCACTAGCCCCGGGTCTTGACATAAAAAATCTTACTTAAAATAATAAGTAAAGAATTAATGTAAGTTCAGGGAGGGAAACAGATGAAATCATACATTGCTAAAGCAAGTGAAATTGAAAAAAAATGGTATGTAGTTGATGCTGCTGGTAAGCCACTAGGTAGAGTTGCTAGCCAAGTTGCTTCAATTTTAAGAGGTAAAAATAAACCAACATTTACACCTAATGTTGACTGCGGAGATTTTGTTATTGTAATTAATGCAGAAAAGGTAGTCTTAACTGGTAAGAAATTAGATCAAAAATTAATGAGAAAGCATAGTCTTTACCCAGGCGGATTAAAAGAAACTCCTTATAGAGTAGTATTAGATAAAAAGCCTGAATTTGCTTTTGAAGAAGCAGTAAGAAGAATGCTTCCAAATGGTGTATTAGGAAGACAAATGTTAAAGAAATTAAATGTATACAGAGGTGCAGAACATAATCATGCAGCTCAAAAACCAGAAGTACTAGAATTAAGATACTAATACGATCTCGGGAGGAGGAATAAGAAATGGCAAAAGTTCAATACATGGGAACTGGAAGAAGAAAGAAATCAGTTGCAAGAGTAAGACTTGTACCAGGAAGTGGTAAGGTTACTGTAAATAAAAGAGAAATAGAAAACTTTTTTGGTTTAGAAACATTAAGAGTTATCGTAAATCAACCATTAGTTTTAACTGGAACTAAGGACAGATTTGATGTTTTAGTAAATGTTCACGGTGGTGGATTTACAGGTCAAGCAGGAGCTATCAGACATGGTATAGCTAGAGCACTAGTTAAATCTGATGAAGCTTTAAAGTCAGAATTAAAGAAAGCTGGATTCTTAACAAGAGACCCAAGAATGAAAGAAAGAAAGAAATACGGTCTTAAAGCAGCAAGAAGAGCTCCACAATTCTCAAAGAGATAATATTTGGAGATCAAAAATCCCACAAACCCGGTGTTTGTGGGATTTTTATTTTATATAAAAATACATAACATTTTGAGCAAGAGTGAATATAAGGAATAGTTATTACATTTCTAATAATAAGATTGTCGTATTATTTCCTAATATAGTTATAAACTTTTTTGACATATGTTGTAATTGAGTTTTTATATTTTGTCTTAATTGAACGGCTTGGCTTGCTAGAATTTTAAATTTAAGTTTATTATTCGAATATGTACATAATGAATAATATAGTTCGTTCTTTATAAAATTATTTACTTTCCAATATTTAGTGATTTAAGCTAAATTCCTACGAAATTAAGCTCTTTAAATAATACATTAAGAAGATTGTAGTGAGATCTTTATTAAGCAATACATATAATATGGTTTGTAAAAATAAAAGTTTAATAATATAAATGAATTTGAATAATTAAGATTGTATAGCAAACAATACAGTATGTAAGTCTAAATGATTTGGAGGAACAGTTTTATGAGAATGAAAAAATGGATAGCATTGTTCTGCATATTTTGCTTAATTTCTGGGATTCCGGTAAGAACAAATTCCGAAGAAAATAAAGATAAAAGGATAATATTAATAGATCCTGGACATGGAGGAATTGACGGTGGAGCAAAATCAAAGAGTGGAACTATAGAGAAGGATATAAATTTATCTATATCTTTAAAGTTAAAAAAGGAGTTGGAGGACTCTGGATATGCTGTGTATATGACAAGAGAAGGGGATTCACAATTAGATGCGAAGAAAGTTAAAGATCTTAATGCCAGATGTCAAATGAAGAAGGATGTTAAATGTGATGCATTTATATCTATACATCAGAATATGTTTCCACAGTCCAGTTGCTTTGGGTCTCAAGTTTGGTATTCATCTAATGAGATCAGCAAGTCTTTAGCAGAAAATATTCAAGTATCACTCAAAGAAACAATAAATGATAACAATAAGAGAGTTCCTAAGGCTGCAAAGGAACAATATAGAATACTTAGAGATGGATATGAGGGTGCATGTGTTCTCGTAGAATGTGGCTTTTTATCTAATTATGAAGAAGAGCAAAAACTAAAAAGCGATGAACATCAAGACAAAATAGCAAAAGGAATAACAACTGGTGTCAATAACTATTTTGAGAATAAAGATAGTTAGTTATTTAATTTCATGAAAATGGGGCCAACTTTTATGCTATTTTGAGGATATTCATAAGAATAATATAATTTGTTTACTAATAAAAACAGATTATACAATAGTAAACAGGTTAAAAGAACAATTAAAAAGTAAATTAGTATAGTTAGAAATTTATCTAAATTTTTAGGGTTCATAAATTAACCTCTCAAATATATAAAATAATTATATATGTTGCAATTGAATTCCTGCATTTTTAAAATTCAATACTTGGCTTACAAGTATTTTAAATGTAAGCCAGTTATTGCAACATATATATATAATTATAGTAGTAATGAACTATAATTATGAGCGATAAATTTAAAAATAGAGAAAGTATTTAGTAATATTAAGCAAGAAAATACTAAAAATCATCATGGAGAATGCTCCGTTTATGATTATGATGTACAGTATATGCCGCAATTGCTTGCATGGAGTTTTGAGAATTATTGGATTAAATAAAATTTATTTGGGGTTGTAAATAGTAAGAAATACTTTTAAACTTATATGTAGTAATAAGTATAAATGTATAGTTTATAAGCGATAATAAAGGAGCTGTAAGAATGAGAGAAATAAATGTTGAACTTATAACAGAAGCTATTAAAAATTTATCAATTGAAGCTAATTATTTCTTGGGATCAGATATTAATGATGCATTATTAAATGCTAAGAAAGAAGAAACATGGGAATTAGCATCTGATGTTTTAGATAAGATATTAATAAATTCAGAAATTGCAAGAAATGAGAAAATGCCTATGTGCCAAGATACTGGAATGGCATGTGTATTTATTGAAATAGGACAAGATGTGCATTTAGTTGGTGGAAGGATTGAAGATGCTATTAATGAAGGTGTACGTAGGGGATATGAGGAAGGATTTCTAAGAAAATCGGTAGTAAAAGATCCGATCAGAAGAGTTAATACAAAGGACAATACTCCAGCGATAATATATTATGACATGGTGGATGGTGATAAGGTTAAGATCATATTAGCACCAAAGGGATTTGGCTCTGAAAATATGAGCAAAATAGGTATGTTAAAGCCATCAGATGGACTGGATGGAGTGAAGAAGTTCATAATAGATACAGTTAAAGCGGCAGGACCTAACCCATGCCCTCCTATGGTAATAGGTGTTGGGATTGGAGGGACTTTTGATAAGGCAGCATACTTAGCTAAGAAAGCATTATTAAGACCTATCAATATGAGGAATGAAGATGAATTTTACAAGGAATTAGAATTGGAACTATTACAAGAAGTAAATAAATTGGGAATTGGGCCACAAGGATTCGGAGGTAAAACAACTGCATTAGGGTTAAATATAGAGACTTATTCAACGCATATTGCGGGGTTACCTGTTGCGGTAAATATAAATTGTCATGCTACTAGACATAAAGAGGTAATACTATAAAAACTATGATTTAAATAAGATATATATAAGTTCTAAATAAAATAGCTAATTCTTTATGAATTGTCTAACTTTCATTATTTGACTATTTAAGATCAAGCTGTGATGAATTAAACTTTTTAGAGTTATATATTTTATTAAAAGTCTAATTGGTAAGAATGTATTAGAAATAAAAATTGAAATTATATGTATGATTGGAGAAAAGGTATGGAAATTAAATTAGAGACACCTCTTAATGAAGAAAAGATACGACAATTAAAAGCAGGAGATAGTATTTTGTTAAGTGGGATAATATATTCTGCTAGAGATGCCGCACATAAAAGATTAATAGAATTGCTTGATGAAGGGAAGGAACTGCCTTTTAATATAAAAGATCAGGTTATATACTATGTTGGACCATCACCAGCTAAGCCAGGGACTGTTATAGGGTCTGCTGGTCCAACAACTAGCTACAGAATGGATGCTTATGCACCTAAATTAATGGACATTGGACTAAAAGGAATGATAGGTAAAGGTGCAAGAAACGATGAAGTAATTAGTTCAATCAAAAGGAATGAGGCAGTATACTTTGGAGCAATTGGAGGAGCAGCTGCATTAATAGGAAAAAGTATTATTAAGTCTGAAATAATCGCTTATGAAGATTTAGGAGCTGAAGCTATAAGAAAAATGGAGGTTAAGGATATGCCTCTAGTTGTTATTATCGATGCTCAAGGAAATAACTTATATGAAATTGGTCAAAGAGAATATTTAGATTCGGTAAAATAAATTGGAGTTATATATTAAGCCGTATTAAAAGGAGAAATATATGAGTAGAATTAAGTTACCAGGAAAAGAGAAAAATAAAAGAATACTATTATTTGTACTAGTATTAATAGCATTGGGGATAATAGCTCATGAATTTATAGAAAATAGAAATAGCAAGGATAATAAATATAAAGAAGAAAAAGAAATAGTAATGCCTGATGGAACTCAACAATCAGATAATAATGTAGCCAATAAAGAACTAGAAAGTATAGATATGAAGGATGATTCTAAAAAGGCTGTTGATGATAAAACAAATGAAAAGTCTAGTTCTTCGGAAAGGGAAAATGGATTATACGACGAAGCATATAATTTATTTTTTTCGCATAAGTACACTGAGTCAATTGGCAAAGCAGATTTGCTTATAAATGAATTTCCAAATAATGCAATGGGATATAATATAAGAGGAATTGCGAAGTCTTATAATGGAGATTTTAATAGTGGTATAGATGATATAGATAAGGCATTAAGTATTGATAATAACTATGGATATGCAAGGTTTAATAAAGCACTTACATATGAATTATATGGAAGAATGGATGACGCACTTGAATGGTATAATAAGGCTTTAGATGTTGAAGATTATGAATGGAGTTATTATGGCATAGCATCTATTTATGGAAGAAGAGGAGATATAAAAAATACAATGCTATATTTAAATAAAGCAATACAAATGGATGCATCAATAAAGGAAATAGCAAAAGAAGAGCATGATTTTGATCCAGTTAAAGATTCAGAAGAATTTAAAAAAGCAGTGTATAATTAATATTTAGAAGATAAGTTCATTGTAAAACAATATTATGTGAGACGTGAACTTTAGGAGGAATTTGTATGTTCAATGTATTAGTAGTTGATGACGAAAAGGAAATACGAGATGCAATTGAAATATATTTAAGAGGCGAAAACTTAAAAGTATTTAAGGCTGAGGATGGATTGGAAGCTTTAGATATTCTTGAAAAAGAAAAAATACATTTAATTATACTAGATATAATGATGCCTAGATTTGATGGGATACGTACTTGTTTAAAGATAAGAGAAAGTCAAAACTTACCTATAATAATGTTATCTGCAAAGGGCGAAGATTCAGATAAAATATTAGGATTAAATGTAGGGGCGGATGATTATATAACTAAACCATTTAACCACTTAGAATTGGTAGCAAGAGTTAAATCTCAATTAAGAAGATATGAGAAACCGCTAAACGTAGAAGAGGGTAAGGATATAATCAAAGTTAAAGATTTGGTAATAGATACTGTTGCAAAAAAGATTACTTTGCGAGGAGAAGATGTTAAGGTAACAGCTACAGAATACAAAATATTATATTTGCTAGCATCAAACTTAGGAAAAGTATTTTCTATTAAAGAGATATACGAACACGTATGGGAAGAGATATTTTACAAAAGTGAAAATACAGTAACCGTACATATTAGGAGAATAAGAGAAAAAATTGAAATAAACACAAAAGAGCCTGAATATATCAAGGTGGTGTGGGGGATTGGATACAAGATTGAAAAGGAAGATTAAAGTATATTTTAGTAGTATATATTTAGTTGATATAATAATTGTAGCATTGATAACATTAGTTTTACTTTCAACATTGGGTGACTATATACAGATTAATAGGTTGCAACACAGTTTAGCAGTTAATAGAATTAAAAGTGATTTAAGAGGGCTAATTTTCTTAGCTGTTATATATGTGACATTTATTGCAAAAGTTATTTTTATATTAAGAAAAAATCAAAATTCACCTAGAATACAATCTAATTTTGTTAATAATATGATTTTTGTAATTAAAAATGGCTTTCATTATAAAGAAACAAGGAGCAAATTAATAATATCAATTGCATTAGCATTGATATTATTAATTGCATACTTATATTTTCTTGCTACCGGAGGATATGAAAATAATATATTTGTGAAATTTTTTCAAACATATCCGTTTAAGGGAAGTGTATTTGTCATTATAATCTTATTTTTTACTATGATGTATGCATTAAAGAAGACTCTAGATATAATAGTTGTAAATGATGCACTTAGAAGAGTTAGTGAAGGGAATTTGCAAGATGATATTAAATTAGATGGATCTCCTGCGATAAAAGAGCTTGCTAAAAATATTAACTTAATAAAAGCGGGATATAAGGAAATATTAGAAAATGGTGTTCACAATGAGAAGTTGAAAACAGAATTAATATCGAATGTATCACATGACTTAAAAACGCCGTTAACATCAATTATAAATTATGTTAACATACTAAAGAATAGTGATATAACAGAGGAAGAAAGAGAAGAATATTTATTAATATTAGAAAGAAAGTCACTAAAATTAAAAGTTTTAATTGAAGATTTATTTGAAATGTCAAAAATTAATAGTGGAAAAATTAAGTTAAATAGAGAGTTAATAGATATACTGTCATTAATACATCAAGGCATAGGTGAATATAGTACTTTATATGAGGAAAAAAATATTTCATTTAAAGTAACAAGTGAAGAGGATGCAGTGTATATGGAACTTGATGGAAAGATGATGTCAAGAGCTTTAGAAAATATAATAATTAATGCACTAAAGTATTCAATGAATAATACTAGGGTTTATATTAATGTAAAGATAGAAGAGGATTATGTTAATGTCGGTGTAAAAAATATTGCTAATTATGAAATGGATTTTAATGAAGACGAAATGTTCGAAAGATTTGCAAGAGGGGATAAGTCTAGAAATTCTAAAGTTGAAGGTTCTGGGTTAGGTCTGGCAATTACAAAGAGTATAGTTGAGCTTCACGGTGGAGAAGTTAAGATAAAAAAAGAAGGAGATATGTTTAAAATTTATCTGATACTTCCATTAAATAAAGAATAAAAAATATTAATAAATAAATTTTATCAATTAGGTAGTTAATCTGTAGAAAACTAAAGATTAGCTACTTTTTTCATATATATCTATAAATTTTAAGGTTTTACAATTATCACGCTAACAATTATAATATACGATATATTGTATAGAAGAAATAAATTATATACAAAAAACACAATATGTAGTGGGGAGAGATAATTGAATGTCGCTTTTGAGTGAATTATGTAAAGATGCTATTAATGCAATTAAAGATAATGAGGGAATTTATACAGAAGATAAACTATTAGATGCTTTAAATCCAATTATAAGAGAAGATATGAATGAAAGAGAAATAAGGAATTCATTAATACAAGTATCGCTAGAATTAACTACAGATATGGAACCAAATTGGCAATACGTAGCGGCTAGGGCATATACGTATGAACTTTATGATAGAGTTAGAAATTCTAGGAATTTAGAGAAGGATAAGAATTTATACCAGGATTATTACGAGTTTATTGAATATCTAACTGAAAAAGGTCTTTATGGAGAATATATCTTAAAGAATTACTCAAGAGATGATATTTTAGAACTGGAAAAGGATATAAAGCCGGAAAGAGATTTTTTATTTAATTATAGCGGAATAAATCTTTTGGCAAGTAGATACTTAGTTCAAGATTATAATAGAGATCCTATAGAGCTTCCTCAGCAAATGTTTATGGGAATAGCTATGCATCTTGCAATTCCAGAAAAAGAAGAGAATAGAGTATACTGGGCAAGGAGATTTTATGATGTGCTTAGTTCATTAAGAGCAACTATGGCAACTCCAACAATGTCTAATGCACGAAAGCCATTTTATCAATTAAGTTCATGCTTTATAGATTCAGTGGAAGATAGTTTAGAGGGAATATATAAATCCCTTGATAATTTTGCTAAAGTATCTAAATTCGGAGGCGGAATGGGTATCTATATGGGGAAAATTAGAGCATTAGGTTCACCAATCAGAGGATTTAAGGGAGCATCTGGAGGGGTAATACCATGGGTTAAGTTATTTAATGATACAGCAATAGCTGTAGATCAATTAGGTGTTAGAAATGGCTCAGTAGCAATATGGTTAGATGCGTGGCATAAGGATATTCCTGAGTTTCTTCAAATAAGAACTAATAATGGGGATGATAGAAAAAAAGCACACGATGTATTTCCAGGTATCTGCTATCCAGATCTATTTTGGAGGCTTGCTGAAAGTGATATAGATGCTAATTGGTATATGATGTGTCCACATGAGGTAAAAGCTATAAAGGGATATTCGTTAGAAGACTTTTATGGAGAGCAATGGGAAGAAAAGTATTATGAATGTGTAAGTGATGAGCGAATAGAGAAAAGAGCAATGTCAGTAAAAGATTTAGTGAGATTAATCATAAAGAGTGCGGTTGAAACAGGAGCACCATTCGCATTTTATAGGGATATGACAAATAAGATGAATCCTAATAAGCATAAGGGAATGATATATTCCTCAAATTTATGTACTGAAATAATGCAGAATATGAGTCCGATGAAGATACAAAAGAGCGAAATTCTTAGTGACAAAGATGAATCTTCAGTGGTTGAGAAAATAATACCAGGAGACTTTGTTGTATGTAATCTTTCATCAGTAGTACTTGGAAATATAGATGTATGTAACGATGAGGAAGTGGAATATGTTGTTGAAACTCAGATTAGAGCAATGGATAATGTAATTGACCTAAACTATTATTCAGTTCCTTTTGCTGAGATTACGAATAAAAAGTATAGGGCAATAGGTCTTGGAACTAGTGGGTACCATCATATGCTTGTTAATAATAAGATACATTGGACAGAAGACGAGCATAAAGTTTTTGTGGATAAAATTTATGAGAAGATAAACTACTATGCTATAAAGGCTAGTATGAAAATATCAAAAGAAAAAGGTTGTTATGAATTGTTTGAGGGGTCTGATTGGAATAATGGAGAGTATTTTAGATTAAGAAACTACAATAGCTCTAAATGGAATGAACTAAAGGAGTTAGTTCATAAATTCGGAATAAGAAATGGATATTTAATTGCAGTAGCTCCAAATGGTTCGACAGCAACAATTGCAGGTACAACAGAAGGAATTGATCCTATTATGGCAAGATTTTATTTAGAAGAAAAGAAGGGAAGCATAATTCCTAAGACTGCACCAAACCTTTCAGAAGATAATTATTGGTATTATAATTCAGCTTATAATATAGAACAAATGTGGTGTGTTAAAATGAATGGAATACGCCAAAGGCATATAGATCAAGGCCAATCCTTTAATTTATATATAACGAATAGCTATACAATGAGGCAAATAATGAACTTATATATAGAGGCCTGTAAATGTGGAGTTAAATCTATATATTATGTTAGATCAAAATCATTGGAAGTGACAGAATGTGAAACTTGTTCAGCATAAGTGTATTTTATGTTCGATGATAGTATTTGGTCAGAAGAAGCTATACATAGTGAAAGCGATAAGCAAGAACGCAAATATTATATTTGGGTTCTCAAACTTATTTAATTTCTTAGAGATTACTTGGTTACTTTAATTTATAAAAAAAGAATATATGAATGAGCAATGATGATTAATTTAAATAAGAAACATTTAAATTAATCATCATATAGCTAACATACGTTAGCTATAAATGAAAAACTGATTAGGGAATAGGAGCATAGATATGATTATAAATAAAAAACCCCTTTTTAATGAATTTGGCGATAGAGAGATCAGTAAAAAGAGAATTATAAATGGGAATACTACTAATTTAAATGATTTTAATAATATGAAATATAGCTGGGTTTCAGACTGGTATAGACAAGGAATGAATAATTTCTGGATACCAGAGGAAGTAAATCTTTCACAAGATTTAAAGGATTATCAAAACTTATTGGAAGAAGAAAGAATTGCATATGATAAAATATTGTCATTTTTAATATTTCTAGATTCTATACAAACAGCAAACTTAAGTAATATAAATAATTATATAACAGCAAGTGAGATAAACCTCTGTTTAACAATTCAAAGTTTTCAAGAAGCAGTCCATTCGCAAAGCTATAGCTACATGCTTGATAGTATATGTTCTCCTGAAAAGAGAAATGAAATATTGTATCAATGGAAAGATGATGCGATACTCTTAAATAGAAATAAATTTATAGGAGAATTGTATAATGAATTTATAGAGAATCCAACGGGATACAATTTGTTAAAAACACTTATGGCTAACTATATATTAGAAGGTATATATTTTTATTCTGGATTTATGTTTTTTTACAATTTGGAGAGAAATGGGAAAATGCCAGGGTCTGCACAAGAGATTAGATATATAAATAGGGATGAGAACACTCACCTTTGGCTTTTTAGAAATATTATAAAAGAGTTACAAAATGAGAATCCAGAGCTATTTACTGAAGAGGCAAAAAATGAATTAAGAAATATGATGAAGATTGGTGTAGAACAAGAAATTTTGTGGGGACATTATGTTATAGGTGATAAAATACAAGGGATAAATAAACAATTAATTGAAAATTATATAAAATATTTAGGAAATAAAAGATTAAAAGAAATAAATTTATCTCCATTATTTAAAGAACAAGATAAGAACCCAGCTTCATGGGTAGATACTCTATCAAATGCAAATTCTGTTAAAACTGATTTCTTCGAAGCAAGATCTACAGCATATGCAAAAGTAACAACTTTAATTGATGATTTATAAATAGATTTATAAATTATAAAAATAATAGGAAATAAATAGTAATGAATAAATGAACGGAGACTTTTTTTAGTAAAAATCATAAAAAACGATTAAATTTAAGTTAATTTTTTTGTGAATTATGTTATAATAGAAAAGGTTTATACTTAAAATAAAACTTGCAAATACACGAATTAATGTAAGAAATACTTACTTAATAAATGAAATTTACAATCAAGGAGGAGTTCCATATTATGAAAAAAGGTATTGCTGCTTCTAAAGGATATGCAATAGGAAAAGTATTTTTACAAGAGCATGAGGAAATCATTATAAATGATAGTAAGATTGCAGATATAGATGCAGAAAAAGCAAAAATGCAAAAAGCATTAGATGATTCTAAAACACAGTTAGAGGCTATTAAAGATAAGGCAGAAAAAGAAATGGGTGCAGAGAAAGCGGCTGTATTTGAAGCGCACATTACATTACTAGATGATCCAGAATTTACTGGAGCAATGATGATGGAAATTGAAAACAATAGCTTAAATGGATTAAAGGCTATTGAAAGTGTAGCTAATACTTTTGTCGCTATATTCGAATCTATGGATAATGAATATATGAGAGAAAGAGCTGCTGATATTAAAGATGTATCTAAGAGAATATTATCAAATTTTGCAGGTAAGGGCGGAGATTCTTTTGCGATTACTGAAGAAAACACAGTAGTTGTAGCTCACGACTTAACTCCATCTGATACAGCAGGACTAGATAGAACTAAGGTTGTTGGATTCATAACTAATATAGGTGGAAGAACTTCACATGCAGCTATAATGGCTAGAACTTTAGAAATTCCAGCAGTACTTGGATTAGGTGATATAACTACAGCTGTTAAAACAGGAGATGCAGTTATAGTTGATGGAATAACAGGAGATGTTATTATAAATCCATCAGAAGAAGTTTTATCAGAATATAGAGATAAAAAAGCAAAATTTCAAGCAGAACAAGAGGAATTAAAGAAATTAATTGATGTTAAAACTACTACTAAATCAGGTAGAAGAATAGAAGTTTGCGGAAATATCGGTAAACCAGAAGATGTATTAGGCGTTTTAGCAAATGGTGGAGACGGTGTAGGATTATTCAGAACAGAGTTCTTATATATGGATAGAGATAGTGCTCCAACAGAAGACGAACAATATGAATCATATAAATTCGTTCTTGAAAAAATGGAAGGTAAACAAGTTGTTATAAGAACTTTAGACATCGGAGGAGATAAAACGCTTCCATATTTACCATTACCAGAAGAAATGAATCCATTCTTAGGATATAGAGCAATAAGACTTTGCTTAGATAGAAAAGACATATTTAAAGTTCAGTTAAGAGCATTGCTTAGAGCTTCTATATATGGAAATCTTGCAGTTATGTTCCCAATGATTTCTGGTTTAGAAGAATTTGAGCAAGCAAGAGAAGTTGTTGAAGAATGTAAGGCAGAATTAAAAGCTGAAGGAAAAGAATACTCAGAAAAGATTCAATGGGGTATAATGGTTGAAATTCCTGCAGCAGCAGTTTACGCAGATGAATTAGCTAAACATGTTGATTTCTTCTCAATAGGAACTAATGATTTAATTCAATACACATTAGCAGCTGATAGAATGAGCGAAAAAGTTTCATATCTTTATAACCCAATGCATCCAGCAGTATTAAGA
>CAURJV010000093.1:0-17406 GCA_963524945.1 uncultured Clostridium sp.
GAAGAAGGATGAGGGACATATAGATGCCCTTAAAAGAGAAGTAGAAGAAGAAACAGGATATGTTTGCAGTAAAATTGGTGATCAACTTGGAATTATAACAGAAAGAAGTAAAGATAAATATGTTAATAACAGAATTTTTAAGATGATCTCTTATTATTACTTAGCTGAAGTATCAAATATAAGAAAACCTCAAAAGTTGGATCCATATGAGGCTAAATTAAAATTTAGACCAGAGTGGATACAGATAGAAGATGCTATTAATAATAATGAAAAAATAATATTCTCAGGAGTTGAACCTATTGCAAATTGGATTTTTAGAGAAACTTATGTGCTAAAAGAGATTAGAAGTTATATAAATGGAGTTAATAAAACAATATAATAATAATAGTTCATATATATTGTAGTAATAACTTTATATTTAAAGTTTTAATAAGTCAAAGTACTCGAATAGGATTGGAATATGAGATTTAATTGCAATATATATTTAAAAGGTTCGAGAAAAATTTTATGAATTAATTTATATTATATAGAATATTAATAAAAACAAGTGTTAGTTAAAAGAATAATAATCTAAATATCTTATTTTGGTAATAAAGTATCCCGATTAAGGTGGTGATTTTTACAAATAAGTGATAAGATTAAATAGCTATAAAAATTTTACATAAAGAAAGAATGATATATGTTTATGAAATACTAATAATATACCATTCTCTATTTGTGTGTGTGTTTATAAAAAAGTATTCTAATTATTAATTTAGATTCAGTATGCATTATGGCATATTATAGAAAACGGGATTTATTTTTAAATATATAAGTATTAAATTTATTGGATTAGTAAGGAGGATGGAATAAATATAAATAGGGGAATATATAATGTTTTTTGAAATTGGACAAGGATAATAGTTACAAATAGCTTTAATTTTTGTTTAACGTTAACAGAAAAAACTAGTAATCGGGGTGTTTTACTAGAAGGAAGAAGGATATTGTGTGTTAATAAGAAAAGATGTTTTAAAGTTAGCAATACCTATAATGATAGAGCAAACATTTGTTATGTTATTAGGTACATGTAATACAATGATGGCAGGACATATTGGTGAACAAGCTGTATCAGCAATAGGAATGGTTGATTCTATAAACAATATGTTTATATCATTTTTTGCAGCTTTATCAGTTGGTGCAACGGTAGTAGTTGCGCAGCAGATAGGAAGAAATAAACCTAAGAAAGCAAATGAAACAGCTAAACAAGCTATTGTATCAGGTATTTTAGTATCATTAATTATAACATTGCTTTTGTGGATTTTCAGGATTAAATTAATTAATGTACTTTATGGTTCAGCAGAAGAATTAGTTAAAATCGATGCAAAACTATATTTGGAGTTTACTTTGCTTACGTATCCATTTATAGCAATAGAACAAATTGCTAATGGTATACTCAGAGGATGTGGAGATACAAAAACTCCTATGCAAATTACAATATTTATGAATGTTATAAATATTGCTTTAGGATATACATTGATATTTGGAATTAATACACTGAGCATACCATCATTTGGAATAGCTGGTGCAGCAGTAGCAATTGCAATTGCTAGACTTATTGGTACTTTAATTATAATGTTAGTTTTATTTAGAGGAAGTAAAATTATAAAATTAAAAAAAATATTTCCATTTAAATTTGATATGGAAATACAGAAAAATATATTTAATATAGGAATTCCAGCAGGTATGGAACAAGTGATATTTAATGCAGGAAAATTAATAGTTCAGATGTTTATTGTTACAATGGGAACAGCATCTATTGCTGCCAATGCAATTTCATCATCTATTGCTATAATGATAAATGTTCCAGGAAATTCACTTTGTTTAGCAGCAACAACTTTTGTGGGGCAGTATGTAGGAAGAAATGATATTAAAGGGGCAAAGAGTACGTTAATATACTTGACTAAGTTTGGGACTATTTGTTTGGTATCCTTGGGATTGATTTTTATACCTATATCAAAATGGTTAGCATCTCTTTATACAAATGTTCCGGAGGTAATAAACATATCAGCAACATTAACTAGAAGTAACAGTATAGCATTAATTGCTTGGGGGATATCTTTCATACTTTCGTCAGGCCTTAAAGGAGCTGGTGATACCAGATATACTATGCTAACTGCATTTATAGGTATGTGGATATTTAGAATATTTGCAGGTTATATTTTAGGTATTGTTCTAGGAATTGGTGTTTTAGGAATTTGGATTGCTATGTATATTGACTGGGTTGTACGTGGACTTATGTACTGCTTTAGGCTTAGAGGAAATAACTGGCTTAAGCATAGAATTTCTGACTAAAATAGTTAAAAGAAGTTATCTAAGAATAGGAAAATAATAAGGGATGATTAACATTAATTTTTATTATTTTTAGATAACTTCTTTTTGTATAGTTTAAGAAATTTGCAAAGATATTAAAAAAATAGTTATAATTTAAAAGAAAATGTTTACAATAATAACTGATGAGATTATAATAGGTAATAGAGTGTTTAAAAGTTTAAATTATTAAATATTAATCTAACTTTTAATATAACCTCTAATACTCATTAATCTCTTTACATATAATTGGACTCCACTTTGGAGTTCTTTTATTATGTTCAAGAAATATTAAGTACATAGGAGAAGAATTATGAGAATAAGGTTTGGCTATGTAGCAATTTCAATGAGGTTGGGTAAAAAGATTTCTAGTTCAAGCACAGTTACATTTACAAATTATAATAAAATTATTTCTGAAAGGAACAAATTAGATAAACTAAAGAGCATAACACTATCTAACTTAAATGATCTAGAGAAAATACTTAATTATAATGTGGAGAATCAAATACACTTTTATAGAATAACATCTGCTTTAATTCCTCTAGTTACTCATCCTGATGTAGGTTATTGGGGACATAGAGAGATTTTTAAAAAAGATTTTGAATTTATTGGAAGAATAATTAAGCAAAATAATATGAGAGTGGATACACATCCAGATCAGTTTAATGTTTTAAATAGTGCAAGTAATGAAATTGTTAAAAATTCTATCAGCAATTTAATGCGTCAAGTAGAATGGTTTGAGGATCTTGGGTATTTACATGGAAAAATGGTTTTGCATGTGGGAGGAGCAACTGGTGGAAAAGAGTCAGGAATAAGCAGATTCATTGATAATTTTTCTCTAATTCCAGAAGAAATAGGATCCAAATTAATTCTTGAAAATGATGATAAAATATATACGGCAAAGGAAGTTCTAGATATATGCAGAACTTTAAATCTTCCAATGGTGTTAGATGTTCACCATCACAATTGCAATAATAATGGTGAAAATATAGAGGACTTACTTGAGGAGATCTTTAACACATGGGATAATGAATTTTTCCCGCCTAAAATACATTTTTCAACACCTAAAGACCACGATAAAGATAGAAAACATGCTGATTATATAAATGCAGAGGATCTTGTTGAATTCTTAGAAAAAGCTAAGGTTTTAGATAGGGATTTTGATATAATGCTAGAATGTAAGCAGAAAGATGAGGCACTGTATAAATTAGTAAAAGATATAAAAGTCATAAGACCACAATATAAATGGATTGATAACAGCACTTTTGAATTATAAAATAGTTTTAACTACCTAGAAATTTTAATATTTTAGGTAGTTATTTTTATGAATATATATTTGAATTTAGCATCATTAATAATATTCTGATATAATAGATATATATGTTTTTGGAGGTAAATAATAATCTTGGAAGGAGGAAAGTATTGAATTGTGCTACTTTATAACATAATTTTAACGAAAATTTATTCCAATGGGATTCATATGAAGAAAGAAGGGATTTATTGATGAGAAACATTATTAGAAATCTATTACTTGGATTAATAATAATATCAGCAATAATGGGACAACCTGTTTTTGCAGCAGATAATGATTTAAACTCATATGTATATAACCATTTAGAAAATTGGGACACAGAGTTTCAAATTGATTATTATAAATCTGATGTATTAGAAGTAGTACAAAATATTGCAAAAGACGATGATTACTTAATGAGATCACTAGAGAAAATGGTCTATGAAAGAGTTGGAGATAAAGCAACATTAAAGGTCACTTATAGAACAACTAAAGATCAAGAGTTATATATTAATCAAGAGCTAACTAAAATAGTTAATTCTATAACTACCAATGAGATGAGCGATTTTGATAAGGTCAAGGCAATAAATGAATATTTAATAAATAGATTTGGATATGATGATAGTCTTGTATCTAATAATGCTTATTCTGCATTGACAACTGGAAAAACTACATGTCAAGGTTATGCCATGACTGCTTATAAAATGCTTAAATTAGCAGGTGTAGAGAATAAAATTATTATTGGGAATTTAGATGGTGTTCCTCATGGATGGAACTTAGTTAAATTAAATAATAAGTGGTATCATTTAGATGTCACAAATAATGATGCATTAGGAAATAATAAATATTTCCTTAGACAAGATAAGGTTCTAAAAAATGATGGATTTACATGGAAAGAAAGTGATTATCCAGAATGCTCTGAGGATTATAATTATGAGAATAATAAGGCAAGCAGTTATACTGGATTATTATCTGAGCTTAAGTCAAATAAAGATGGTAAGTGGAATTTAGTTAATTCTGCGTGGTATTTTTTAGAAAACACAGGATGTTATGCAACTGGATGGAATATAATAGATAATAATTGGTATTACTTAGGCAATGATGGTGTAATGAAAACAGGATGGATATACTCTAATGGAAAATGGTATTATTGCTATCCTGGAAGTGGGGCTATGGCTCTTAATTCTGTTATTGATGGAAAATATAGAGTTGATTCAAATGGAGCATGGATATCATAGTTGTAGCAATTAAACAATAAAGTTTATATTGACAAAAGCTTAAGTTTTTTGTACAATTTAAACAATTTAATATATCGCATAATAAGGAAAGTAATTTATTATATTTCTTTATTCTAGATTTTCAATAAAAGCAATGAAAAGAATAAGTAGAAATTAGTGATGCCATACAGAAAGTTACCGGTTGATGAGAGGTGCATGGAAGCTGGTTTTGAATACATCTTAGAGCTTCAAGCTGAAAAAAGTTTCTTTTGAGTAGGTGATGACGGAACCCTGCACCCGTTATAGTGCTAAAGTATACCCAAAATTTTGGCGTACTTGAAGAGGTTAATCGTGTGAGCGATTAATGAATTAAGGTGGTAACACGAGAGCTATACTCTTGTCCTTTATATTTTAAAGGACAAGAGTTTTTTTATTGCACATATTGAATCTTGTAACGCTTACTTATATTAAAAATAAGAAATATTTTTAGGAGTTAAGAAGATGAAAAAGAATGCTGAAGAACAAATTAAAATTATAAAGAAAGGAGCTGCAGACATAATTAGCATTAAGGATTTGGAAGAAAAAATTATTAAATCGGTAAAAGAAGATAAACCTTTAATAATTAAGTTAGGATTAGATCCGACTGCACCAGATATTCATTTAGGTCATGCGGTTGTATTAAGAAAGATTAAGCAAATGCAAGATTTAGGGCATCGAGCAGTTATAATAATTGGAGATTTTACAGGTAAAATAGGAGATCCAACCGGAAAATCTAAAACTAGAAAACCTCTGACCGAAGAAGAAGTAGTAGAGAATGCATTAACATATCAAAAGCAAATTTTCAAGATTTTAGATAGAGATAAAACAGAAATTAAATTTAATAGTGAATGGTTATCTGAATTGTCTTTTGAAGAAGTTTTAAAATTGGCTGCGACTACAACAGTTGCAAGAATGCTAGAAAGAGAAGATTTTAAAAAGAGGTATAATTCTAATACGGCTATTGGAATACATGAATTTTTTTATCCTCTAATGCAAGGTTATGATTCTATCGCATTAAAGGCTGATATAGAATTGGGAGGGACTGATCAGACATTTAATATTCTTATGGGGAGAACATTGCAAAAAAATGCTGGAATGGAGCAGCAAATAGCGATATTTATGCCTATATTAGAAGGTTTGGATGGAAAGGAAAAAATGAGTAAGCGCTTAGGGAATTATATAGGGATACAGGAACCAGCAGAAATAATGTTTAAGAAAGTAATGGAGATCCCTGATAATTTAATTATAAAATATTACGAACTTGCTACAGATGAGCACCCAGACAAAATTAGAGAAATTAAGGAAGAGTTGGATAATGGGAAAAATCCAAGAGATGTCAAATTTGAGCTTGCAAAAATTATAACAAGATTATATCACACAGAAGAAGAAAGTAAATTCGCACTTGAATATTTTGAAAATGTATTTAAAAATAAAAGTATACCTGATGAGGTGTCTGAAATAAATATATCTACTGAATGTAGCTTGTTGGAAGATGTTGGGGAAGTTCTTGTTAAAAGTAACTTGATAAAATCGTATAATGAATTTAAAAGGCTTTTAAGTCAAGGTGGAGTATATATAAATATGCAAAAAGTAGCTAATTTTAACAATATAACAATTAAAAATGGAGATATAATAAAGTTAGGTAAGAAGAAGTTTGGTAGAATAGTAAAATAGCTAAAAGTGTATTAAAAAGAATTAAGTGAAAGAATGTATACTATATTAAAAGAGGCAGTCAATTGAACTGCCTCTTTTAATAAATTAATTCATAAAGAATTATGACTGCTTTTGCTTTTCTATGTAATCTTCGTACCAATTATTAAATAGAACTTTACATGAAGCAGCAACTGGTACAGCAAGGAGCATGCCCAATAGCCCGCCTACATTGCCCCCAATTAGTATAGCCATCATTGTGAATACTGCATGCAAACCTACGCTGTTTCCAACAATTTTAGGAGCTAGAAGATTATTATCAATTTGTTGTACAACTAGCATAGCAACTATGGCATAAACTATTTTTATAGGGGTACCACTTAAAAGTCCCATAATAGCAGCAAGAATGGTGCCAATAATTGGACCTACATATGGAATCATATTGCTTATTCCTGCAATTATACCAATTACAAAAGCGTAATCTATCCCAACAATTGAAAGTGCTATCGCTGATAAAACTCCAACGAAAAAAGCTTCTAGTAATTGACCGCGCAGGTACTTAGCAAAGACTTCATGAACAACTCTAAAAACGTAAATAATTTTATTGCCTAAGATACTTTTACCAAATACCAAGTAATAAAGCTTATTCCATAGTCCTATAAAATATTCAGAATCCTTTAGGAGGTATATACTGATTACAAGTGCAATAAAAAATGTTGCAACACCACTTCCGATTGACATTATATATGAGGTCATATTTCCTAAGTTGCTTTCAACATATCTTTGTAAATATATAATTCCGCTAATAATATAAGGTTTTATATTATCTATAAAAGAATTATCCAGCCTATCTAAAGTACCTTTTATGGATTCAGTTGAAAAGGAATTGCTCTTTAAGTATAGGGAAATGTGTTGAGTCATATTTATAATAGTAGTATTATTTGATATCTGACCGCCTATCATAAAATAGATTCCTAAGATTAAGCCTGAAAATATACCAATAATTAAGAGATATGTAATCATAATTGCTATAATTCTTCGAGTAGATGCCTTCTCTAATTTATATAGTTTGTTATGCTTTAGAAAAGTTTCAAGCCATCTAGTTATAGGATATAAAAGATATGCTATTATGATCCCGAAAAGCAGCGGCTTAATTAAATTAGTTAAATATCCTAGAAAGTCAAATGCAGATCTAAATAATAATCCAATATTTAAAATAATTAGAAATGCTATATATAGTATAACGGCTGTAATAACTATATATATGGAATACTTGAATAATTTTTTATCAAATTCAATTTTCATATAACGGTATTATCTCCTTATTTTACTTTAACTTAATTTACTATTATATGAATTATATCATATTTTAAAGCAAATATATCATATAAATATTTAAGCAAAACTTATAATGGGATAATGGATAACTTTTTGTTAAAACATTTCTTAAAGCTTTCATCCATTTCTACAGGTAAACTATCTTGCATGTATTTAACACTACTATTAGGAAGTGTTAACTTAAAAGTATCTTTTTGGTTTATAATTGTGACTTCAGATAAGCTATTATAAAAATACTTATCAATTTTATGAGCAAGACATAATATTATTGAAATTTTTTTGCATATTAGAATTTCCTCTTTTCTAAGGAAATTTTTATATTCATCTGATAATTTGTAATCAAATTTACCGCTTAGTGCTATAGCATAACCAAGCATTAATATTTGTTTATGTGTAAGTCCAGAAATTAAGGAGTTAATTATGATATATAAGCTATGTTTATAAGCATGTTTTATAGAAATACTTACCCCTAAATCATGCAATTTAGCTGCTGCACCAAGAAGTTTATATTCTAATTCTAAAAATTGATAATTTGGTTTTTCAAGGTATTTAAAAAATACACGAGATAAATCACGTATTTTCTCAGCATGTGAAATATTTAAGTCATTATTTGTTAAGATATTGTTCAATGAGTAATCTAAAATATCGATATTATCAAGATCTTTATTCAAGAGTTTTTCGTATAAAACACCTTCACGGATTCCATATTGACTAATTTTAAAAGCAGGACAATTGCAATAATTCATAAGCATTACAAGTGCTGAGAAAGGTGCGGTAAATATGTCAGATCTTTCTCTAGGTAATCCCTTTAATTTTGCCTTTTGGTTCGTATTAAGATTTAGAACATATTCATGAATTATTTTAACTTCATCAAAAAGCATAGTATAATTATGGAGCAGGTCAAGTGGATATTTAATGAATTTCTTATGAATTTTGCCGATCGAACGAGCTGTTCCGCCAATTCCTATTAAAGGCAAATTTTGAGCAAGCTTTAGCCAAGGTAACTTATCAAATTCATTAAATATAAATTTCTTAAATGCTGAAATAGTATTTTTGTCTGCTGGCATATCAAAAGGAAATAGCTTAGTTAGTGGTATGGAGCCGAGAGGTAAACTTATTCCATTAAGTATTTTTTTATCTTTCATTAAAGTGATTTCCATGCTTGAACCGCCAATATCAATAAGTAAAGCATCCTTTATATCCATCGTAGCTTTGATTGTTATATATCCATAAGCTGATTCTTCAATTCCACTTAGAATTCTAATATCTAAGTCAGTCTTCTCTTTTACCAAAGATAAAATATGATCTCTATTTTTTGCACGTCTGATTGCCTCAGTAGCGACTACAATTATTTCGACTACATCATTTTTCTCACATAAAATCTTGAAGAATTCTAAAGTAATTAACAATTTACCTATTCCTTCATTTGATAAATTGTCATTTTCATCAATAAACTGACCAAGTCTTGTCATTCTTTTTTCTTCATCAATTATTTTAAATGAATTATTCTCATATATTTCATATACTAGAACCCTCATTGAATTGGAACCTATATCAATAACTGCGATATTTTTCATTGTTCACTCCTCCTCTATATAAAAATATGATAAAAAGTTAACTTGTATATAATAACATTTTAACTTATAGTTAACAAAAATATTAGATTATATTAGTATACATTTAAATATATTACATTATTCAATGTGTATTTAAAATACTATATTTACAAATAATTAAATTAAGTTGAAAATGATTAGCTTATAGGATGAGGAGAATAATTATGGATGAAAATTATACATATGATAATTACGAAAATTTTTTTAATCGTGAACTTAGTTGGTTGGAATTTAATCAACGAGTTTTAGATGAAGCTAAGGATAATACTAACCCTTTATTGGAACGATTAAAATTTTTATCCATATCAAGTTCCAATCTCGATGAATTTTTTATGGTGAGAATTGGATCATTATATAGTCAAATTCAAGCAGGATTTGATGAAAGAGAAGTTTCTGGATTAACACCAAGTGAACAGATTAGTAAAATACTTTATAGAGTTAGGGAGATGGTTAAGGATCAATATCATACATATGAGCATTTATATGACCACTTAGGTTCTAGAAATATAAGAATTTTCACGTATGATATGTTAAATGAAGAACAATTAGAATTTATAAATGACTATTATAAAAATATATTATATCCAGTTTTAACACCTATGGTAATTGATTCAGGCAGACCATTTCCTTTGTTGTTAAATAAAACATTAAATATAGGGGTTATATTAAAAGAAAGTAAGAGTGAACAAGAATTGTTTGCTACAATTCAAGTACCATCAGTATTAGGGAGATTAGTTCCTATACCAGGGGGGATAGGTGAAAACTTTGTATTATTGGAAGATGTCATAAAAAACCATCTAAAGGAATTGTTTGGATTTAAAGTATTAACAACAGCGTGCTATAGAATAACTAAAAATGCAGATTTAAGTTTAAATGAAGAAGGCGCAGAAGATTTGCTTGAAACAATAGAAGAATCTCTTAAACAGAGAAGGTGGGGGCTTGCTGTAAGATTGGAAATTGAAGAAACAAATGATACTAGGATTATAAATAAATTAGAACAAGAATTTGAAATTTCGGAGGATCAAATATTTTCTATAAAAGGGCCAATTGATTTAACATTTATAAATAAATTATATAGTATTAAGGGATATAGTGAACTTAAGTTTGAACAAATAAAGAGTCTTCAAGTTAAGGAATTACAAGAAGACGATATATTTCAAGAAATAAGCAAGAAGGATATTTTTCTACACCACCCATATGAAAGCTTTTCATTAGTAGTAAAATTAGTGGAAACTGCTGCTCAGGACGAAAAAGTACTAGCCATAAAGCAAACACTATACAGAGTAAGTGGAAATTCACCTATAATAGCTGCGCTTTCAAAAGCGGCAGAAAATGGAAAGCAGGTAACAGTATTAGTTGAACTTAAAGCTAGGTTCGACGAAGAAAATAACATTCATTGGGCAAGGCAGCTTGAAAAAGCGGGATGTCATGTTATATATGGAGTAATTGGATTAAAAACTCATAGTAAAATATTATTGATTGTTAGAAAAGAAAAAAAAGGTATTAAAAGATATGTTCATCTAGGAACAGGGAATTATAATGATGTAACGGCTAAATTCTATACAGATATTGGGATAATAACATCAAAGTCTGAATATGGAGAAGATGCATCAGTTATATTTAATATGCTTTCAGGATATTTTAAACCTGAAAATATGAGTAAAATAACTATTGCACCGTACGGATTACGAAAAAAGTTGGAGCATCTAGTCGAAAGAGAAACTGAGCATGCTAAAAATGGAAAGAAAGCAAAAATAATTGCAAAAATGAATTCGTTAGTTGATAGAAAACTTATGATAGCCTTATATAAGGCATCACAAGCTGGAGTTAAAGTAGAACTTATAGTTAGAGGAATTTGCTCATTAAGACCTGGAGTTAAAGGCTTAAGTGATAATATAACAGTGAGAAGTATTGTAGGAAGATATTTGGAACACAGCAGAATATATTACTTTTATAATAATGGAAAAGAAGATACATATATATCAAGTGCTGATTGGATGTATAGGAATTTAGACAAAAGAGTTGAAACTATGACAGTAATAGAAGATAATCTTATAAAAAAGGAACTTAAAGAAATGCTTGAATTATATATAAAAGATAATGTTAAAAGTAGGATATTGCTACAAGATGGTTCTTATACAAAAATTAAAAGTGAAGGTAAAATCGTTAATGCACAGAAGGATATGATAGAGATTTGTAAAAAGTTTAATCAGAAAAGTTAGATAAATATATGATTTAAATAAATATGTTATATGTTAAGTAGAAGCGATATAAGCAAATAAAATTCGGTAGAATTTAATTGTTAGTATTCTTGAAAATGGAAATTAGCTTAAGTAGTGTTAAATAGAGATAAAAAAGGCTAAAGTGTTAATAGCTATAATCGATAATTAATTATAAGAATATAATTGAGACATAAATATTAAATTACATTAAATATTCTAGGAGATGAGCAAAATGAAGAATAACAAATTAAGAATTTTATCTTTAGCCTTATTAGCATTCCTAGCTCAAGGATCTTGTACTTATGCAGCAAGTTCGGATAAGAGCGATTATACTAAAGATGAATTAAACAATTTAACTCCAGGATGGGATGCAAAAGACATAGACAAAAGTAACTATAAAGTTGATTCCTATAAAAACTCATTTTCAAGTACGCAGACACCAGATACAAAGGATAAGGATACTAGTGATACAACAAGTAAAGATAATACTTCAAGTACAACAACTGCTGTAGACACAAGTGTAGGAAATGCTATCGTAAGCAGTTCACCGAGCACAGGAAACAGAGGAGATTTTTGGGGAAAGACTTCAGATGGAAAATGGATACTGATTGAACAAGGTGTTCCAGTAAGTGGTTGGAAAATGGTAAGAGGACAATGGTATTACATGGATTCTAATGGAGTAATGCAAACTGGATGGATAAACGATGGAAACAACTGGTATTATTTAAATTCAGATGGATCTATGGCATATAATACGTATGTAGGCGGTTATTATCTTGATTGGAACGGTGTTATGCAATAGTCTATTGAAAAATAAATTGTTATAAGTAATTTCTAGGCAAAACTTATGTTTGGTTTAATCAATCAAGCTGTGAGTTTTGTCTTTTTTATTTTGAATAGAAAAGAGTTGAATCTTAATATTTAACAAGTAGGGTATAATAATTTATCTTAAATGGAAAAATGAAAGATGATAAAATTATTATTTATAAAATGATAAAAGATAATGACATTTAAAATTTTAAACATAATAAATATAGTTAAGTGCAAGAGTACAGTCGTTAATAACGAATTTACTCTTGCAATCAAGAAGTTAGTTTTTCATTTTACCAAAATAATAAATATATATACTTGACATAAAGTTAACTCTAAGGTGTAAAATTTATAGGAAAGGTTCATATTCATGGATTTATTACCTGATATTCTTATATTATGATATGAAAAAATAATATAGATTGAGGTATGAGAAACAAAATTCATGGATTACTATTTTTAATAATTGTAACTTAAATTATATATTATAAGGAGAGAGCGTTTATGGAAAATTTTAATTATTCAATACCTACTAAAGTTTATTTTGGAAAAGGGCAAATCAAAAATCTTGCTGCCATAATTAAAGAATATGGTAATAAAATACTTATAGCATATGGCGGAGGAAGTATTAAGAAAATTGGGTTATACGATGAAATGATTAAAATATTAAATGATAATTCAATATCATATGTTGAATTGTCAGGAATAGAGCCAAATCCAAGAATTGAAACAGTAAGAAAAGGAATTAAAATTTGTAAGGAAAATAATGTTGAAGTAGTTCTTGCTGTAGGAGGCGGAAGTACAATAGATTGTGCGAAAGTTATTGCGGCAGGAGTAAAATACGAAGGAGATCCTTGGGATTTAGTAACTAGTCCACAAAAAATTAATGAAGTATTGCCTATAGTAACAATATTAACACTATCAGCGACTGGTTCTGAAATGGATCCACATGCTGTGATTTCTGATATGACAACTAATCAAAAATTGGGTACAGGTCATGAAAATATGAAACCAAAAGCTTCAATTTTAGATCCTGAGTATACTTATTCAGTTCCTAAAAATCAAACTGCAGCTGGAACTGCTGATATTATGAGTCATATATTTGAAACTTATTTTAATCATACAAAGGGTGTGGATATCCAAGATAGTACAGCCGAAGGATTACTTAGAGCTTGTATAAAGTATGGTAAGATTGCAATAGAGAATCCAAAGGATTACGATGCAAGAGCAAATTTAATGTGGGCTTCAAGCTGGGCTATTAATGGCTTGATTTCATATGGAACAAATTCACCTTGGGTGGTACATCCAATGGAGCATGAATTGAGTGCTTTTTATGATATAACACATGGGGTTGGATTGGCTATATTAACACCTCATTGGATGAAATATTCTTTAGACGATACTACTGTTTTTAAGTTTGCTCAATATGGAATAAATGTTTGGGGAATAGATAAAAACTTAGATAAGTTTGAAATAGCAAATAAAGCAATAGAAAAGACATCTGAATTCTTTAAGGAATTGGGTATACCAAGTACTTTAAGGGAAGTTGGCATTGAAGAAGATAAGTTAGAATTAATGGCAAAAAAGGCTATGAATCCATATTTTAAGTATGCTTTTAAGCCATTAGATGAAAATGATATATTAAAGATTTTTAAAGCAGCACTTTAGCAAATACTACAGTGTATGCTTATGTAAGAAAAGTCTAAATATATTAGATTAATAGCGTACAAATTTTATGAAAATCATATACTAAAATATTAACGGCAGTATACTTACTGCCGTTAATACTATATAAATTTAGAGGGAGATAATGATTATGAAGTTATTTAGTAAAGGTGATAAAGTAGGAATTGTTGCTTGTTCAAATGGATTAGATAAAAGTAATGTATTAAAGATGAACGAGCTAGGAGAAGCATTAAAAGAATTAGGACTTATACCTGTATTTAGTGATAATTTATATAAAAATTATTCTGTATTTAATGGGAGTAATAAAGAAAAAGCTGAAATATTAATGAATTTTTTTATAGATAATGATATTAAGGGGATTTTTGATGTATCCGGTGGAGACTTAGCTAATGGCATATTGGATCATTTGAATTTTGAAACGATAAGAAATAATATGAAACCATTTTTGGGATATAGTGATTTGTCTGTAGTTATTAATGCTATATATTCTCAAACAAATATGCAGACTTATTTATATCAAATAAGGAATTTAATTGGTGATAGAAGAGAAGTTCAAGTGGAAGAATTTAAAAATACATTTATGGATAATGGAACTAAACTTTTAACATTTAATTATGAGTGGGTGCAAGGATGTGCTATGGAAGGGGTTGTGGTAGGCGGAAACCTCAGATGTTTATTAAAACTTGCAGGTACAAAATATATGCCGAGTTTTAAAGATAAAATTATTTTCTTAGAAAGTTTAGGTGGTGACGTTCCAAAAATGTTCACGTATTTGACACAATATAAACAACTGGGAGTATTTGAACAAGTTAAAGGAATAATTCTTGGTGAATTTACTGAAATGGAAAGAGAAAAACACTTTCCAAATATTTTGGAAATTACTAAAGATATAGTAGGAAATTCTAATATTCCAATTATAAAAACTAGTGAAATTGGTCATAGCAAGAGTTCAAAATGCATAATAATTGGAGGGAAAATAAAATTATAATATATATTGCAATAATAAATTTGCATTTAGAATTCTAGTGAGACAAGTGCTTAGTTAAAGTCAGACTGTAGAAATTAAATTGAAACATATATATTTAAATTAAGAAAAAATAATATAAATAGCTCTCTGTTAAGCTATTGTTAAGGTTCATATAATATCATGGATTTATAGGAAAAAACATAATTATTTACCAAATTAGTTTTCGCGAAATTAATTTATGACAAAGCTTTACAGGGGGACATAAAGATGAGGATTATAAGAAATTTATCAATTAAAGTAAAATTACTAGCGGGATTCTTTTTTATTGTAATTTTAATTGGGATTACAGGATTTTTCGGAAAGTTTGGAATGGCAAAGATAGAAAATAGTTCACAACAGATATATTCTGAGAATCTTCAAAGTATTGATGGAATACATAAAGTAAAAGAAAATTTATTAGATGAAATATCACTAGTTCAGAATGCACTTATAGATAAAGATATTAATAAAACAAAAGAAATGATACAAATATTAGAAACAATTAAATCTGAAAATGTTGAATATATTGATTCTTATAGTAAAAGATCTATGTCGGATGACATGAAAAAGACATTAAGTGACTTTTATACTGCTATAGATAATTATGCAGCGGTACAGAGTAGCGTCTTAGATTTGCTTAAAAATGAGAAGTATACAGAGGCAACTAATAAGAAGGTTGAATTATTTGAAGCAAGAGATGATATGTTTGAAAAACTTGATGAAATAATTCAAATGAATCAAAGTTTAGCAAAAGAAGAAAGTGAGAATAATGCTGAAAATTATAGAATTACAAGTAATATAATGCATGTCATTCTTGTGGTAGGAATAATTTTAGCGGCTGCTATCGGCATAATACTATCTAGATATATTTCGCAGTATATAAAAAAAGGAGTTTTATTTGCAGAAGCCTTGGGAAGTGGAGATTTAACATATTCAATGGATAGTAAAAGTACTGATGAATTAGGACAACTTATAAATGCTTTAAACCATGCTAAAGGAAGGATGAAGGAGCTTATAGAAAACATCATAGATCAAGCTCAAAGCGTTACATCATCAAGTGAAGAATTGTCAGCTACTTTAGAAGAAATGTCAAGTAATTTTGATCATATAGATAAAAATACTGATAGTATAGTAACAAATATAAAAGAAATAAATGATATTACTGGAAATCTATCCATGACTATGAGAGAAGTTAATTTTGGAATAAATGAGCTAGCTTCAAATTCCACTGAAAGTAGTAATCAATCTATACAAATTAAAGATAGAGCTACTGATATAAAACTTAAAGGTTCAGAATCTAAAAATATTGCTGATAGAATATATAAAGAAAAGCAATATAAAATACTTAGTGCAATTGAACAAGGAAAAGTTGTTAGTGAAATTGGTATAATTGCAAAATCTATAGCAGCTATAGCTGATCAAACTAATCTACTATCACTAAACGCATCTATTGAAGCGGCGAGAGCAGGAGAACAAGGTAAAGGCTTTGCTGTTGTGGCAGATGAAGTAAAGACCCTTGCTGAACAATCAGCAGAGTATGTGAAAAATATTCAGAAGGTCATTTCAAATGTACAAACCACATTTGATAATCTATCTAGTAATTCTAAGGATATATTAAGTTATATTGATAATAATGTAAGAAGCGATTATAATTTATTGATAGACACCGGAGAGAAGTATGAAGTGGATGCAGTTTTTGTAAGTGATTTATCTCAAAATATAGCATCAATGACTGAACAGCTTCATGCATCAACAGAAGAAATTTCTTCTGTTGTAGAGCATATTGCAGATAATATGCAAAATACTAAAAATAATTCTGAAGAAATTCTAATTGGTATAAGTGAAACTAACAAAGCTGTGGAGCAGGTTGCTATTGTAGCTCAGCATCAGGCAATGATTGCTGAGAAGCTAACACAATTAGTTTTGAGCTTTAAAATATAATAAATTAGATGACAAAATAAAAGTTTATATGAAAAACCATGTGTGAATGGAAGTGATTCTATTTATATGCATGGTTTTTTCTATTATTTTATGGAATTTATATGAATTTTAACCTATAATTATATAGTACATAATGAATATATTATAATGGGAGGGAAAAATGCTAAAAAACTTTAGAGCATTATCTATAACAATAGTTATGTTATTAATAAATTCTATTGTTTTTACCGGATTTAAGATTGAT
>CAURJV010000094.1:0-17309 GCA_963524945.1 uncultured Clostridium sp.
ATTTCTGGGTATGCATAAAATATATGCATAACTGTCACGAAAGTGGAGAGCTACAAGGATTTGGTGAAGCTATAGATAATAATGTTATAGTTATGATATTATTATGCTTTGGTTTTGGACAAGTTTTATGCGGTTGACTCTACCCGTTGGTATATATGTACTAACGGGTTTTCTTATTTAATAAAATAGATTTGAGGAGTTGGAGAAGTTGACAAAAATTGAAGGGGTTCTAGTACCATTATTAACACCATTTAAAGATGGAAAGGTAGATTTTAAATCTTATGAAAGAATGATTAATCATTACGTAGAAGAAGGGGTAAATGGAATTATACCACTTGCAACAACAGGGGAATCACCTACAATCCTGGAGCATGAATATGAAGAAATTTTAACAAGAACTGTTGAATACAATAATAATAGAGTTCCAATATATATAGGATTAGGCGGGAACAATACAAGTGAAGTAATTAAGAAGCTAAAATTAGTAGAAAAGCATAAAGTGAATGGAATATTATCCGTTACACCCTATTATTCGAGACCAGATCAAAGAGGTATTTATGAACATTTTAAAAGCATATCAGAATCAACTGATTTGGATATAGTACTTTATAATATACCATATAGAACTGGGGCTAATATTGAAAATGAAACTGTGCATGTATTATCTCAATTAAAAAATATAATAGGAATAAAGGATTGCTGTGGATGCATGAAGCAAACAACTGAATTATTAATGAATCCTCCAAAAGATTTTTCAGTCTTAACTGGTGAGGATGCATATTTCTATACAACACTTATGCTTGGAGGACAAGGGGGAATAATGGCATCAGCTCATTTAAATACTAAAGACTTTATTGAGGTATATAACTTGGCAAAGGCTAATGATCATGAAGCTGCACTAGAGAAATGGAGTTCTCTATATAAAATGATACCACTACTATTTTCAGAACCGAACCCAACACCGCTTAAATATAGCCTAAAGAAACTGGGGCTAATAGATTCTGATGAGGTTAGATTGCCATTGATGAACATTACAAAAGGACTAGAAAGTAAGATAGATAAGATATTAGGTATTTAACATGACTAAGAGAAAAAGCATAATTATGTTATAGATAATGTTAAAAAAATTGAATAAGTTAACTTTAATAAAAATCACTTTGTATTAATTTCTCTATAGATTATTCTAGTAATGTAGTAATAACAAGGGATTATTTTGACTACTCTAGCATTTAGGAGTAAGATAGAGACTGACAAATTTAATAAGGAAGTGATTAGAAATGATGCCTAAGTTCTTTTCCATGATTAAGAGCAAGGAAATTACTAGAGAGCAAGTTATGAAAGATATTATAGCTGGAGTTATTGTAGCTGTAATAGCATTGCCGTTGTCAATAGCACTTGGAATATCATCGGGAGTCTCTCCAGAGAAAGGGCTTACAACAGCAATATTTGCGGGATTTATTATTTCGCTCTTAGGTGGAAGTAAAGTTCAAATAGGTGGACCTACAGCAGCTTTTGTTGTTATAATTTATTCTATTATTCAAGAGTATGGTGTAGGTGGACTTGTTGTAGCAACGATAATGGCTGGAATTATATTAATAATAATGGGGATTTTAAAGTTTGGTTCATTAATTAAGTACATACCCCAGACAATAACAATAGGATTTACTGCTGGTATAGCAGTAACGCTAGTATCCACTGAAGTCAAAGATTTTTTAGCATTGAAAATTGAAAATGTTCCAGCAGAGTTTTTTGCAAAATGGAAAAGTTATCTTACCAATATAGGAACGTTAAATACATGGTCGCTAATAATAGGTATAAGCTGTATTTTTATAATGATATTTTGGCCTAAAGTTAGCAAAACAATACCGGGGTCAATGATTGCGTTAATTGTTGCCACTATTTTTGTGAAAATATTTAATATACCAGTAGAGACCATAGGAAGCAGATTTCAAGAGATATCATCAACATTACCAATGCCTATGTTTCCTAAGATAAATATGGATGTAATAAATAAATTATTTGCTCCATCGATTACTATTGCTATACTGGCAGCATTAGAATCACTATTATCGGCAACAGTAGCGGATGGAATGATATCAGATAAACATGATTCAAATATGGAACTTATAGCTCAAGGTTTAGCTAATATTATATGTGGAATATTTGGCGGAATACCTGCTACAGGTGCGATTGCAAGAACTGCTGCTAATGTAAAATCAAATGGAAGAAGTCCAATATCAGGTATGGTACATTCTGTAACATTGTTAGCTACTATGTTAATTTTGATGCCACTTGCAAGGATGATACCAATGTCAGTACTTTCAGCAATTTTAATAATAGTTGCTTATAATATGAGTCAGTGGAAAGTATTTAAATCATTATTAAAGGCACCTAAAAGTGATGTCATTGTATTATTACTTACATTTACATGTACAGTTATATTTGACTTAGTTGTAGCAATAGGAATTGGAATGATTATGACAATGTTTTTATTTATGAAGAGAGTATCTGATACTACTAAAATCAGAGATTTGGTAGAGGAGAAGGTTTTTGATAAAGATACTAATACTGTACTAGAAAAAGCAGATGGAAGAATACGAGTATATCAAGTAAATGGTCCAATGTTCTTTGGGGTAGTACAGGAGTTTTTTGATAAAATGAAGGAAATTGAATCTTCAGTAGGGGTTGTAATTTTAGACATGAGACATACTCATGCAATAGATGCATCTGCGATAGATGCATTAACTAGATTACTTAAACATTGTAATGAGCTGAAAGTAAAACTTTGCTTAACACATGTGCAAAATCAACCTATGAAAGTATTAAATAAGATGGGGTTTGCAGTTAAAATTGGAGTAAGTCATATATACGAAACTAAAACAGAAGCAATAGAGAAAGCTTGTGATTATTTAAAGGAATTAGAAGCATCCTAGTAGCTTATTTCCAAGGAAATAGTAAAAATATATTATTTAGATGTTGTCGTAAATTTGAATATTTTACTTAAGGGAATGGAACATATAAAAACTTTTGTATAAGAATATTTTTTATTTGGTTTTGATTATAAGCAAAGAGCTAAATGAATAAAGAGGTAAAGTATGGAGTATAGATGGGAAAGAACATTTCCATTTTTAGAGATTGATAGTATCATAGTTAACAAGTTATTTGAAGGTATATTGGAAGAAAATGATATTAATAATATTATACCAATAGACTCTGGGTGTAGGACAACAAATTATATTGTTGAAGCTAATAATCTAGAAAAAAAGTATATATTAAAAATATTTTTTATAAAGGGACAGGATTATAAGAAAGAAATTAAGTTATTAAATCTTTTAAAAAATTCTAAGTTTATACATGTACCAGAAGTATATAGAGTGAGTGAACATAAGGATATTGGGAATAGAGAATATGCGATTTATGAATACATTGAAGGACAAACTATAGGACAGGCTATAAGAGAAGGTTATAGTTTAGAGAAGAGTTTTATTAAAGAGCTTGCAAGGGCTTTAGCTAAAATACATAGCCATAAGTTTTCTAAAGTTGGGACCTTAGATGAGCGTTTATATATAAGAAAAGAACTCCCACCACTTGTTTCATGGTATGAAAGCTTCATGGGAGATATAGCTAAGAAGCGTTTAGGAAAAAATATTGTAAATGATATTAATCTTGTAGTTAGAAAGAATGAAAAAACATTAAGAGATTTAGATAAAGATCCTAGACTTGTTCATGGGGATTTTCAAGGTACTAATATAATAATAAGAAATAAAATGTTAGCTGGTATATTAGATTGGGAGTTTGTAATGGCGGGACACCCTTTAGCGGACATAGGACAGTTTTTTAGATATGAAGAGTATTTCAATAGAAATTTAATTGAGGCATTTGAATATGAGTATAATAAGTTTTCAGATTATAAGCTTACTCAAAATTGGTATAATATAAGTAAGCTAAGAGATCTCGTAAATTTAATTCAATTAATAGGGACAAATGAGGATATGCCAATTAAGCATGAAAACATAAAAAAAATAATAATTAATACATTAAATGCTTTTGATTAGATGTTAAACAAAATTAAATCTATTTTGAAAAAAATGTTGACAATTTTATATCGAGATAATATACTATCAATAAGAACAATGGTGTTTGAGAAATATACTCGTAAGTATATTTCTCAAGCACCTTTTTTCATTTATAAAAATTATAATTATAATTCGAAAAGACTATGAAATTCATTTTTAGATAATGTGCGCAGTTATCTCTCTATTAACAGTTATTTGAAAAAATTTAAGTAATTTCAAGATATCGACTGGAAATTTATATCTTAAACTTACTATATTTAAGGGGGATTTTTTATGGAAATTAATTTTGGCGATAGCAGTTTTATATTGATTTGTTCAGCACTTGTACTTTTAATGACACCAGGACTTGCATTCTTTTATGGTGGAATGGTTCGTAGAAAGAATGTTTTAAATACGTTAATGTCATCATTCTTTATTTGTGGATTAGCATCTGTAATGTGGGTTTTAATAGGCTATTCACTAGCATTTGGAGATAATATTGGAGGAATAATAGGAGGACTTAATTTCTTTGGATTTAATGGAGTAGGTGGAGATCCTTCATCGTATGCACCTACTATACCACATGAGCTTTTTGCAGCGTTTCAAATGATGTTTGCAATAATCACTCCAGCTCTTATAACTGGATCTTTAGTAGGAAGAATGAGATTCTCAGCACTATTTATATTTATAGCATTGTGGTCAATTTTTGTATACTACCCACTAGCACATATGGTATGGGGGTCAGGTGGATTGATAAACTCTTTGGGAGCAGTTGATTTTGCTGGTGGAGATGTAGTTCATATAAGTTCAGGAGTTTCAGGACTTGTAGCATGTATTGTATTAGGTAAAAGGCGTGGTTATGGTATGATGTCATATAAACCACACAATATTCCATTTGTAGTTCTTGGAGCAGCATTACTTTGGTTTGGTTGGTTTGGATTTAATGCAGGTAGTGCATTAAATGCTGGTCCACTTGCAGTTCATGCTTTCATGACAACAAATACTGCAGCAGCTTCAGCATTACTTTCATGGATGCTAATTGAAAAAATAAAACATGGAAAGCCAACAATACTCGGAGCTGCAACAGGAGCTGTTGTAGGATTGGTTGCAATAACACCAGCGGCTGGATTTGTTCCTCTTTGGAGTTCAATTATAATAGGAGCCATAGTATCTCCAATATGCTTCTTCTTCATGACTGCAGTTAAATCTAAATTCGGATATGATGATGCATTAGATGCCTTTGGATGTCACGGAATTGGAGGAGTCTGGGGAGGTATTGCAACAGGATTATTTGGACAAACAGCAATAAACTCTGTAGCGCAATGGAATGGTCTTTTCTTTGGAGATATTAAACTATTAATAGCTCAAATAGAAGGTATAGCAATAACAATAGTTTTTGCAGCGGTTATGACATTTATTATCTTGAAAGTTATGAAGTTATTTATGACTATTAGAGTTGAAAGTGCAGAAGAAGCTGATGGTCTTGATGTGGCTGAGCATGGTGAAACAGCATACCCAGCGTTTACTGGACTAGACTAAATATTAATATATCCAGGAAACTTTATAGTATTGTGTAATGTATGTATTATAATAAAATATTTGTATAAAAATTAGTTGTATAATTTTTAGATATATATTGTTAAAATAATATTATATACATTATATAGATGATTAGGGAGGAAGTATATTATGAAAAGAGTAGAAGCTATTGTAAGACCTTCAAAGCTTGAAGAGGTTAAAGAAGCATTAAAGAATAAAAATATAAATGGTGTTACTATAAGTCAGGTTATGGGATGCGGACAACAACGTGGCTGGAAAGAATATCATAGGGGTACTGAAATAACAACGAATGTATTACCAAAGATAGAAGTTAAAATAGTTGTAGAAGATGATAAAGTAGAAGATGTAATTGAACTTATTACTTCAATTGCTAGAACTGGTGAAGTTGGAGACGGAAAAATATTTATAATTGATATTGCAGATGCTATAAGAATTAGAACAGGTGAGAGAGGAAATGCAGCTTTATAGAAATAAAGCGTTCATCTATCAGAAAGAATCTAATTCGTAGCAGATAGTAAGAATAAAATATATAGAAAGTAGTAGGTTGATCTGTTTTGATATAGATTTACCTACTATTTTTCTATATGAATGATGTATTAGTATTGAAATCAACTTTTTAAGAGCTTTTTAGTTTAATAATTTTAATATTAGATATACTAATATTGATGAATTAAAATAAAATTATAGATACAGTAGAAAATGTTTAATAGGAGTATATTATGAATGAGAAAGAAATTTTTTTAAATATTGAGGAGCACTTAATTAGAGATGATAAGCCCTCTATTTATTTAGAGGATGCCCTAAAGAATCATAATCTTGATAATTATCCATTTTCAATGATAAGTGATTTACAAGATGTTGATCAGAATCCAAAGTTTCATCCGGAAGGAAATGTCTTTATACATACAATGATGGTTATTGATCAAGGAGCAGTAAATAGAGAGCGAAGTAAAGATAAAAGAGTATTTATGTGGGCACTTCTATTGCATGATATAGGTAAAAAACCTACTACTAAATTAAGAAAAGGAAGGCTAACATCTTATAACCACGATAGTGTAGGAGCTGAAATGACTAGAGAATTTCTTACTTATTTTAACATGGAAGAAAACTTTATAAATGAAGTAAGAGGGCTTGTAAGATGGCATATGCAAAGTTTATTTGTAACTAAAGATATGAAGTTTCAAAATATAGGAGATATGCTAAGGGATGTAGATATAAATGAGATCTTCTTAGTTTCACTTTCGGATAGATTAGGTAGAGGGAATTTAGATAAAATAGAAATCACTAAAACAAAAGAGGAAGTAAGAAAGTTTAAAGAAAAGATAACTGATTATAAAAGAAAAAATAAATAATTATTTAAAGTAAAAAAGAGACTATCGTAAAATGATTCGAAAGAGATAGTCTCTTATATATATGCTAGTTAAATCGCTGTTTGTAAGCTTTTTTAATTTTTTACTCGTATTATATTACCTCCTCTTTTAATCTAGTATAGACATTTTTTCTATTAAAGGCATAATGTAAGACTTTGAATCAGATGAAACTTTTCTTATTTCTAGTTCTATGTTTCTATCATTTAGTGTTCTAAATGCTTTTATATCTTGATCATTAACTGAAACAGCACAAGTTACTTGTTTTTTACCTTCTTTAAAAGACATTCCTCCTATATTAACAGACTTAATATCAATTCTTGCTTCAACTAATCTAAGAACATCTGTTGGATTAGTAAATAAAAGAATTACAATATCATTTTCATACTTAGGATTATTAATAACTCTAACAGCTTCATCAATATCAATTACGTGAGATTGAATACCTGGAGGCGCAAAGCAAGTTAATAAAGTTTTTCTAATTTCGTCTTTTGATACATCATCATTACATACAATAATCCTTTGGCATTTTGTTTCCTTTGACCAAACTGTAGCTACTTGGCCGTGTATTAATCTATCGTCAATTCTTGCTAATGCGATTTTCATTATAAATCATCATCCTCTTCTGAATTTGAGATTGTTTTTTTTATTAATTGTTTTATAGAATTTTTACCAGCATTTTGTGCAATTAATACTAATTCAGAAAGACTTGAAAAGTCTCTACTACCGAATACTTCTAATAACATTGGAAGGTTTACACCAGATACAATTTCCATGTTGTCATTTTTCAATGCAAGAACACTAGCAGTATTGAAAGGACATCCACCGAAAAGATCTAGCATAAATAGAACTCCGTCTTTACAATCTAACTCATTTATAAGATTATTGTATTTTTCAATTAGATTATCTGTACTCTCGCTTGGTTTAAATGTAACTACACCTACATTTTTTTGAGCACCGAAGATCATTTCTGACGATTTTACAAGTTCTTCTGAGAAATTACCATGAGTACTTACAATTAATGCAATCACTATTTTATCACCCTTTCATTATTATTTAGATACTAATATATATTAACATACCAATTAGTGTATCGGAAATTATTTAATACTATTAAGGATACACTTTTGTTATATTCAATAAATAGCAATCATAAAAACGATACACTATATAGGCTAAATGATACACTTTTCTTTAGGAATAAAATACTTTCTAATATTTAAAAATTAATTTTAATACTAAATTTAGAATTTGCCGGAGTTTAGTATTCGTCAAATATATCAACCATATAATACAGCTCATCATTTGTTAAAGCTATAGATAGTGAATTCTTAAATATTAAGCTAGCTTTTTTTAAGGCAGATAGAATATTTTGATTTAGCGTATCAATAGGTTCTCTGTACACCAATCCATCATTTAAAATCATTCTCTCTAGAGAACAAGCAACATGTAACATAATCCTTAGATTTACAGGATTTTCATAACTTATACATAAGTATTTTTCAATTGTAATAACAAAGTCTTCTAGTAAAGAGCATATTTTTTCAGGATTTAAATATGTTAAAAGATCTCTGAGACTTTGTTTGCAAAGGTTTTTGAGAACTATTTGTTTTTCTACTTTGTTACCATTAGTATCAATAATAGTTTTTCCATTGATCAAATTTTTTAGTACTTTTTCACCAGAACCATCTATTAATTTTTCTAGTGATATAAAAGGAATTCTCATATTAGGATTTGAAATGCCAATAAGAGCTATAATCTTATTAGTTTTTGATATATGAGTAATTGATTTATTTAAATTTCTTAAACCAATAGGAATTATATTAATATGGTTTGTACTTATACTATCGACTATATCTTGAACTAATTCCTTAAGCTTAATAGCTGCACCCTTTCCGGTAGAGCAAATTGTAATAATAACATCATCAATATTCGAATTTTATTCAGCAATAACCTTATTTGCATAGCCTCTAAAATCAGTAATTAAATAAGAATAAACAGAGTTTAAATTTGTATCACAGAGAGAACATTTTCTAACAGCTTCTAGAACTAATGGTGTTGATACCATATCTACACTTTTAGTATTAATTTTAGTACGTTCAGTTATAACATCAGCGAAGCTATTTAATGATCCCATATCTACTAAAAGTAATACTCCTTTGCCTTCATCAACTATTTTAACTTTTTCAATAATGGTTTCCAATATATCAGAAGGATTCATTTCAATAGGCATATCTACAGCTAAAATATTATCAGCATCAAAGAGTTTTTTAGCAACAGAAACCATACTTGTTGCGGTACTTGAACCATGAGCAGCAACCACTATTCCAACTCTTTCTTGATGAGATGATTCTTGAATCGAAGTCAAAAGCAGCACAAGATAATTAATCTCAATAGAAGGAATAGTGAGATTATAACGCTTTTCAATTAACTCATGGATTTCAGTTGCAACTTCATATTCTTTACTGTTAACAGATGGTTGAGGATCAATATGTGATGAAAAGGAAACAGTTTTTTTCTTAATACGATTAAACAGAGCACTAAAATGTAAGCTTATTGCATAAATAAATCTTTCATTTAATTTTCTATTTAATCTGGCTTCCGCTAGAGCTTTTATCTCTTCAGCAAATTCAATAATATCTTTATCAACAATTTTTAATAAGCATTCCCGACGATGGGTATCATTTTTAAACCTAGCATAGAATTGTTTTAAATGGATATTGATATCAATGGATATAAAGTTTTTTATATCATCATCGCTCATGCCTTCTTCTTGAAGAGCAGAAGTTTTATCTTCAATAATCTTATAAATATTAAAAGTTGGCTCATAAGCATCAGTTTCTAAGAAAGTTTTATCGCTATCAGGTTGAATTGTAATTGTATTAGGGATTATGTTCCATGCTGTTGAATTATCATTTATTTTATTATTAAAAGATAGAATTCCATTTTTTATATTCGATGGAAGTGAATTTAGGTTTATATCAATACATTCATCTGTATTGATATAATTTAAAAATCCTTTTGCACACGCTAATTGAATGTTTGATTTAAGCTGTCCAACATTTCCGTAAGATGTGCTTCCTATTAAAGCTTTAATAGCTTCAGCTGAAATCTTAATAGTTTTGTTAGCTCTTTGGGCTTCTTTTGATATCAAATAGTGTATCAACTCTATTTGATCATCAATTGGCCTTTCATCAAAACTTGGAATTGCTATAGCTATTGGAATTCTTCTTATGAAAGTATTAAGTAATGTGGAATTTGGATCTTCTGTCGTCGCACCTATTAATAGTACATTAGCTCTTCGTGTCCTATCTGTTTCACCAAGTTTATTGTAAGTTCCTGTATCCATGAAGTAAAATATCATTTCTTGACCTTCAGGTGGTAATCTATGTATTTCATCAAGAAATAAAATGCCTCCATTAGCTCTTGAAACAATACCATCTGTCTCTTTATCAGCGCCTGTAAAAGCACCTTTGATGTGCCCAAAGATATATGATAGAAGAAGTTGAGGATTATTAGCATAATCAGCACAATTAAAAACAAGGAAAGGAGTATCTTCAGAGAATTTTTTTATGTATTTAGAATATTCATACATCATATTAGCAAATAGAGTCTTACCAACACCCATGCCACCAATTATCAATGTATGTAATCCGTTTGATGGATACATTAGTGCAGCTTTAGCTTGTTCAATTTGATTTTTTAAACCTGTATTAGCGCCAATTAGATAGTTAAAAGGTGATTGACCTTCAATAAATGTATTCGAAGGAGAAGAAAGTAATGTATTAATATCTGATATTTCTTCTAAATCTTCAGGTAGTCTTACAGAGAGTATATTTTCAAGGCAACTTCTATCAAAATACATGACTGGCCTATTTTTTATTTTAATAATTTTCTTTTCTCTACAAAGAATGTTAAGTTCCTTTGAAACATTATTTCTTAATATATCTAATTTTTCTCCAATCTCTTGGGCACTAAACCCCTTTTGATCTAAAAAATTATCCTTATTAAAGTTATTAGAATTTTTAAAAATATAATTATAAATCTTATCAATGCGCTTCATTATAGTATCCTCCCTTATATAATAACTATTGTAGTATTTTATATAAAATTATTCAATAGTGTATTGATACAGTTATTGCGAATAAAAAATGTTACATTAATTGTGTATTAAAAATAATGGGGTTATATAGTAAGGAAAGTTAACCTGATATTTAAAATTGACGCGTTAATTAAAGTTTAAAAATACAATTGAAATTAGAATAAATGATTTAAACAAATTAGATGTTTATAAATATTATATAAGTATTAAGAAATATATCGAGGGGAAGATATGTTCAAAATTTTTACTTTTGGATTTGACAATGTTTTTAATTCAAACAATATAGAGAAGATAAGTGGAATTATGCATTCATTTTTAGATAATTTTGATATAAATGAATTTACTAAAAATAATGAAGATATTTCTTCTTATGAGGGAAATAGAGAAGAATATAACAATTTTATAAAACTTAATCGGTATGAGGATATGTATCTTCTAACTATAGATCTAAAAGGGATTGATCTTAGAGAGTTAAGCATAAGATATGATCCGGGAATAATAGATATAAACCTAAATAGAATAGAAATTAAAAAAGGTGGATTTGGGATATTTTCTAATACTATTCTTGTTAAGAAGGCTTATAATAAAAAATTTAATGATATTGAGGATATAGACACAAATCAGATACTTAAAAGTATTGATAATGGAGTGCTCAGTATAATAATGCAAAAGAAATATTCATTAGAAAATATATCAAATATAATAGATGTGGATTCTTATCAAGATGATGTGGATATACAGTGATATATAAGGCGTAGCATGAAATGTTTTAATGCTGCCTTTAGAATAGTTATTTTCCATAATAAAAACAAAAAAGGGAGGATAAGCTCTAGGCATTATACCTGAATTTAAATCTTCCCTTAAGTAAGAGTATTAAGAATAAAAAATTTTATTATCTCTTACGCTTATTAGCAACTTCAACATTAACCTTCTTTTTATTAATTTTTCCACCAGGACAACTTTTTAATATTTTAGAAGATATAGACTCATCAACAGTTACAAATGAGAAGTTTTCCATAAGATCTATTTGACCAATTGCTGAAGCATTAACTTTTGTCATATCTCTAATATAATTAATTAATACTTTAGGAGTCAAACCGTCTCTTTTACCGACAGAGAAAAATAAACGAACATCTTCTTTTTTAGGTGCTTCTAATTTGTTTGAGCTATAATCAAACACAACTTCATTTTCGAACTTCATTTTCATTAAAGCTGAAATAATTGATACTGCATCATAAGATTCAGTTAATTCTATTGCACTTGGAATAAACTTAGTAAGTTCACCAGCGTTAATAGTTTTTTCAACTTCTGACATCATGTCCTCAAATTTTTTGTTATTAATTTCTTCTGCAGTTGGAACTGGTTTTTGTGTGATCGAGCTTTTAGTAACATTTTGAATTTGCTTAAGCATTGAAAAATCTTTTGGTGTTACTAGAGAATAAGCTGTACCACTTTTGTTAGCTCTACCAGTTCTACCAATTCTATGAACATATGATTCTACATCTTGAGGTAAATCATAGTTAAATACATGAGTTACGCCTTCAACATCTATACCCCTAGCAGCGACATCAGTAGCAATCAAGAGACTTAGTGTACCATCTTTAAACTTATTTAAAGTAGTTAATCTGTGGGCTTGTGTCATATCTCCGTGCATACCTTCAACCATATAACCTTTTGATTGTAATTCTTGCACAAGTTCATCAACACCTCTTTTAGTTCTACAGAATATTATAGCTGAATTAGGATTATCTAGATCTAATAATCTACAAAGAGCTTCTAATCTATGTTTATTATTAATCATAAAATAACTTTGCTCAATTTTAGATACAGTTAATGAACTCCTCTTAATACTAATAAGTTTAGCATCTGGTTTCATATATTTTTTAGCTAATTTTGCTATTGGATCAGGCATTGTTGCTGAAAACAATAAAGTTTGTCTTTCAGATGGTGTGTGACTAAGGATTTCTTGAATATCATCGATGAATCCCATATTAAGCATTTCGTCAGCTTCATCTAGTACTAAAAATTCTATATTTTCTAAATGAAGGCACTTTCTTTTTACAAGATCTAATATTCTTCCAGGTGTTCCAACTACAATATCAACATCACCTTTTCTTAGAGCCCTGATTTGTCTATCAATTGAATCTCCACCGTAAACAGCTAGAGTTTCAATTTTCTCATATTTAGAAAGTCTTTGTATCTCTTCGTTAACCTGAACAGCAAGTTCTCTTGTTGGTGCTAAAATAAGAGATTTAATTCCTCTTTCATCACTCATTTTTGTGATTATTGGTAAGCTATAAGCTGCAGTTTTTCCGGTACCAGTTTGTGCCTGCCCTATTAAATCAGCGCCACTAAGTGTTACAGGGATACTTTGTTCTTGTATTTGAGATGGTTTTGTAAAACCAAGGTCTGATATTGCCTTAACAATACTCTCTTTAAGACCTAATGTAGCAAATTGATTATCATTCATTAAATATCCTCGTTTCTTTGTTTTAAAATTAATTATTTTTGTTTCGATAACTTATATTAAAGTTTTATATACAAGTCAAATGAATTCATTATAACACAATAGATAAATTAATGTCAAAAGATATTATTATCTAAGTATATTATTAGCAGCATTTAGAAGAAAATATACTTAAATTAATGCATAAAAATAAGATGCCTAATAAATTAGGCACCGTATTTTTTATTAGCATAGGTTGCAAGAGTTAGAGATAATAGAATGAACGGTTTCTGGTAGCTTTTCTAGCTCGTCCTTGTTTAGAGTGGCAACATCTATTAAAGGATGTATTACTAATTCTATAGTTGCGCTTTTTATTGCGTTATTATTTTCTTCCATAAGTTTATATGTTCCTTTTATGGTTAGTGGAACTATAGGACATTTAGATTTTGTAGCTAATTTAAAACTTCCGCTTTTAAACTCATCTACAGATTTTCCTTTACTTCTAGTTCCTTCTGGAAATATTACCATTGAATAACCAGATTTTAATAAGTTAACACCTTCAACTATTGATTCGGCAGATTTTCTTAAATTATCTCTATCCATAAAAATACAATTTATATATTTCATCCAACTACTAATAAGAGGTATTTTTTCAAGTTCCTTTTTTGCAATAAATCCTTTTGGAATGTCAATGGAACTCAATAGCAAGGGAATATCAAAATTACTTTGGTGATTAGAAACAAATAATACAGTTTGATTTTTAGGAAGATTATCTAAACCGGTAACATTAATCTTTGCACCTGCTATTTTCATTATGAATTTTGCCCAAGAGCGAGTTACTCTATGAATTAACCATTTCCTTCCTTCTATATCGCCTTTATTAGTTAAGATTTTTATCTTAATTTTATAGATAGATGAAAATATAAGACTTATTATTAATCCGAGATAAAAATAGATAGTTCTTAACATTAAAAATTACACACCCTTAATATATTAATTTTTACACTAATCAGTATAGTATAAAAATTAATATATTAAAAGACTAAATAGATTACATATAGATTAAAAGTTCAATAAAATTAATTTTAAATTAAGTAAATAATTAGGGTAAAATAATATTAAAAAATGTATAATATATAAGACAATGATAATTATATGAAATAGTATAGTAAATAATTTACATAGGCAGGAGAATTTTGATGAATTTAAATAACAATATGTTGAATATGAAGGAGAAAGATGCTGAAGTTATAGTTGGTTTAACATCAGAAGAAGTTAAACAGAGAATTAAAGAGGGGAAAGTAAACCACATTCCCAAGACACCATCAAGAACTATGCCTCAAATAATAAAAGCTAATTTGTTTACAAGATTTAATGCAATAAATTTTGCACTTGCAGCAATAATTATTTTAGCAGGATCACCTAAGAATGCTATATTTGTTGGTGTTATAATAGTAAATACATTAATTGGGGTAGTTCAAGAAATTAAAGCTAAGCGCACATTGGAAAAGTTATCGGTCATAAGCTCAGCTCATGCAAAGGTTCTTAGGGATGGAGAAATAAAAGAAATCCCAATAGAAGAAATTGTACTTGATGATGTAATTTATTTAGAAACTGGTATGCAGGTATTGGCGGATGGAGAAGTTTTACATAGTAATGGATTGGAAATAGATGAATCTATGTTGACAGGAGAAGCTGATGCAATATATAAAAATTACAAAGGGATATTATTATCTGGAAGTTTCGTAGTATCTGGCGAGGGATATGCGATTGTTACGAAAGTAGGTAAAGAGACATATTCGTCTACGCTTGCTGAGGAAGCTAAACAATTTAAGATAATAAATTCAGAATTACAAGCAGCAATAGATAAAATTTTTAGAGTTATAATATGGATAGTGCCTCCTTTATCGGCATTGTTAATAATAACCCAGTTGAGAATACCAGGAAATACATGGCAGGATGCATTGATAGGAGCAGTATCAGGAATTGTAGGAATGATACCAGAGGGATTAGTACTATTGACGAGTGCTACGTTTATAGTGTCAATTATAAAACTATCTAAATATGATACTTTAGTTCAAGAATTAAGTGCGACAGAAGTATTAGCAAGAGTTGACGTACTCTGCTTAGATAAGACGGGAACTCTGACTCAAGGCGAGTTGAGATTAGCAGAAGTAAGGAATATTGGTTCTAAAAGTTCGAAAGAAATAGATAGAGTATTAGCGGCATTAATAAATAATCTACCAAGTAATAATCCAACTCAGAAGGCCATATTAGAAAAATACAATGAGTATGATAAAGAAATAAAAGTTATAGATAAAATTGCTTTCTCATCTAAAAGAAAGTGGAGTGGAATTACCTTTGAAAAGCTTGGTACATGGGTACTTGGTGCACCAGAGATAATATTAGATAAAGAATACAAATTAATAGAAAACATAGTTAAAGAGGAAGCCAGAAAAGGAAAAAGAGTTTTATTATTGGCAAACCTTCATAATAATTTGAATGAAAAATTAGAGGGCAAAGTAGAAAGTGTAGCTCTAGTCTTAATTGAAGACATTATAAGGGAAGCAGCACCAGATGTATTAAAATATTTCGATGCTCAGGGAGTGGATGTAAAAATAATTTCTGGGGATAGTCCTATTACCGTTTCAGAGGTTGCAAGAAGAGCTGGTGTAAATGGCTGGGAAAAATATATAGATGCAAGAGAATTGCCAGAAGATAATGAAAAATTGAAGAATTTGATTCAAGAAATAACTGTTTTTGGAAGGGTTACTCCGCATCAAAAGAAAAGAATTGTTGTGGCACTTCAGGAAATGGGGCATACTGTTGCAATGACAGGTGACGGAGTGAATGATGTACTTGCTCTAAAATCATCTGATTGTGGTATTGCAATGGCCAATGGCTCTGACGCAACAAAAGCTGTAGCACAATTAGTATTGATGAAATCTGACTTCACTGCACTTCCTAAAGTTCTTGAAGAGGGAAGAAAGCAAATTAATAATTTGGAGAGAGTATCAGAATTATTTTTATCAAAAACTGTGTTTTGCATAATTTTATCACTTGTATGTTCAATATTATTTATAGAGTATCCAATACTTCCAATACAGTTATCATTAGTGGGAAGCTGCGCTATAGGAATTCCATCATTCTTTTTAGCTTTATTACCTAGTACAGGTGGAGTTAAAAAGGGATTTCTAACAAGAATATTGACTGTCAGTATTCCTAACGGAATATTACTTGCTCTATTTATACTTATAACATTTATTCTATCAATGCAAATGAATCTTCCAATGGATTATAGTAGAACTTTAGCAGTATTAATGTTTTCGGGAATTAGTATGGTGGTATTGTTTAGAGTTGCAAGACCGTTGACTAAGTTTAAAACAGTAATGTGTTTATCGATGTTTGGGATAATAGTATTAGGTTTCTTAACACCAATAGGGCGAGAAGTATTTAGCTTAACCAAAATACAATTAAGTCATTGGTTAATATCACTAGCAGTAATAATAGCATCTAGTCCTCTGATAACTAAAATTGTAGATATATTTAGAGTTAGAGTTAATAAGAAGTTTAAAGTTAAAACAATTTAAAATTATAAAGCTTAAATACTCATATAGGTATTTAAGCTTTATTTTTTCTAAAAATAAATTATTAATTTGACAATAACAAATAATTGTAATAAAATTTATAAGTACAAATTAAATAAAAGGAATATTTAAATATTATGCTCCTATAGTTAAATGGATAGAACAATCCCCTCCTAAGGGATAGATGTGGGT
>CAURJV010000095.1:0-17154 GCA_963524945.1 uncultured Clostridium sp.
CTATTAGTATAGACCATCACACATTCAGGTGTCTGAAACTCTTCCTTAGAATTCAGCTTCCATTTAAATTCATATGGATTAATACCCATCATAACTCTTGCTACACCATAGGAATCAACCTCTACCTGTCCTAAGAAATTTCCGCTGTACACTAAGCTAAAACCATAAACTTCTCCAATATTCTCTGTTGCATCTGGTCGCTTTAAAATCATAAATGGATTATGAATGTGACTACTGGCTCCTCTTAAACTATGAATAGATTGAATGCCTTCTGTTAATTTTCTCTTCTTAAGATGACATTCTCTAGCCCATGCTCCTGAGGTATGAATCATTTCAAAATCTGAATCCGCTAAATCTACACTCGAACTCATAGCATTGTCTATAAAGAATGCTTCATTTCCTTCATTAGTTATTTTTGCATTTCTACATATTGCGTCAAACTCTTCATATATTGTATAAGTTAATATAAGCTTGCTATTTAGTACTTCATCAAACAATGTTATTTCTAAGGTTTTTGCCTCAGAAGCTTCCTCAACATATGTTGCAGGTAATCCATTTAATTTTTTCTTTCCATCATATATTTTATATTCAACATATTTATAGTTACTTATTCTACTGCCATTGTTACTTACAATAGTATGAGCTGGATACTTATAGTCTGTAGTCCCGTAGCCTGGATAATCTTGTTTTATATGCTCTAGTGATGACGTATAATTTTTCTCAAACATATTGCACGAAGGTCTAAGCTCTCTCTCCATTATATGATTAAATGATTCTCTATGCCTTAATCGTTTGCCATAATAAACATTTTCTATCTGTTCGATTCCATCAATTACCCTAATAATATAACTTATATTATTATTATAAAGGTGGAACTCTCTTGTATTTTCATTAAATTTAATTTCCATTATAATTTTCCTCCTGACGTAGCAATGCCCTCTATAAATCTCCTTTGGAAAATCACAAATATTGCAAGCATTGGCCAAATTGCAAGCAATGAACCAGCCATTAACTGAGGATAATTTGTTGTAAACTGACCTTGCAATGATGCGAGTCCCGCTGAAAGGGTCATCTTCTCTGGTGATATATTTACAATTAGTGGCCACATAAGATCTTTAAATGCGAATAAAGCTGTGAATATACCAAGTGCAACTAAACCTGATCGTGATAAAGGCAGCATAATCTTATAAAAAGTCTGCCAAATACTGCAGCCATCTAACCTTGCTGCTTCTTCCAAATCTTTAGGCAATGCCATAAAAAATTGTCTTAATAAAAATGTGCCAAAAGCACTAACTATTCCTGGTATTATTAATGCTGGAACTGAATTTAGAAGTCCCAATTTTTGAACCAATAAATATTGTGGTATTATAAAGATTTGTCCAGGAACCATCATTTGAATTAACACTAATGCAAAGAAAACATTTTTCCCTGGAAAATTTAATCTTGCACATGCATATGCCGCCATGGCACTAAATAAGACAGATCCGATAATCCTACCAATTATCATTAATATGGTATTTATATAATACTTAGTAAACGGAAGTAAATTCATTACTTTTGAATAATTTTCTAATCTAATTTTAGACGGAAAAATTTGAGGTGGAATTTGAACTGATTCTGATAAAGTTTTAAGAGAAGTTAACAACATCCAAATAAATGGCAATATCATTATTACAGCTCCGAGTATTAATACAACATGTATAATAATTTTATTATTATTTTTCCTCATATCTACACCTTCCATAATAAAATGTTATGAACTTTATTAATTTATTTGATTGTGCCTAATATCTTAATCGTAATTAACCCATTTCTTCTGTCCTTTAACTTGGAAGAATGTGATTATCATAATTATAATAAACAAAAATACAACAATAGTTGATGCATAACCTTTATCATTCATAATAAATGAATATTTATAAAATAAATAAACTAACGATTGAGTATTATCTAAAACATTGCTTGCTTTATCTATCATCATAAATATAGTATCAAATACTTGAAGTGAACCTATAATACTTGTTACTATAACGAAAAACATTGTTGGTGAAACCAAAGGTAAAGTTATCCTAAAAAACTTTGTTATTGGCCCCGCACCATCTATACTTGCAGCTTCATAATAGTCTTTAGGAATTTCCTGCAAACCTGCAAGTAGTAGTACCATATTATAACCAATTCCACTCCAAATTCCTACTATAGCTATTGATGCTAATGCTAAATTAGGACTACTAAGCCAGTTAGGCCCATTTATCCCCATTAATGACAATAGATAATTTATTATTCCATATTGAGAATTATAAAGCCACCTCCACACCATGGCTATAGCTGCTGGTGTGGCAATCATCGGTATAAAATAAATGGTTCTATATATAGTTTTTCCTTTTATTTTTGAATTTAGCATAACTGCAATGACTAAGGAGAAAATTATTGTAATAGGAACTACCATAATTGTATATTTGAAAGTATTAAATGTTGCTTGAATAACTTCAGTATCATGAAATAATTTAATATAATTACTGAATCCTACAAAGCTGCCAGTTCCAAAGATTCCAACTTGTTTAAAACTAAGTAAAAATGTATCTATTAGTGGCTTTATATTTAATATTACTAAACCAAATAATGTTGGAAATATCATAATATATCCCCATATACATTCAGATCTTTTTCTTTTACTAATTTTTTTCTTTTTTAGTTCACTATTTATAGTTTTCTCATCTAATTTTACCTGCATAAATATTTTTCCTTCCTTAATTACTATATATTTCGCAATCTATAATGTATAATTTACTTACTTTGTTGGCACTAATCATCAATTATATGTAAATACTCATAAGGAAAGTTATGCTAGCCAAATATAAAAGCTCTAGCGGAAACGTTTGAAAAAAACAATATAAAATTTTATCTCTCACTTTTGGCGCATAACTTTTCCTTACAGTATTTCATCAATATATATTTTTCGGTAGTGTTATTATTGCAACATATTTAATAATAAAAATCATGGTTTTATTAGCTATACTTAAACTACTTTAATAAAGGATCAATTTGTTTCGATAACTCCTCACATGTCTGATCTACTGTGGATTCACCTGAGAATACTTTCTTTAATTCATTAGTTTCTATTTCACTCCATTTTGCTGAGTTTTTTGCATAAGGTTTAATTTTATAATAATCTAACATTTGAATGAATGCTTTTAAATTGAAAGTTTTACATGAATTTACCCATGCATCTCTTGCACCTGCATATGCTGGAATTACAACTCCACTTTCACCTTGAACTTGTTGCGCTTCTTTAGATCCCATATATTCAACAAACTTCCATGCAGCATCTTGGTTTTTAGAGGTTGCTGCAATTGAAAATCCAAGCCCATTAGATATAGTTGCTCTTGTCCCAGTTTTTCCTTTAGGTAATACTGCAACATCACAATTTTTTGAAGTATATTCATTTGCCGCAAATTCTGCAGTCATCCATGAACCAAACAGCGCCATGGCTACTTTTCCAGATTCAAAATATGCAAGAGCCTTATTTTCATCAAATTGTTGTTGAGTTGGTGAAACTTTTTCTTTTAGGCTTAAATCTACATACCACTGAAGGGCTTCTTTAGTTTTTGGTAGACTATAACCTATTTTAGTTTTATTATCTGTGAAAAGATCTCCACCATTTTGATATATAAACGGATATATCCCTTCTGCTGTATCCAAACGTGCAGCAAATCCATATGTTCCTTGGTCAGCATTGGTTAATTTTTTTGCAGCATTTAAGAAATCATCCCATGTCCAGGTATCATCTGGATACTTAACCCCAGCTTTATCAAATAGCGCTTTATTATACCAAAGCCCTACTGAATCAATATCTTTTGGTACTGCATAATTTTTTCCGCCATAAGAATATATATTAGTTACTTCAGTTGGTAATTTATCCAACTCTAGTTCCTTACTATTTTTAATTTTATCAGTCAAATCTGCTAATAATCCAGCTTCAGCAAAATCTTGACAATATGTTGCATGATTCCAGAAAACATCTGGTAAGTTTCCACCTGAACCTGCTGCCTGCATCTTAGTCCAATATTGATCCCATGGTGTAACTTCGATATTAACTTTTATATTTGGATATTTTTTTTCGAATGTATCAACCATCTTCTGCATCCCTGGTTGCTGTACTGTATCCCAAATAGCATATGTCAATGTAGTTTGTCCATTTGCTTCATTTGAGCTGCTTGTACTTGCAGTGCCACCACATCCAACAAGCATTGTACTTAAAACAGATGCTGTAACAGCAGTGCATAAAATTTTTTTAATACTCTTTTTCATTAATTATCCCTCCCATTAAATACAAGTAATCATTTACACACAACTAATCATTACTTCACAATCAGTATATTATAATAAAAAAACATATGAAATATCAAAATGTTATATATTGATATCTAAATGTTATATTTAGATTTTAAATAAACTTATGTTATAATAATTAAAAGAATATAATCTTAAATTATATATGGAAATAATAATTTTACAGAAAAATATATATCGTATAAGGGCTTTTTTAACAAATTTTCAATTTTACATTGTAATTTAGGTACATGAAAACAAATAACAAAATTCAATAAAAAGGTTGGTGTATATATTACTGAGTTAATATGATATTTGCAGATTGATTTTTACAGCTACTAATTTATTCTTTAGGCTGCAAATTTAAGTTAAAATGTAATTCAGTAAAATTCTATGGACGATAAGCATTATGATATTAAAACAATATATGAAGAGGATATTAAAACACTGAAATTTGTTAGATATGCAGAAAAATCTGACGCTAAATATCTTGAGCCAATAAAAAAACAATCTGTAGATCTATTTTTATGCTTTTGTGGAATTGAAGAATGTTCTCCTGGACATGCTTTTGGTCCTGCGACACGTTCACAATATTTAATACACTATATAATTAAAGGAAAAGGTACTTACTCAGTTAACAATAAATCCTACGAATTAAAAAAAGGTGATGGATTTTTAATTTGTCCTGATGCTGTAACATATTATGAAGCTGATAAAGATGATCCATGGTGCTACACTTGGATTGCCTTTAACGGTGTTAAATCTAAGTCATATTTAAGTTATGCAAATCTTGATGAAGATAACCTTATTTTTTCTTACTGTAAAGATACTGCTTTAACTGACTATATTTCTGAAATGCTTAAATTAAAAGATTTAAATCATTATAATGAATTAAAACTTGAAGGCCTGCTTTATCTTTTTATGTCAACATTAGCAGAAAGTCGAAAAGACTTGGTAATTAAAACTTCCTACAAAGCAACAGAATTATACTTAGAGAAAGCTATAGAATTCATAGAAAATAATTATTCAAAAAATATTAAAGTTAATGATATTGCTGATTATATTGGTATAAATAGGTGTTATTTAACTAATATTTTTAAGAAAAATATTAATGTTTCACCTCAAGATTTTCTAGCTAATTACAGAATGGATAAGGCTTGTGATTTATTAAAATCAACCAACTTATCAATTATGTGTGTTGCTAATTATGTTGGATATTCTGATTCAGTAACTTTTTCAAGAGCTTTTAAGAAAATAAAAAATGAAAGTCCTAAAAATTATAGGCAAAAATTCATTTCTGCTATTTATGTATACTAATAAAAGCCAGACTTTTTAAATTCTTTAAATTTAAAAAGTTTTATTTGAAAACATAATCATTGTTAAAAAGGTTTATTTCTAACTAAGAAAACTTGGCGATGAATATACGCATAGCTTTACCTTATTACTTAGTGGTAGACGTTTTATAGCCACTGAAGAATCTGAATTTCTAGCTGAAGAAATTCAAGCATTTCTTAAACCCTATAGAAAAAGGGCAGCGTAGAAAATTTAATTCCTACACTGCCCTATATATTGTATTTAAATTATTATTTTTTTAAATGAGCCCCATTTGTAGCAATAACTTCTTTATACCAATAAAAGCTCTTTTTCTTATATCTTTCTAGAGTTCCACTTCCATCATCATGTCTATCTACATAGATGAATCCGTATCTCTTTTTAAGTTCAGCTGTTGATGCACTTACTAAATCTATACATCCCCATGTAGTGTATCCCATAACTTCAACACCATCTTCAATTGCTTCTCCTACTTGAACCAAGTGATCATTTAAGTAGTTTATTCTATAATCATCATTTACTGTTTTATTTCCATTTTCATCAGTTATTAATTCATCCACGGCACCTAAGCCATTTTCAACTATAAACAATGGTTTTTGATATCTGTCATAGAATAAGTTAAGCATGTATCTTAAGCCTTCTGGATCTATTTGCCATCCCCAATCTGAAGCCTTTAAATATGGATTTGGTACTCCGCCAATTAGATTTCCTTTTCCTTTAATATTATTTTCAGGATCTGCACTTGCACATGAGCTCATATAATAACTAAATGAAACAAAATCCACTGTATTCTTTAGTATTTCTTTATCACCAGGTTCCATCTTTATTTCTATATTGTTTTCCTTAAAAAATCTATTCATATATCTTGGATATTCTCCTCTTACATGAACATCTCCAAAGAAAAGATTCTCTCTATCTGCTTCCATTGCTTTAAGTACATCACTTGGTTTTGGTGTTAATGGATAGTTTGGCACTCCAAGAATCATACAGCCAATTTTGAATTTTGGATTTATTTCATGACCAATTTTTACTGCAAGTGCGCTTGCTACTAGTTCATGATGCATAGCCTGATATAAATCCTGCTTGTTTAATTGTTCTTTTGGTGTCCATATTCCAGCACTCATATAAGGGAAATGAGTTGCAGAATTTATTTCGTTGAAAGTCAGCCAATATTTTACCTTATCTTTATATCTGTTAAATATGGTTCTTACATAGTTTTCGAAAAATCCTATTAGCTTTCTATTTACCCAGCCATCATAATTCTTAGCAAGTGAAAGTGGCGTTTCATAGTGAGAAATTGTAACTAGTGGCTCTATTCCATACTTAGCTAACTCATCAAATACATTATCATAAAATTGCAATCCCTTTTCATTTGGCTCTTTATCATCGCCATTAGGTAAAATTCTTGACCAAGCAATAGATAATCTAAAAACTTTGAATCCCATTTCTGCAAATAGCTTAATATCTTCTTTATATCTATGATAAAAATCAATTCCTATAAGTTTCATATTATCTTCTGTTGGTTCATCTGTTAAAGCTCCCATCACACCTTTAGGTGCTATATCCTGAGTAGATAATCCTTTTCCGTCTTCATTGTATGCACCTTCAAATTGGTTAGCAGCTGTAGCTCCTCCCCATAAAAATCCTTCTGGAAATTTAATTGACATAAATTTACCTCCCGTGTTTTATAATTTATAATACTTATATTTTCCTATAAAATGTTTATATACTCTGTATTGAATACTAAATTTTCAAAAATTATTTCAGTAATAATGCTAGCAAACATATCCAAAAATATCTTAACTAGCATAATTTATTAATATTATTTTATCCAGTAGCTAGCATACGTAACACTCTCGCTTATTTAAACGAGAGCTAACGGCTGCACGCTCCTGGACATTGTGCCTCTCCTTGAGGTATAAATTCAACTAAGATTTAGATGAGGATCAAACCTCATCTAAATCAAGTTTCACATTATTACTTTTATTAACTCATCTTTTTCTTTTACATCTTTATCTATTAATGATAATACATCCTTGTAATCACTTGAATTAGTAACTAGAACTGGAGTTATTACTTCATATCCTTCTCTTTTTATTGCATCAATATCAAATTCAACTAATAAGTCTCCTATCTTTACTTTATCTCCGCTCTTAATATGAGCTGTAAAGTGCTTTCCACCTAATTTTACTGTATCTAATCCTATATGTATCAAAATTTCTGTTCCGTCTTCAGCTGTAATTCCTATAGCATGTTTTGTTTCAAATAATGCTGAAATCACTCCATTAACTGGTGAAACTGCGACACCTTTACTTGGTATTATAGCTGCACCCTTTCCCATTATTTCTTCTGAGAATGTTATATCATTTACTTGGCTTAATGAAACTGATTTCCCTTCAATTGGAGCTAAGATTATTGCTTCACTTTTAGTTTCAACTTTATCTAAGGCAGCTTCTTTAACTTCCATTTTGTTTTCAATTAAGCTTTCTTCACTTTCTTCATTTGCTGGATCATCAAATCCAATAATCCATGTTAATGCAAATGAACCTACAATTGCAATAGCTGCTGTTATTAAAGCATTAATAAAGTTTGAGCTACCATTTGGATCAATAAACTGAACTATTGATATAAGTGCTGGTGTTGCAAAAACATAAACTTTTAAAGCTACAATTCCTGCATATAGACCTGCTATACCACTTGCTATCATACTTGCTATTAAAGGCTTTTTATATTTTATAGTTACACCATACATTACTGGTTCTGTTACCCCTGCAAGTAAAGCTGAAATACTTGATGCACTTGCAACTTGTTTTAAGTCTTTATTTTTAGACTTTAGTGATACTGCGAGTGCTGATGCTCCTTGTGCTAAATTAGATGGAAGCATTGCTACTAATAATAATGTTTCGTATCCTGGGTTTGCTAAAGCTGTCAATGCCATAGGTACAAATGCCCAATGCATTCCTGTCATAACTATAAGTGGCATAAACGCCGCCATCAAAGGTAATGCAATCCAATTTGCCTTATCTTGAATTGTATACATAACTGTTGATAACCCTTTACCTACTAAGAATCCAAGTGGTCCAATAACTATTATTGCAATTGGCATAGCTATAAGTAATATTAACATTGGTTTTAAGAAGTTCTTTGTAACTGCTGGTGTAATTTTATCTACAATTTCTTCTATATATTTCATCACCCAAGCCATTAGTATTACTGGAATAACTGAATACCCATAACTTGCTGTTGTAACTGGTAATCCTAAAAATGATACAGGTGATCCTGCACCAAGTAATTTAACAAAATCAGGATATACCATAACACCTATTACTGCTGCAAAAGTGTATGGATTAATATTAAACTTTTTAGAAGTTGAGATTACAAGTATCATCGGCAAGAAATAAAACGTTGCATCTCCAAGTGCTGATAATATGGTATAAGTCTGGCTTGTATTTGATAAAAGTCCAATAGTTGTAAGTAACACCACTAGCACTTTTACCATACCTGCACCAATTATTGCTGGCATAGTAGCTGACATACTTCCTGATACTACATCTAACACTTTTGTAATTATATTTTGCTTTTCATTTGAACCTTCAGTATTATTAGCACTATCACTAAAATTACCAAGCTTTAATACTTCTTTATAGCATTTAGAAACTTCATTTCCTATAATTATTTGGTACTGACCGCCTTTTTTCATAACGCCCATTACACCTTTTATTTTTTTAACTTGTTCATCATTTACAATACTTTCATCTTTTAGGGTGAATCTAAGTCTTGTCATACAGTGTATAACACTACCTACATTATTTACTCCACCTATTTTTTCTATTATTTCTTTTGCAACTATTGAATAATCCATAGTATAATCCTCCATTTAAAATTAAGTTATTTTTAGATTAACTTATCCATTAGCGTGTAGCCGTTAACTTCACTTAAAAGTTAGAGTATTACAGATACTAGCTACCGGATAAATTTTTTGGAATTAATTTTAATGAAGTAAAGCCCGTAACACAGTTTTTCTGCTTACAGTAACTACCTTGCATTTAGATTTATTTTGTTTATAATTCTATAAAAAATATCTAAGAATCATAAAAGAGCGCTCATTTTACACTTCTCAGGTATAGTTTGCATTGCAAATTAACAGTCCGTTTTTATTCAGTTTGCTTTGTAACTCTGTTAATATGAACTGCTAAATACATCATTTCTTCATCAGTAAGCTCAGAATTAAATTCACTCTTTACGTATTTTTTAATTTTCTCTGCACATTTATATGCTTCTTTATATTTTTCTCTCATTATTTTAGAAAGGCTTGTATCCTCATCTTCAATTTCATTTCCTCTAAATATTCTTTGTGAAAAGAATTTTAAATGAGTAATAAATCTTTCATAATGAAGTGAATATTCATCCAATTCTAACTTATAATGAAATTTTACTATGTTTAAAATATTTTGAATCATATTAGTCATGCTCATAGTATCATCTATATTACTAGAATTTAATTGAGCGTTTACAATATGTAATGCTATATTAGCAGCTTCGTCTTCTGGTAAATCAACATGTAATCTTTTTTCAATTATTTGAAGGGCCTCTTTACCAATTAAAAACTCATGATTATAAAATCTTTTTATCTCCCATAATAATGCATTTTTAAATTGTAATCCTTTATTAACTCTTTCCATTGCAAAACTTATATGATCTGTTAATAGAATATAAATATTATCATTAAGCTTTTTACCTAGAGAGTACCTTGCATAAGATACTATTTCATTAGTTGTTTGTATGACTTCTAAAGGAATATCTGATAATAATTCTATTAACTTATTTGAATAGTTTTTGTCTTCAAGAGAATAAATCTTTTCCACTTTATCTTTATCAATAATTTCTCCAGCCTTTTTCTTAAATCCAAGTCCACATCCCATAACAAGAACTTCTTTATTGTTATTATCAAAAGATTGAACCAAATTGTTATTAATTACTTTCTCTATCTTCATAAATATTCCCCTTTGGCATAAGTAAATTAATTTAAAAGACACACTAGCTATTAGTAAATTGTAATTTAAAGTGCTTTATTTAAAGTAGTTTTATTATTGTGACACAAAAAAAGACCGTACCACAACAAATAATACTAATAAATATTATCTATAAAATGGTAAAGCCTGCATAACCAGTAACATTCCTTTTAATTTATGTTAAGGATATCATAAGATTCTTAGCCTGTCAATCGTTTTCCATGAATTATCAATAACTTCTATGATAAAAACTCATAAAGTAGTTGTCAAATGATAACTATGTTGTTATAATATCTCTTAACTAATAATAATTATCAAAGGAGATTTTATATGACTAAAAAAGATAATAGAGAATTAATTTTAAATATGGTTAACTTTTATAGTTTATTTAATGTTGAGTTTATAGATCTCATTCCAGACCTAACTAATACAGAAATAACTCCCCTTCTTTCAAAAATACTGAATTTTATTCATTTTGAAGGTACTACTACTGCATCAACAATAAGTAAAAAATTAAACATATCTGTACCAAATACAAGCAGAAGCATTAATGCTTTATATAATTTGGGTTACTTGATAAAAAAACAAGATGAAAAAGATAAAAGAATTGTTTATTTATCACTATCAAATAAATCATTAAATCTCATTTCATCTGTTGCTGCAGCTGGAGAAGATATTTTTTTAGAACGATTTAATGTTCTTTCTAATGAAGAAATAGCTGAGTTATCTCAATCACTATTAAAGGCTCAGAACTTGATTATAAAAATGCGAGACCTATATGAAGATAAGAAAACTATGAAATAAATATTAAGGAGATGATTTAATTATGTTTGTAAAAACTATAAAATCAAAATTAATTATTCTGATAAGTATATTACTCTTAGTTGTAAGCACTGGATTTGGAATTATTTCTTATATTAATGCATCTAACGCTTTAATATCAAATATTGAAAAGACATTACCAGAAATAGCTATCCAGGCTTCTAATACTGTTCAAGCTAATTTAGATAATCAATTAAACTCACTGGAAGTTACTGCCAAGACTGCTTCATTAAGCAATGACACTCCAGATAAATTAATGACTATTTTAAAAGCTGAAGCAAAAAGAAATGGCAGTATTAAAATGGGATACGCTGATATGAATGGAAACATTATATATACTACTGGTGAACAAACAAATATAAAAGATACTACTTATTTTAAAAAATCAATGTCTGGAGAAAATTTTATTAATGATCCTGAAGTTAATGAAGACAAAACTGCAATGACAATGGTATATTCAGTACCAATAAAAAATGATGACTCAATTATAGGCGTGTTAGTATCAGTTAGAGATGGAATGGAACTTAGTGAGATGATTAAGAAGATCTCTTTTGGTAAAACTGGAAGTGCCTATATGATTAACAGTCAAAGCAATAGTATTGCTTATAAAGATTCAAGTATGCCATTAAATCAATATAATTCTATAAGAGAAGCAGAAAAAGATCCTAGTTTAAAAGGTATCGCTGATATGCAAAAGAGAATGATAGCTGGTGAAACTGGTTTGAGTTTATATACTTTTGGCGGAAAAGAATCTTATGGAGGCTTTGCTCCAATCGAAAAAGAGAAATGGTCTGTAGTTGTTATTTTAGAGAAATCTGAACTTTTATCAGAACTTAACTCTCTAAAATTCTCAATAACTCTTACATCTATATTGTTTTTGGTTATTGGAATTCTTGTAATTTATATTATTTCAAATAGACTATCTAAAAGAATCCGATATGCTTCTAATTCCTTAAATATATTGGCTACTGGAAATTTCACTAATAAGATAAGTGAAAAATATTTATACGTTAAAGATGAAATTGGTGATATCGCTAACTCCATGAATACTATGCAGAACTCAATTGGAGATATGATTAAAATGTCTAAGGACAGTTCTCTAATAATAGATGAAAACTCAAGTAATTTATCAACTATATCTCAAAACATGGTCTCATCTTCTAATAATGTGGCAAATTCAATGCTAGAGGTAGCAAGTGGAATTAATTATCAAGCGAATAATCTAATGGAAATCACTACAACTTTAAATATCTTCAGCAGCAAACTTGAAGATATAGTAATGAACACTAAAGATATAGATAAAAATACAATAATAATGAATGAACTTGCAAATAATAGCAGCTCAAGCATGAAGTTATTAATGGATACAGTAAGCAGTATAAGTTTATCTTTTAAAAATTTATCTAATAAAATTATTACTTTTAGCAGCAATATAAAAGAAATAAATAACATAGTACAAATTATTAATTCAATAGCTGATCAAACTAACTTGTTAGCATTAAATGCATCTATAGAAGCTGCAAATGCTGGTGAAGCCGGAAAGGGTTTTGGAGTGGTAGCAAATGAAGTGAAGGTCTTGGCAGAGCAAACAAAGTCTTCATCTCAAAATATTAGTAAATTAGTATCTGATATATCTAATGATACTACTGTAATAAAAGATGATACAAATAGCATGACCACAGATCTTAACAATCAAGTTAGCATTATAAATGAAACTATAAACTCATTTGAAAATATAATTGATGTTATTAAAACTGTAATTCCAAAAGTTCAAACTGTAAATGTAGCAACTATAGAAATAAATAAAGAAAAGGATGATATTCTTGATAAGATTGAAAGTACATCTGCTATAGCCGAAGAAATATCTGCTTCATCTGAAGAAATATCTGCTTCTACTGACGAAATGTACAAGCTATCTAATGAAGTTGCAAAAGCTTCTGCTACCTTAAATAATATGACAAAGAAATTAATCACTGAGCAAAATAAATTTATAGTTTAATTATTATGGAATATATTTAATTTAACAAAATATTTGGAGGTGTTTATTATATGATTAAACCTTTATTTTTAGCTCATGGTTCACCTATGATGGCAATTGAGCGAAGCGTGTATACTAAATTTTTAAATGACCTTGGAAGATCTGTTAATCCTAAAGCTATAGTTGTGTTCACAGCCCATTGGACAACTGAAACACTTACTATTTCTGCTTCTGATGATATATATGATACTGTGTATGATTTTTATGGATTTCCAGAAGAACTCTATAAAATTAAATATCCTGCACGAGGCTCTAGCACTATTGCAACAAAAATTAAAAATAAATTACTAAATTCAGGTATTGATGTAAAAACAGATCTAAAAAGAGGCTTGGATCACGGTGCATGGACTCTTTTAAAGCATCTTTATCCAAAAGCTAATATACCAGTTGTTCAAGTTTCTATAAATTATACTCTCCCTATTGATAAGCAGATTAAAATAGGCAATGCCCTCAAAGAACTTGGTGCTGAAGATATTTTAATTCTTGGAAGTGGAAATACAGTTCATAATCTAAGATTGGTTAATTTTGATAGTAAGGCAATTGATTCTTGGTCTAAAGAATTTGATGATTGGTTGATTGACAAGATAGGAAACAAAGACATAAACGCCCTTAATAACTATAAAAAATATGCTCCTCATGCTAACTTAGCAGTTCCAACTGCAGATCATCTTGTCCCACTATTTATAGCTTTAGGCAGCAGTTCAGAATTAACCCCTAGAGTTATATTTAGAGATTACCAATTAGGAAACTTAAGTTATCTTTGCTATGAATTTTAGACAGATCTGCCTTGAATCTCAGCTTTTTCAGCTTAGATTTTAGTTCTTTTGATAAGAGGATTTATGATTTCATTTGTCATAATTCCTCTTATCTGTTTTGTTTATTCAATATATTTATATTTAGTCTGTATCTTTAATCTTAATCCACATATACATAAGGTTATCAAAACTGAAATGGAGCGCCTTCAATCTGATTTCTTAAAAGAATGATTTTACTACTGAAACAAAGCATGTTGTTGAAGATTTAAGTGGATATAACTATTCGCCTAATATTCATTTTTTAAACGCCTAGTTTACCAAATTTTATTAAAAAGAGTATATTAGATTTATTTCTTTTCTAAGTCCGCAATCAATGTTGATCCTTCAGCCTTCCACCCTAACCACTTTTGTGTAAGCACATTTGACGTTGGATTATCAGTTATTGCGAACTGTGCAAGCCATCCGAAATGCTTATCTATATCTTCTTTAGAAATACTTTTTACTGGTAAGTTCAGGCGGCTTCCAATTGCTTCAGCAATATCTCTAAAAGGTATGCTTTCTTCACCAACACCGTGCAAGCATGAACCAGCAGAGGCAGATTCCAATGCCATTCTAAATAATTTTGCCGCATCTAACCTATGTATGGCTGGCCAGCGGTTAAGCCCATCGCCAACATAAGCTGAAATTCCTTTTTCACGAGCAATATATGCCAAAGCTGTAGCAAAACCTTGACGATTTTCGTCATGCACACATGGCGCAAGTCTCACAACTGAAACACGTACGCCTTGATCAGCAAATGAAAGTGCAACTTCCTCCGAAGCAATACGTGGTGCTCCTACAGAATTTGGATCAGCTTCATCTTTTTCTGTTCCAATACGCCCTGACTTAAGAAGCGTAATAACTGAAGTAGTAACTAAAGGTTTATTTGATCCTTTTAAAGCTTCACATAGTGTTTTTATGGCAAGACAATCTTTTTTTCCTGCATCAGCCAAGTTTGAAAAATCATTGCTAAATCCTAAGTGAATAACACCATCAGCAGCAGATGCTCCACTTCGCAAACTATCAAGATCCTCAAGTGAACCACGATGTACCTCAGCACCTGCAGCTAAAAGTGCTTCAGCTGCCTTATCAGAACGTGCAAGTCCAACAACCTGATGTCCTGCACCAATCAATTCCTTAACAACAGCCGAACCAATGAACCCTGTTGCTCCTGTAACAAAAACACGCATTATAAATTCCTCCTAAATCCTATTAATTTAGAGTCACATCATCCTTATATAAAATTCATTAAAATAAATAGTATTTAACTTAGTCAGATGAACTACTCTGGATTTATTATAGAATAAGTACTTAAAAAATTGTTGCCACTTCCTCTCAACTTATTGCCTGATTCTCTTGCCGTAAATATACTTCTCCTATTCAATATCTTTTGATTCATCAGATTTTTTAAGCTGATTATATAATATATCAATATCTTTTCTTGGCGGATTTCCAAAATAACTGCTATAATCCCGACTGAATTGTGATGCACTTGCATACCCTACCAACTGACATGCAGTCGCTGCATCCATTTTCCTAGATAACATAAGATGTCTAGCTTCCTGTAAGCGCAGTACCTTTTGATATTGCAATGGACTCATAGATGTTGCCTCTTTAAAATGCTTGTGAAAAACAGAAACGCTCATATTTGAAATCATTGCTAAATCCGAAACCTTCATTGGCATTGAGAAGTTACTTAACAGCCATTGAATAGCTTTCGCAATATGCTGAACATTAGAATCTGCAAAGCCTATTTCGGCAATTTGAATGCCAATTGAGCTACGTAAAAGACGCACCAAGATTTCATCCTTAATAATTGGCGCAAGTAATTCCGTATCACTAGAATTTTGCAAACATTCAAAAAGTCTAGTAACCGAATTTATGATACCTTCATCTGCATCTGTTGTATATCCAACATTCCTCGTCTTAACAGATGGCAAACCATTTGGATAAACTTTTTGAACAAATTCTGCTATTTTTTCCGGTTCGAGAGTTAATCCAATTCCTAGAAAAGGCTTTTCATAACTTGCTTGTATAGTCTTTAGCGCAACAGGTACCCCAACTGGAAGCATGAGCATACATCCTTTGTCTATCTGAAAAGTTTCCTTTCCTATCCTAACAGCCTTTACTCCCTGTGCAACAATTATCACAGAAGGAACGTAAAATGATTTTTCCCAATCCTTGCTTATTTTCGAGTAGCGCCTGGTATGCAAGCCAGGAATACTATGACTAAAAGTACCATTCTTTGGAGAATAGTTATATATTAATTGAATTAACCTATTTATTTCTGTTTTATTTAATGCTTGCTCTTTAATTATCAATTGTTCTTCACAATATTTATTTAACATTACTGAATCGCCCTTCCTAAATACCAATCATCTATCTAAATTTATTTCAATATAATTGATACTTAATCACAATATATTAGACATATGAATCGATAAGTTTTCCATTATCATCAATTTCCGTTTTCTCTTGAATTTTTTGGTTTAAGTTTTCAATCTCATTTTCTAAGTTTTTTATTTCTTGTTTACTCGTATCTTTATATGTTTCTAGCTCTGCTTTATACTGATCAGCTAACTTAGTCAATTCAATAAAATCAGAATCCTGTGATATAACTTTAATTTTGCCACTTTCAATTGATTTCATCAAATTATCTAAATATTTGGACATTCCACTGCTTTTATCTGGACTATCTGTTGATTTTGAAGTTTCGCTACTTTTATCTAAACCATCTGCTGATTTTAATTCTTCATTATCTGTATCCACACTATTTGCTGATTTTGAAGTTTCACTGCCTTTATTTAAATCATCTACTGATTTTAAT
>CAURJV010000096.1:0-17142 GCA_963524945.1 uncultured Clostridium sp.
GATGAAGAACTTTGGAAGCTTGGAATATTAGCTAAAACTAAGCATAACGAAGTTGCTCCTGCTCAACATGAATTAGCTCCTATATTTAGCACAACAAATATATCAACTGACCATAACCAACTTACAATGGAAATAATGAAGAAAGTTGCTGCAAAGCATGATTTATATTGCTTGCTTCATGAAAAACCATTTGCTGGAGTAAACGGATCAGGTAAGCATAATAACTGGTCAATGGGTACTGATGACGGAATGAACCTTCTTGAACCAGGTAAATCTCCACACGAAAATCAACAATTCCTTTTATTCCTTTGTGCTGTAATAAAAGCTGTTGATGAATACCCAGATTTGTTAAGAGTATCAGCTGCTAATGCTGGAAATGATCATAGATTAGGTGCTAATGAAGCTCCTCCAGCTATAATCTCTATATTCTTAGGAGATCAATTAGAAGATGTATTAGAACAAATTGAAAAAGGTCCAGCTACAAGCTCTAAGTCTGCAAGTGAATTAACTATTGGAGTAAATACATTACCTCCACTTCCAAAAGATGCAACTGATAGAAACAGAACTTCTCCATTTGCGTTTACTGGAAATAAATTCGAATTTAGAATGGTTCCATCTTCTGCTTCAATTGCTGGATGTAACTTTGTATTAAATACAATCGTTGCGGAAACTTTATCTGAAATTGCAGATAAGCTTGAAAAGGCTACTGATTTGGATGCTGAAATCCAAGCAATCCTAACTGATATTGTTAAGAACCATAAGAGAATTATATTTAATGGTAATGGATATTCAGATGAATGGGTTGCTGAAGCTGAAAGAAGAGGTCTCCCAAATATTCACTCAACTGTAGAAGCTGCCAAAGCTATGATTTCTGAAAAGAATCAAGCAGTATTAGAAAAACATGGAGTTTTAACTAAAGTAGAATCAGAGTCTCGTTACGAAATTACTCTTGAAAACTACAACAAGATTATAAACATTGAAGCATTAACAACACTTGAAATGGCAAAACGTCAAATTATACCGGCTGTAATTCAATATACTACAAGTATTGCTGAATCAATAAATACAATAAAAGCTACAGGTGTAAATGTAGATATTTCAGTTCAAACTGAATTATTAACTGAAATTTCAACTTTATTAGCTTCATTAAATAAGAATGTTGCACTTCTTGAAAAAGCAGTTGAAAAAGCTGACAACTTCGAAGGTGATATATTCGATTTAGGAATGATGTACAGATATGAAGTATTTGAGCAAATGAATACTTTAAGAGCTGATGCTGATAAACTTGAAACTCTAGTAGACGAAGAATTCTGGCCACTTCCAACTTATAGTGATATGTTATTCAACGTTTAATATAAAATCTTTATATAAAATAGAGTGCTTCTTTTTAGAAGCACTCTATTTTATATGTTATCATAAGTTAATTTTTATAATATTATTCTATAGAAATTAACAATAATTACCTTGAATATAACGGTATTTTTATTTATTAGTTATAAAGTTATATAATGCGCCTATAAGATTAGCATCATTTCTGAATTTACAACTAACTACATTTGGTAGTGGTAAATCATCAATTTCAAAACTCTTCTGATACTTGTCCACATTCCTCTTAATATATTGTATTAATATCTCTTGACTACTTATCCCCCCACCGATTGCAAATATTTCTGGATCTAATATACACTGTAAATTAAAAATTTGTACCGCTAGCTTATAAGTGAAATCATCTAAAATTTTAAGAATACCTGGATCGTTGTTATTTGCATATTCAAATATTTTATACCCATCTAATTCATCTGGCGGAAGACTTTTTACCTTTGCAACTTCATTTATCAATGCTTTAGAACCACTTATAGATCCCCAACACTCATCCGTATTCTCAGTATTATTTACATTCGTATTTATAAAACTAAACTCACCTGCAAAGAAGTTTTTTCCTTTATGGATTTTCTTATTTCGAACTATTCCTCCACCCACACCTGTTCCTAAAACTATTACAACTCCATCATCGAAATCTTTTAAACTTCCTTTCCAAACCTCTGCTAAAGCTGCACATTTTCCATCATTCTCTATTGTAATCTTTATCGGACATCTTTCTTTAAGAATTTTTACAATCTCTTTACCTTCATTATATGATAGTGCACCACCTGTATAAGCATAACCTTTTTCACTATCTAATACTCCTGGCATACTTATAGCTATTCCTTCTATATCATCTTTATATATATCATAGATTTCACCTATTACATCTATAAAACTTTCAATTTTATCAAGTGGTGTTGGTTTTTTACCCCTTTCAATAAACTCCAAATCATCTGTCATCAGTGCATACTTAATAGAACTTCCACCAACATCTAACACTAAATATCTCATCTCTACACCCCTCATTATTATCTTTAAAATTTAATTTGCCCACACTCTATGCCCTAATATTTACAAAAATAACGTTTACTAAAATAATCATAGCATAATGTTAAATCTCTTTCAATTCAAAGTAAGTAACTTCAAAGCATCTCAATTATTAACAAAAAAGCCCTCTCAACTTTTCATTAAGATAGCTTCTTCATTCTTAAATTATGCATTATATATGTTAAAAGAGATTAACTCATTAAAATTTATTCTAAACTATAGCACTGCGTAATAAATAATTTTTAAACATAAATTGAATTATTTAAAAGTTATATATTCCTTTCATTTCAACTTAGAAACTTTTCTAATTTAAGTAAATCTAAAATTGTTAATTCTGTTCATTTTATATTCTCTAGGCGTCATTCCAAATTTTTTCTTGAATATCTTGTAAAAGTATGTTGGATTCTCATATCCTACAAACTCAATTATTTCAATAATCGAATACTCAGTTAATTTGATTAATTCAACTGCTTTGCTTAACTTTTTTTCTTGCAATAATTCTTTAAAAGTCATTTTAGTATGTTTCTTTATTAATTTGCTAAGTTTATAATCTGGTTGATTTAATTTTTCTGAGAGTTCTAGCAGAGTAGCTGTACTATAAAATTCCTCTATGTATTTAAGACTCTGAATTATCAACATCTTCTCATAGTTATCCACAGAATATGTCTCTATATCCTGTGAATTCTTTACTAACTCTACTAATAAAAGCCCTACTAGCAATTTTATTGTCGCTTTTTTCATTATCGAATTAGTATACAGCTCAATTATTATTTTTTCTAATAACTCTTGAATATTTTTTCTTTCAGAAACTTTAAAATATAGATATTCTCCTTCATCATAATCTGTATATAATGTAGTTAGTAAAAATTTACTTACTATATTTTCTTTATCTAACAAAGTTATTATATAGTCAAAAAATTCAGGCCTGATTATAAAGTTAATAATTATGTCCTCTTTGTCCGATGCTTTTATCTCATGAATTATATATTGATTCAAGAAAATTAATTCGCCCTTTTGTAAAGTTATTTCATTGTTATCTATGATTTGAGTAAGCTTGCCTTGATAAACATAATTAAACTCAATGTAATTATGATTATGACTTGGAAAATTAATAAATCTAATATGCTTTCTAATATCTATTAGTTCCCCACTTGGTAGTAGTTTATTGCTATCTACAATGAAACTTCCATCGTCTGTATAAATGCTTCTATTTACAGAATTCTCTCCACTTAAAATGTTTACTTCTTCATCTGTCAGAGCAATCAGTTTATCATGAATTTCTTTTAACATATGTTAATTCTCCTTTTTCATTATCTCAAGCTTCATCAAAGTATTCTCTTTTCCATCTTCATTTACTTGAGGAAGGATATACACTTCATGGAAATCGCCACTTATCTTAATATTATCCTTATTTATATAATCAATAATTTTATTATAATATTTCTTATTTTCAAAACATCCACCTTCAAAATATATTGTTATATACTCTCCCTCAGGTAAGACAATTGCCCTTCCTTCATTTTTTAGCATTCTTACATAATTATTTGTCATTATATTCTTATAAACCATCTTTTCTTTTAACTCATCATAGGAAACCATTGAGGATAATTCATAACTTAATTTTTCTAGTTGATTTTCACCATTAGGCATTACTTTTCTGTAGTTAATTTCCAATTCATCAATAGTGGCTGAGACGCAATCATAACTTATATATTCCCTTTTTCCATTATATTTAATAAATATTTTATCAGTTTCATATTCAATAATTGAAGAAACTGTGTTTTTCATATACTCTAAGTGATTTTTTATTATTTCCATTTCTAATAGCTTATTTTTCAAAACCTCTTGCTGAAAATTTATCATATCAAGTTTTTCTTCCATAGAAGTGCTTCTACCCATTAATTTTTTTATCTCATTTAGGGATAATCCCAATGTCTTATAATATTTAATCACATCCATTTGAAAAAATTGTTCTATACTATAATACCTATATTGGCTTTTTTCACTAATGACCTTTGGTTTTAGCAAACCTATTTTGTCATAATATCTCAGTGTCTGAATTGATATGTTATTCAATTTTGACATTTCCCCAATAGAAAAATTACTCAATATTTATCCCCCTTGCCATCTTATACTGATATGGCTTTTTTTGTATTAGTTTTTGTATTAGTAACAATATTTACTGCTAAAAACGTTAATATTTCTGAAAAAATCATACTAGCCCATATTCCATTTGTACCATAATAATGTGCAGCTAAAAATAAAATTACTGGCAAAAATACAAAAGATCTAAAAGCACAAATTAAGTTAGAGAACTTTGGCATTTCTATAGATTGATAGTACATCGATGTGCTTAAATTTAAACCTGTGAAAAAATAAGCTAAATTAGTCATATTAAGTCCAATATACGCTATATTTATTAATTCCTTATCTGTTGTAAACAAACCTATAAAATTCTTTCCAAATATAAAACATACTAAGGTAAACAATAAGTTTACCGCGACTGACGCTATTAGTGCAAACTTATAAAATGTAAACATCTTTTTTGTATCCCTAGCTCCAAAATAGTAACTTATTAATGGTTGGGCTCCTAAACTAACACCTAGAAGCATCATATAAATATTTGTAGTTATATAATTTATTATACTATATGACGCAATTCCTTCCTCTCTTATATAGATTCCTAAAACTATATTATAGAAGAATATTATTATCGAAAAGGCTGCTTCTGCAAAAAACGATGGAAAACCTATGGTAATAATCTCTTTAACCACATTCATTTCCAGCTTCACATTTCCAAAAGTTAATTGACCTTTCTTCTTTAAAAAATGAGGCAGTATTATAGCTATTGTCGCTACTTGCCCAAGTCCAGTAGCAATAGCGGCTCCCTTAACACCCATATTTAAAGGAAATATAAATATATAATCTAATAATATATTTACCACTGTACCAGCTATAGTTGATATCATAGCTAACTTAGGGCCTCCATCATTTCTAATGAATCCATTCAAAGTTATTCCTAACAAACTAGGTATACAAAACAATGAATAGTATCTCAAAAATTCTGCCGACAACTCCTTCAAATTTTCAGTTGCCCCCAAAAGAACTACTATGTACTCCGAAAAAACTATAAATACAAAACTAATAATACTACTTAATATTATAATTGATTTAAATGCTTGGCGAAAAATATATACTGCTCTTTCTTTATCTTTAGCTCCAAAGTTTTTAGAAACTAGAGCACCTCCGCCAACTGCAAACATTGTAGCTATTCCGAATAAAACTATTGTAGCTGGCATTGCAATTGCAACTGCTGCTAAACCCAAATCTCCTACACCTCGACCTACAAAAATACCATCTATAACTGTATATAATGATGATACAAACATAGCCGATGCTGATGGAATAGAGTATTTCAAAAACTTTTTAAACATATTTTTATCTTCCCTTTACAAATATATTTCCTAATATAAATTATAAAGTCTATAGTTGGGATAGAGTCAACCTCTTTATAAAAGAAGACTTGCCTAAAAGCAAGTCCTCTTTTATAAAATCACTATCCATAATAATCTTATATCAATCCTAAATGAATATCTCCTTATTTAGAATTTAATTATGCATCCATTCTCATAAGTTAAAAGATTTCCTTACAAAAATTAAGCTTTCTAAATATATGTTATACACAATATCCCCATTCTACTTTTCTTTCTTAACTCTATAAACTAGAAATATTCCATAACAAACTAAAAGAAGCGCTATTAATATCTTGATATCAAATATATTTTCTCCTAAGATTAATGCTGATAACAATGTTCCAAATACAGGTATTAAAAAATTAAATACTGATATTAATCCTACTTTGTTATATTTTAATAATTGTGTCCAAACAGTAAAGGCTATTGATGATAGTAGTGCCATATATATAAGTAGTAATGTTGATTTCACTGTAAATCCTTCTAAGCTACCTCCTAATGCAAATCCTAATGCTGTAAGAAGAATTCCTCCTATAAATAGCTGAAAACCAGTTACTATTGAAGGTTGTTGATTTTGCGTTATCTTCTTGCCATATATTGCTGACGCAGCAAATATTATTGCAGCAACCATTATAAATCCCTCACCTTTAAAAGTGACAGATGTTCCTCCTAATGATTCTCCATTTAAGTTAACAATTACTACTCCTACAAATCCAATAACACATCCTATTATCTTATTTAAATTTAACCTATCATTCTTATATATAAAATGAGCTAGAATTATACTTACAAAAGTTCCTGTTCCATTTATTATAGATCCTCTAACCCCTGTAGTATATGACATTCCCACATAAAAGAATATATATTGAAGTGCAGTTTGAGTTAACCCTAATAATGTTATCTGACCAAACTGCTTTCTAGTAAATTTAAATATAACTCTTTTTGACATAAGCTCAAATATAAGTATAAAAATACCTGCAAGCGTAAACCTATATCCCGCAAAAATCAATTTAGAACCTATGTCACTTATATTAAATAGTGAATATCCAACTTTTATAGCCGGATATGCACTTCCCCATAAAAAGCAACATAATGTTGCTAAAAGTACAATATTTTTTCTGTTAGTATAAACTTTTACTTCATCCATTTTATATGTTTCTCTCTCCCACCTAATCATTGTAAGTAGTTCATCCAATCACTTTTTTATTCCGCATTCATTCTAATTCTATCTAGTACTTCCATAACTCGAATTGATTCATTTAAAGTTAAATAATCACTTTCAAGCTTTGACTCTTTTAAACAGTTCTGAACTTCTTTAATCTCTGCATACATGTCATCAAATTCTATATCTTTTTCAATTGTATATGACTTGCCCGAATTTAGATTAACAACAGCTTCGTTTGGTCTATTATACATAGGAATCTCCATCCATCCCTTTGTTCCTCTAATAATAGCTGTCCTTTCTTTATTTCTATCAATTGCCCCTTCTACAGTTCCTATTACTCCATCTTCAAAAGTAAGTATTGCTTTAAAATAGGAATCAACTGCTGATTCATTTATATCCATGCAAGATTTGACACTTTTAACCTCCGAATCAATCATATCCATTACAAATGACAATGGATAAATTCCCACATCAAGTAACGCCCCACCTTGATCTTTATCTAATAAATATGATCCCGGTTTAATATTTTCTACATTATTGCAAAAATTAGCTTCTATAGCCGTTATATCTCCAATCTCTTTATTTCTTATTACTTTCTTAATATCACTAATTATCGGAATAAACCTTGTCTTCATTGCTTCCATGAAGAATGTATTATTTAACACAGCTTCTTTTTTTATTTCCTTCATTTCTTCCGAATTTATCCCTACAGGCTTCTCACAAAGCACAGCCTTTTTATGCCTTAAAGCTTCGATGGACCAGTGTTTATGAAAGCCATGAGGTAATGCTATATATACAGCATCCACTTCTTCATCTCTTAATAATTCATTATAATTTTCATAAACTTTCTCACAATTATACTTATCATAAAATTCATCACGCTTTTCCTTAGTTCTAGATGCTATAGCATACAGTTTACCTTCATTAGAGTATGATAAACTCTTCGCAAATCTTAAAGCTATATTTCCAAGTCCTATAATTCCCCATCTAATCATTGCTTTTCCTCCTTATTATAAACCTGCAATTTTATTCATCTTTATTTATTAAAAATACTTTTCTATATTACTATATCATACTCTTCATTTATACACGCTAATCGTTAGCATAAAAATATCCACAATATTTAGAACGTATTAAATAATTATTAGTATACAACCATATATTTCTGCCTATAAAAAGTTTGTAATCAGAAAAGTCTTAAGAATAAATATATCCATACTCTTAAGACTTTAAATTCAATTTATTATGTTAACTATACTTCTGCTGATTCATCAATATCTTTCATAGTTAATGATATTCTCTTTCTCTTTTCATCAACTTCCAATATCGCTACCTTTACTATATCTCCAACTTTAACTATATCTAAAGGATGCTTTACAAATCTATTTGCCATTTGACTTTTGTGAACTAATCCATCTTGATGCACTCCTATATCTACAAATGCTCCAAAATCAGATACATTCCTAACAGTTCCAGCTAAAACCATACCAGGTTTTAAGTCCTTAAGTTCTATTATTCCCGTTTTTAGTATTGGCTTTGGCATTTCTTCTCTAGGATCTCTGCCTGGCTTCTTTAATTCTTTTATTATATCCTTTAGAGTCATCTCTCCAACTTCCAATGTTTCACTTAATTTTTTTAATCCTTGAGATTGAGCTCTTTCATCAATGTCATCTAATTTATTATTCTTAAGGTCTTCTTTATTGTAACCAAGTAATTCTATTAGCTTCTTAGCTATAGCATAAGACTCTGGATGCACAGATGTATTATCCAAAGGTTCTTTGCTATCATCAACTCTTAAAAATCCAGCACATTGCTCATAAGCCTTTTGACCTAATCTCTTAACTTTTAATAGTTCTTTTCTTGAAGTGAATCTTCCTACTTCTTCTCTATAGTCAACAATATTTTTAGCGATAGATGCATTTATTCCCGAAATATGTGTTAAAAGCGATGGTGTTGCTATATTTAAGTCAACTCCAACAGTGTTAACTGAGTCTTCTACTACACCTGCTAAGGATTCTTCTAACTTTTTAGGAGTGACATCGTGCTGATATTGTCCTACTCCTATAGCCTTAGGATCTATCTTAACTAGTTCCGCAAGTGGATCTTGCAACCTTCTTCCTATTGAAATTGCTCCTCTTACTGTAACATCTAAATCTGGATATTCCTTAGTTGCAAGTTCTGATGCTGAATAAACTGACGCTCCTGCTTCAGATACTATTACATATGCTAATTCTTTTCCAGTTTCATTTTTTATTTCCGTAATCATTTCTGCAATAACTTCTTCTGATTCTCTTGATGCTGTACCATTTCCAAGGGATATAACATCAACATTATGCTTAGCAATAAGAGCTTTTAAAGTTTTCTTTGTTCCTTCGATATCTCTTTTAGGCACTGTAGGATATACTGCTGTATTTTCTAAAAACTTTCCTGTTGCATCTAGAATCGCTATTTTACAGCCAGTTCTAAATCCTGGATCATATCCCATTACTACTTTTCCTTTAATAGGCGCTTGTAATAATAATGCTTTCAAGTTTTCTTTAAATATCTTAATAGCACCTTCTTCACCTATATCAGTTAATTCACTTCTTATTTCTCTTTCTATCGATGGATAAATTAATCTTTTTAACGAATCCCTAATTGCAAGTCTTAATTTTTCATCTAAAACTTCATTACCTTTTAATACTTGATTTTCTAAGTATTGAATTATTTTATCTTCATTAACAGTTATTTTAACATTTAGGATTTTTTCTTTTTCTCCTCTATTTATAGCTAATATTCTATGAGGTGGTATTTTATTTACTGCTTCAGAATATTCGTAATACATTTCATATGGTGTTGGCCCATCTGAGCTTCCCTTTGATTCTATATTACCTTCTCTAATAACAAATTCTCTTATATACTTTCTGTACTTAGCTTCATCAGAGATAGTTTCAGCTATTATATCTAAAGCTCCTTGAATAGCTTCTGTACTGCTTCCTACTCCTTTTTCCTCACTTATATATTTAGTAGCTTCTTCATCTAAGTTACCGCTAGACCTTCCTTCTAAAATCAATTCTGCAAGAGGCTTTAATCCCTTTTCTGCAGCTATTGTTGCCTTTGTTCTCTTTTTAGGTTTAAACGGTCTATATATATCTTCAACTTCTGTTAAAGTTGTTGCATTTTCTAGTGCTTTCCCTATTTCATCAGTAAATTTTTCTTGCTCTTTTATAAGCCTTGTAACATCAGCTTTTCTTTCCTCTAAATTTCTTAAATACGTAAGTCTTTCAGATAACTTTCTTAAAACTTCATCCGAAAGCCCTCCTGTTGCTTCTTTTCTATATCTTGAAATAAAAGGAACTGTATTTCCATCATCTAAAAGCCCAATAACATTTTGAACTTGGCTTAATTTTATTTCTAATTCTTTTGCGATTCTTTCTTCAATTGAATTCATAATTTCCTCCTGCTTATATTAAGTTACCCAAATAGTTATTGCCATTACAATACTATTTTACCATATAAATCATTATTGCCATTACTATTTTTAGCAATGGCAATAATCTTATATTACTATTAATATTATAAACTTATTTCAATTGAAAGCAATAATTATATATATTTTTCTTCTATAGAAGTCTTCACTTTAAGTTCACCATTTTCCTTGCTAATCTCAATAATTAATTTTCTCAAATCCTTTTTGCTCAATTCATTATATACTACTATTTCTTGTTTTGGTCTATTTTTATAATAATAGAGTTTTAGTTCCGTTACTTTATTCAAATAACTTAGTACTAAAGTTTTAACCACTTGCCCATCCTTTCTTATATTGGCTATTTTTAATGGATGTTTTTCTATTCCCTCAAAGCTTAAATATATATCCTTTAAGTCTTCACCGGTCAAGTTTTTAACAAGAATATCTTTTGTTCCTGGTATATTAAAATACATATTCACCACCTCCAATTTTTATTGAATAAGTACAGAAGAATGAATTCCATGGATATATGTTATTCCAAGTCCCAAAAATAACATTAATCCGAAATAACTTAATGCAAACATACACCTAATAGATGTTTTTACTTCATAATACGATTTATCTGATTTTCTATATTGTTCAATAACTTTTGCAATTCCAAGTATAAGCAATAGTACAATAATTGGATTAAAGGCTTTAAAAAGAGCAATTATACCAATTGGTATTCCTATGAGCCACAACTTGGGTGATATAGCCGAAACCACTCTTCCACCATCAAGCGGATGAACAGGTATAAGATTAAATAGATTTAACATAAAACCTACATATGCTAGTGCTGCCAAAAAGTCTTCTCCAGATATAAAGTAAAACAATAAACAAATTAGTGCACCTATACTTCCTAACACAGGCCCTCCTATAGCAACTTTCGCTTCTGTTGCTGCATCTTTGGGTTCTTCTTTCATGCTAATAAAAGCACCTACAAAAGGAATGAAAATTGGAAGGCTTACATCTAATTTAATTAATTTAGCCGTAAGATAATGTCCCATTTCATGAATTAAAAGCAATAATACAAAGCCAACTCCAAATGCCACTCCATACATCCTAGCGTATATTGCAATCATTAGTAGCATAGATATAAATGTTGATGCAAATTTACCAAGCTTTAATAATATTACTAAGAATTTTAATTTTCCTAGCACTAAAAATAAAATAGCTTTAAATTTCAAAAGTACTAATAGAAAAGCTCCTACTGCTCCTAAAATTCCTTTTTTATCTTTCAATTTTATAACTAAACCATTTTCCTTAAAGTGTTCTTCTGTATTAATGGTACCAGTTTCTTCTTTCAAATTATCATATTCTATGTTTGAATCAATATTTTCTAATTCATTTTTATCGTTGTCCATAAATTTTCCTTCTCTTTCTTCTACCTGATATTAAAGCATTAAGCTAAAGTTACTTTTAATAAATTATACTAAGCATAATGTATACTACCTGCTCCAACTCCTCTACTATACTTAGTATAAATGCCTCTTATTAAACGCTGCTTACAACAATATTAAATTAACCTTAAAAAATAAATTGCTAATCCAAGCTTTAAATTTAGATTTTATTCTTAAATACAACAAGTGGCAACATGATCTCAAAAGTTGTCCCTATTCCACTATCTATAATTCTAATATCACCATTATGTTTATTTAATATTTTCTTTGTGATAGATAATCCAAGTCCTGTTCCTCCAGTTTTTGAGTTTCTTGATTTATCAACTCTAACAAATGGATTAAATATATTTTCTCTATATTTTTGAGGAATACATTCACCGTTATCCGATAATATAATGTAGAAATAATTATCTCTCACTTCTGTCTTTACACCTATTTTACTTCCTACTGGATTGTATTTAACTTTATTGTCCAATACATTATTTATGGCTCTAGATAACTTTTCTTCATTTATCATTACATAATAGGGCTCTTCAATTATTTCAAAATCATATTCAAACTTTTTATGATCAAATTCTGGAATGTAGTTTGCTATTATTTGTCTAACAAATTCGGCTATATCTGCTTTTACGGTAATCATTTTATAATCAGAATTATCATATAATGAAAATTCAAACAGGTCTGTTATTAATTTATTTGCTCTTTGTGAATTCTTATTTATTATATTTAAGTATTCTAACTTTTCCTTTTCATCTAAATCATTATTATTAATTAAAATCTCACTATATCCTAAAATTGATGAAAGAGGGTTTTTTAAATCATGCGATATATCTAATATTAAATCCTCTTTTATCTTCTGTAATTTTTCCTTTTGACTTTTTTCATTTTGTATAGTTCCTGCCATCATATTAAATCCATTTGCTAATTCAAGAAATTCATTCTTTTTATCTATATCTAAACGTATATTATAATTGCCATGAGATATCTCTATTACTCCAGCCAATAATGTCTTTATTGGTTTTATAAATGCACTAGAAGTTGCTTTAGCTAAAATATACACTATCGAGAGAATTAATAGAACATTGAACGCACCCATTATTTTTATTATTAGATTATGAGGTATTACTTTGGTGATTCTATTCGGCTTTGTAATCTCTGAATACGGGAAACCAACTACCACTAAAGAATCTTCTTCTTTTAGATACTTGCTATATAGTGAATATTTAACATTATCTTTTGTTTCAATTATTGAATTATTGAAATCTGATAATGCAAACATGGTTCTAATATCATCGTTTAGTGATTCTTCATTATCCTTTGTTAATCCAAATAAATACATATAGCTTTGCAAATTTATATTTTTAAATTCCTCGATAACATGTCCCCTCATGTAAAGAACTTTATTCTCATTATTTATTTTTACCATAAAACCATCTATATCAGACAAATCCCCATCAGTTATACTTGTATAATCTTTTACAAGTTTATTTTGTAGCTCTCTAAAATAGGAATTATATGTACGAGGGCCGCATAAAGCTCCATAAGCAACAATAGATCCAATAATAGCTATTAATAGTATTATGTTTATAGCTATATATCCTAAAAAATATATAAAGAATAATTCTGTTGTTACACTCCTTTTTATTTTTTTAGCTTTCATGCATTGTAACCCTCTCGATTTTATAGCCTATTCCTCTTATGGTTTTTATGTAAATCGGATTCTTAGGATCATCCTCTATTTTCTCTCTAATATGACTCAAATGGACCATTATATTATTAGAATCACCAAAATAAGCTTCCTCCCATACTTCTTCATATATTTGTTTCTTAGTAAATACTTTACCTAAGTTTGAAACTAATAATTTTAAAATTTTGAATTCTTTTGGGTTTAAATCAATTTTTCTATTCCCCTTATAAACCTCAAATGTCTCAGTAAATAATTTTAAATCCCCTGTTGAATAAATTATGTCTTTATGTTCAGCATATTTGTAACATCTTCTAATATTAGATGCCACTCTAGCAGATAATTCAATTGGGCTTATAGGCTTTACTAAATAATCGTCGGCTCCAAGCCCTAAAGCCAAAACTTTATCAGAATCATTCCCCATTGCTGTAATACAGATTATAGGAATAGTAGACACAGCTCGTACCTTTTGAATCACTGAGATCCCATCAACATTTGGCATCATTATATCTAATAAAATTAAATCTATTTTTTCATTTTCAAATATATTTAAAGCTTCTCTTCCATCAGACGCTTCATAAACTTCATAGTTTTCCTTCCTCATATGCAATGAAATAAGATTTCTAATATCTTTTTCATCTTCGACTATTAGAATATTCATAAATTCAACTCCTCTATTAATATGAATATATTTTATCATATTTCAGTGCCATTTTAGGAATTAATTTCAATTATTAATTCTCGTCTTATAGAGTGATTATATAATAGTTGATTGATTTATATAAAAATTGTTATTGCTTGAATAAAAATCTAACTGTATAATTATTATGTAAATATTTACCAGGGGTGATGAGTTTATGATTAAAAACATTAGTAGAATATGCTCTTTCTCATTATTATTTTTACTCTCAATACTTGCCTTGAATGAATTTCAAATAATGAGTTACTCAGTTAACTTAAAAAATATATTTTATTTCCTAGTATTAATTTTGATTATGTTTTCATCTGTTACAACACTTCTAACAAATAAATCAGGCTTCTTTAAATTTGTTAGTGTAGTAATAATGACAGCATTAATAGTTGGTGGGATTATGTCTATACTTAAACCAGGACTTAATATATCTTTATATGTCTGTATAATTCTTATTGCTGTCTATTCTTTAATTGATATATTTTATAAGTCTGCTTAGCTATAGAAATATGCTTGTTTATATTCATTATTATTTACTATCACCTTTATTTTTAAAATTTCTAGCATAAATCAAAAAGACTTCTACCTAAAATTATTAGATAGAAGTCTTTTTATAAGAACAAATATTAAGTTTTTTTATTACTGTTTTAGATATGCATTTATAAACATATCTATTTCGCCATCCATTACTGCTGTAACATTTGACGTTTCCATATTAGTTCTATGATCTTTCACCATACTGTATGGATGAAATACATATGATCTTATTTGACTTCCCCATCCCATATCTTTTAATTCTCCAGTTAAGTCCTCAATTTTTTCTTTATGTGCTCTTTCTTTTAGCTCAACTAATTTAGACTTCAACATTTCCATAGCTGTATCTTTGTTAGAGAATTGGCTTCTTTCGTTTTGGCACTGTACAACTACTCCAGTAGGAATATGAGTTATTCTTACTGCTGAGTCTGTTTTATTAACATGCTGACCTCCAGCGCCTCCTGATCTATAAGTATCTATTTTCAGATCATCAGATCTTATTTCTATATCTTGTTCCTTTGTAAGTTCCGGAAGAACTTCCATAGATGCAAATGATGTTTGCCTCTTGCCATTAGCATTATATGGCGATATTCTAACCAACCTATGAATACCTTTCTCCGCTTTTAAGTAACCATATGCATATTCTCCAGTAACTTTTAAAGTAACACTTTTAATTCCAGCTTCATCTCCTGGAAGCAAATCTAGAGTCTCAATACTATAGCCTTGTTTTTCGCACCATCTTGTATACATCCTTAAGAGCATTTCTGTCCAATCATTAGCATCAGTCCCTCCAACACCAACATGAAGTGTCAAAATGGCATTATTTTTATCATATTCTCCACATAAGAGCACTTTCATGTTATAATCATCAATCTGTGCTTGTATATCTCTTAACGTTTGTATTATTTCATTAGCAGACTCTTCATCGTCATCTTCCATAATTTCTTTTAATACTTCTATATCTTCAATCTGAGACTTCAGCTTATCGAAATTTTCAATTTTATCTTTTATTGATTTACCCTTTTTGGTAACTTCTTCAGCTTTTTTTATATTGTCCCAGAAACTCGATTCTTGCATTTGATATTCTAACTCATTAAGCTCCTTTTCTAACCTATCTCGGTCAAAGTGAAGCCCCCATTTCTTCTATAGATTTTTTTATACCTGGAAGTTTAACTAATTCCTTTTCAAGTTCAATTATCATCTATTCTTCACCTCTTTCAAAAAATCTAGTATTAATAAGAATTCCGCAGAAGCTCTTTAAGATTGCATTTAATTCTAAATGACAATTCTTTAAACCTCTACGGAATTTATTATACCATATTTATCATTTTCTAAACTCTTTGGAGTTTACTACAAAGTTTTAAATTTAATTATGCTTCTCTTCCGCAACAATTTTTAAATTTCTTTCCGCTGCCACATGGACATAATTCATTTCTTCCGTGCTTATCTAAATTCCTAACAGGAGCTACTGGTCCTGCGCTAGGTCCTCCTGGTTGATTTTGTCCTGGCCCTGGAGCCGCAGCACTTGAAGATTCCTGATGAATTGCTGCAGTTTCTTGAGCAACCCTTACTCTTTCTGGTGCAACTTCTATTTTAACATGGAATAGTAGTCTAACTGTTTCTTCTTTGATTGCTTTAATCATTTCATTAAACATTTCACTACCTTCCATTTGATACGCTTGAACAGGATCAATTTGCTTAAATGACTGAAGCCCGATACCTTGTTTTAAGTGATCCATATTATCTATATGATTCATCCATTTAGTATCAACAGCTCTTAAAAGAACAACTCTTTCAATTTCTCTTAACCTTTCTGAACCAAATTCTTCTTCCTTTTGTTCATAGAATTTACGTGCTGATTCATATAAACTTTCAACTATCTCTTCATTAGACATATTTTCAAGACTAGGCAAATTAACTGTACCTGGTGCTATACATATATCTTGTAAAGTAACCATTAGATGCAAGAATTCTTCTCTATAATCTTCTGATTCACCTGTAACATGTGCATTAACAGCATCTGCAATAATATCCTTTGTCATTGATAGTATTTCTTCTTTTACATCTTCGCCTTCAAGAACTTCTGATCTTTGTTTGTAGATAACTTCTCTTTGGATATTCATTACATCATCATAACCCAATAATTGTTTTCTAATATCGAAGTTATTTCCTTCAACCTTCTTTTGAGCATTTTCAATAGCTTTTGAAACCATTTTACTTTCAATTGCTTCTTCTTCTTGAAGTCCTAATTTTTCAACAACACCTTGAATCTTTTCTGATCCAAATATTCTCATTA
>CAURJV010000097.1:0-16162 GCA_963524945.1 uncultured Clostridium sp.
ATTCAGGAAATACAATAGCAAGTAAGGCTTTAGTAGATAATGAAAAACATGAAGTTAGATTCTTTTCATATGCAAAAGGAGAAAGCATTGATAAGGAATATTATCAAATGGAATCTTTATTTATTGTAATAGAAGGAAAAGCTAAAGTTGTTTACAATGAAAATGACGAATCAGTAATAAGCGAAGGTGACATTTTTGCATTAGAAGCTGATATCCAATATGGAATGGAAGCATTAACAGATGTAAAGTTATTGAACATATTAATAAAAGAATAATTTTTATAAAAAGTTATAAATTAAGAAGGCAAGGCTAGATTTTAGTCTTGCTTTTTATGTCTTAGATATGTTTGGAATTAATATTAAAGATTGATTTTATTAGCGAGATGGCTTTTAGTAACATATGTTATATTTTTGGTGTGCCCGTATAGGCACGTGTTATAATCGGTGAAAGTCCGTAATGAGGACTGATAATGTCAACTATTAACTTTAATGGGGATATTCCATAATATATTTAAAGTTAGGAGCTAAAATTATTATAATAATTGAACAAGAGACGTTGTAAAATAATACAAAATATATAGAAACTACCCCTGTGCCGTGAAACACGGTGCAGGGGTAATTATTTGAAGAAGTAAAAAACGAAGCCAATGGTTGAGTTAAATCATCTTGCTATAACATAACTTCAGCAGAAGATGAAGAGTTCTCGTTTAAAAATGCATATGTATATTTATGTAAGCCAATTATGTAATTTTTACTCCACTTCATTATTTCCTTCTGCATTAGAGGAGTAAATAATGATGAAACTCCTGGATTTTCAAATGAATATCTTAATTTTTTTATTTCCATATTAAGCTTTCTGTGGCACATCTTAAGTTCAGAAAAATTGTATTTTGTTTGGGTCATTTCTTCATCAAAATTATTATTTGCATAATGTTCAACAGAGTCTAAAGCTTTTAAAATTTCATTACTATCCTTTTCCTTTTCTAAAGCATAAAGAAGTTTATTAACTCGATTAAATAATTCTTTATGCTTATTGTCAATAGCATCAAACTCCATAGAAAAACTAGTATTAAAATTAAAATTCATAAAAACACACCCCTCATAAATTGATATTTTTATATTTATTTACCTATAATTTAAAATTCTCAAAAAATTAAATAGTTCCTTCTTTCTGAAGAATATATTTTAATCTGAATTTCAACAAAATACATCAATATAAATCATAAAGCATTCATTGCTAGGATTGAATTTTGTATATTTTTGATTGTTATGGATATATTGTGTCAAAGAATGTAATAAATTTAATTGGAGTCTATTGAAAATATATATTGTAATTAAGTTTCTAAATTTTAGTTTCAATCGAACACCTGGTTTGCTAAAGATTTAAGTAAAAAAATATAATTTTATATTTCAGCACATAGACTTAAACTTAATAAAATCTAAATAATTTATAATTGTAATATATGTTATTATTTAGTTATAATGTCAGAATATTTTAGAAGAAATAAAAGGCTGTAGCAATGCTAAATTTAGGTGATTTATAAAATGTTTTTAATAGAAAGGATTAGGTAAGACAAGGATTTGTTGATTATATTTTTAAGAAAATATAGTTTGGGTTAATATTCTCAAGAAAATAAGAAATGAGGGGGAGTTTAGTTATGAAGGATTTTGAAAGTATACTTAAATATTATAAGGAAGAATTGAAATGGAATCCGCCATTTGCTGATGCACTTTCTAAATATTCGCCAGATAGGTTAAGTGGATATTTGGCAATGCGTGAATCGATTGAAAATGGACACCTTCCTAAAAAAACAAGGGAATTAATTTTTACTATATTGGATAGCTTAGATGATGAAGTAAGTGGAGCAAAGGCACATGCTGTTGCAGCTGTAGAAGCAGGTTTAACTATGGAAGAATTAGTAGAAGCATATGTAATTGTAACTATTGTTAAGGGAATAAATGTACTGTGTAAAACAGGAACTCAGGCAATTAAAGCAGCTGAGGAAAGGTTAGAAGAGATAAAGCTAGCTAAAGGGGAGGAATAAAATGAAGTTTTCAAATCCAATGATAGTTGTTTCTAATATGGAGAAATCAAAGAAATTTTATTATGAAGTACTTGGGTTAGAGGTTGTTGTTGACTTTGGAGCAAATGTAACTTTGACTGGTGGTATTGCATTACAAACAAAAGATACTTGGTTATCATTTATATGCAAACAAAATGATGAAATTGCTTTTGGCGGAAATGTAGCGGAATTATATTTTGAGGAAGATGATTTTGACAGTTTTATCCAAAAGATTAACAGCATCTCAGATATTAATTATGTACATCCTATGATAGAACATTCTTGGGGGCAGCGTGTTATTAGATTTTATGATCCTGACAAGCATATTATCGAAGTTGGAGAAAATATAGTTACTGTCGTAAAAAGATTCTTAAATAGTGGTCTATCCATAGAAGAAACTGCTATTAGGATGGATGTACCAGTTGATTATATAGAGTCTTGCTTAAAATAGATATAAAGATAGCGGTACTACTTATACAGTTAACTACCTGTATTTTTTAGATAAACTAATATTTCACTAAAGCTAATTAATACTCTAGTAAAGTTAATTAATATGACATGATGCTGTCAAGTTTTATGCTGTATTATTATACAAAATAGGAGGTGTAGTTATGGAGCAATATGCGGATAAAGAAACTTTCATAAATGAAATAAAAAAGACATCAACACTTTTTATAAAGGAATTTGATGATGTAGCAGAAAATGATAAAAATCTTATTATAGAAGGAGTCGATAGAGCCCCTGGACAAATCATTGCATATCAACTTGGGTGGATGCAGCTGCTTAAAAGCTGGGAAAGTGATGAATTGGCTGGAAAGGAAGTAATAACACCAGATAAAGATTTTAAGTGGAATCAACTAGGAAAGTTATATAAAAGATTTTATGCTAAATATAATGACTATTCGTTATCAGAGTTAAAGGAAATATATATTTCAAATGTAGAGGATATTATTTTATGGATAAAAGGTTTTGATGAGGATCAGTTATTTAATCCAGGAGGCAGAAAGTGGGCACAATCAATACCATCTAATTGGCCAGTTTGGAAATGGATTCATATAAATACTGTTGCGCCTTTTAAATCTTTTCGCAGCAAAATTCGAAAATGGAAAAAACTTCGTGCAGCATAATTATAATGTATTAAGTAAGTACTGCATAATAATCATCAATAAAAATTGTTCTTGAATTTTGTGTATTTTTAAATAAGTTTAAGTCGAATGATATTCAAGTTTTCTTAATTTAAATGTGAATTAGCCTCTATTGTTTGTTATAAAAGGTAAACTTATAATAAATTTATCAAAAGGCATTTTGAAGCCTAAATATCGGAGGTATAGAATTGAACGAATTAAATATAGGGGAAACAATTTTAAAGTTAAGAAAAGAGAGAAAATTGACTCAAGAGGAATTAGCTCTTATGATTGGAATTTCAGCAGGAGCAGTAAGTAAGTGGGAAAATGGGAATTCAATGCCTGATATTTCAATATTAGCACCTTTAGCCAGAGCTTTAAACACATCTATTGATACATTATTATCATTTCATAAAGAACTTTCTGAAGAAGAAGTTAATAATATAAAATCAAAGCTAACAAAACTATTTCTTCATGAAGGATATGCAGTTGGTGAGAAAGAATGTAAAAGATATCTAAGCGAATATCCAAATAGTATTCATTTAAAAGTGGTGGTTGCAGGGTTACTTAACACATACCTTATGATGTCTGAGGGGGATTCAGAAGAGTTTGTAAAAGCAAAAAGACAAGAAGCTTTAGATTTGTTTAAGAAGATAGCTGAAAGTAAAGATCCTAAATATATGCAAATAGCTCTGTTTTTTATTGCTCATATAAATATGATTTTAGGAAATTATGAAGAAAGCGAAAGAGCACTTAATGAACTTCCCAAAAGCTTGGATCCAGTAACTCTATACCCAGTTATTCTTGAAAAGCAGGGAAAGAAAGAAGAAATTCAAAAATTTTGCAGCAATAAATTATTGAATTATCTAAATAATAGTATCCTTATGCTAATTATAATGGCGAAGACATCAAAGAAAGAAAAAGATTATGAAAAGGCAATGCTTTATCTAGATGCATGCCATAAGATTCAGGATATGTTTCATATTGGATTAGGTTCAGCTGCATATAAATATGTTGAATTATATATTGAAATTGGAGATAAAGAAGCTGCTGCCAAATGGTTTAAAACCTATATTGAAGAAGTAATTTCTATGGGATATGACTACAGCAGCAATCCTTACTTTAATAAAGTTGAATTAGAAATAAAACCTGAAGAGCAAAAAATAGTTAGAAAGAAAATGCTTAAATCAATTATTGACAATGAAGAATTTAAGGCCTTAACTGGAATTAAAGAGTACGATATGGCTATTAAAGAAATTGAAAAAGCCATTCTTAGCAGCTTTCAATAGGATTATATTAGATTTTGGTGAGGATTCACATAAGTTCGATTTTCATTGCTTTTCGGAATCAAAATATTTATGATTTCGGTGAGGTATACGCATAAGTATATATTATAGTTGGGTTATCTGTAATAGAACATTTTTATTAGGGGGATTTGAGATGAATTGGCTTGGTATATTACCAATTTTAATGGGAGTAGTCTATTTAATATATTCTATTTGTGATAGGGATAAAATTACTTACTACAATAGAAGATTTGCAAGAAAAACAGCAATGACAATTATAAAACCAAGAGAATTTTTCAGGATGCAATTAAAGTTTGCAATATTAAATTCAGTGTATCTTGCTGTGGCTGGAATAGTAATAATTACTTTTAATATTTCTAATATTTTTGTTATATTATCAATTGGAGGATTTCATTTTATAAATCTTATATTAGTAATACAAAGTAAAATGAAAGGTTATACCTACTATGAATAATGCATAATTAGCAAGTATATTAAAACGTAATTATAATGATTACAATATAAGGGTTTACCCTTAATAAGCATATGCGAATTCTTGAGGAGGAGAAGTTTTGAAAGTATCATTTACTATTGGTTTAATTATTGCGATGGTTGCATATATAGCAGGATTTTTACTGAATGATTATAATATAACATTAAAAATATCTGGTTTTTTAAGTGCTTTTTGTATTGTTATATGTGGAATTTTAAATGGTTCCTTTATTAGTGGCGATAAATACTTAGCTAATTATCTAAGTGAAGAAAAAGATGAGAGAAATAAAAGGACAAAAATAGTAAGTAATTTGCTGACTATATTAATGCCTAACATTGTTGTTTGTATAATAGTATTGGTGTTTATAAACTTCCATCACTAAGATATAGAATTATGAATAAATAAATTTTGAAATATAAGAAGGGCACTATTTCTAGTGCCTTTTAGTAAAAGGTAACACTTGAATTACCAACGACTATGATTAAGGAACCATAATCAAATGGCTTTAAAGTGTGTTCAGTAGATTCGGCTTCTAACTTTACCATTTCCTTCATGGAATAATCAGAATCAAGTATAAAGATAATAGCCTTGCCGCTAGGAGAATCAATCTTAACTGTCATAGGAGTACTTATTAATAAATTTGAATCTCTTGCATTATAAATTCCTTGAGAAAGAGTTTTACCAGATTGACTATAAGCGCTGGTTGTTAATGATGTAAATAATACTAATAAGAAAGCAAATAATGCTGTACGAAATCTCTTCATTAAAAATCATCCACCTTTCTTAATTAAACTGTATAATTAATTGATTTATTTTATTATGTGAAAAGTTAATATATATATTCAGAATAGATATTTATTTAATGATACAAAAATAAGCCCTTGCAAATAAGGGCTTATTCTGGTGGTTCACTTTTAATGAAATTAAATTACTACTATCTTACGAGAGTAGTATATGCAGTTTATAAAAAAATATTCAAAATTATAGTGTGATGCGAATAATTATAAGATTGAATAGATAATAAAAAAGAGATAGCAGGGTAATTTAAAATGCTATCTCTTTACCATAGTTGAAAGTTAATACTTCAATGATAATTATTTGCATAAGTTAAATGAAATATTCACCAATATTAAAATTTTTTCACAGAGTGGATTTAATAAGTTTTATTTATTTCCCATTAAAGTTAATATTAAAATTTAATGAATTAATATAATCCTCGATTTTACTTTTTGAATCAAGACTTATTTTATATGAAACAGTAAAAACTTTTTCTAAAAAGGTATAATATATTTTTACAATGAAAACCTCATTCTTTTCTTCTATAAAGTCAAGGCTCCTTATATCTATATATTCAATGAATTTATTTCCAATAAAAATTCCATCTTCAAGAAAATACATTTTAGATACAACTTTGTCATATAAAAATAGACACAAAATAATAATAAATATAAGAATACAATTACTTAGCAGTAAGTATAAAGAAAAGTTTTCTGCAATATTTCTTATTATAAGAAATATAATAAAGATATACATAAAATATGAGTGTTTATTAGAGCATAAATGTGAATCAATTACTAAATTAGCTTTTTTATCTCCAACTAACCTATGGTAGGATTGGATATAATTTATCATAAAAATTAATGAAATGCAGAAAAAAACAAGGAATAGAAGAATATCTAAATATTTAAATATTAAAATCATAAATCACCTCAATCTAAGTCTATTTAAATTATATTATACATAAATATATGACAAAAATAAACATAATAGCATTATGCTTACACGAAAATAAAAGTATATAATCAATAAAGTTTAAAGATTATATACTTTTATTTTATATTACTAAACACTTTTTAATACACATCTCAAAGAAATAACTGGTCATATCTTAGGAAAATCTAAAAAATAAAGTTTAAGTAATCTTAATTTTGATTTCATTTAGAGCTGAATTCATAGAATCTAAAAGGTTTAATTTATCAGTAAGTTCTCTAATTATTTCTTGATAGTTTTTTTCTCTTTCTTCCTGTTTTAAGTCTCTAGTTTCCTGTGCTTTTAATATGTATACTATAAGCACACAACTAAGTAATGTCCAAATTCCTTGAGTCATAGCAACCTTTATAAGATCATCATACATAATATCATCCCTCCATATATAACTTAGTTTTTAGTAGATTTAAAGAAACTCTTTTAGATGTATTTACAGATTGTCTAGATATTTTAAGAATTTTACCAATTTCAATATCTGAAAGCTGCATATAGAATTTATAATAAACAATTTGTTTTTGTCTAGGTTTTAATGATGAAATTAAATCATTGAAAAATATATCTGAATAATCATTAGAATTATTTTTATTAAATGATTCTAATGATTCATCGTCAGAATTAAAGATGAGAAAGTTTTTATCACGATTAACTTTATACGATAATCCAATTGCTTGATTTCTAAGACATCTTTTTATATACCTTAAAGCATCTGTACTAGAAACAAATTTATATAAATTTATTTTTGCAATTAATTCATAAAGAAATATTATAAGGTCTATTTCAGCTTCAGAATATTTTAGTTTATAGCTTAGGTATTTTATCTTTGGACTAAAATAAGATAAGATTTCCATAAAATTATTTTTATTTTTCTGAAAAATTATAAGTTTTTCTAATAAGTCTATATCCATATTCTAACCTCCAAGGGATTTATTTAGGGTTACTTATTTCTTATTAAATAAAATTAATGTAATTACATATATTAATTTTAACGGTTAGCATGATAAAGGGAAACTTCCGATATCATAGAAACTGAATTATATTATGAGATAGTATATAAGAGACTTATGTTTTCATCTGTTATCTTAAATTTGCTAAAAAAATTATCTGTAATAATGATAAAATAGTTGAAATTCAAAAAATAATATCAGATATTGAACTAGATGAATTTTCATTAATCTTTCTAGTTTACTATAATAAGTTTATAGTCAGTTAAATAACTGCTATAGACTTAACTGATTATGCGGCTAAAAAGAAAATACCTTATCATAAAATTATTAGAAAGAAAAATGTTGACCTAAAGATAGACTTGTGGAGAGATAAAAATAACCTGCAGAGATTCTGAAGGTTATTTCTATAATGTACACTTTATAATATTATTGCAAAAGCGCATTTACAATTTAGAGTAAATATAAAAATTGTAAGCCGTGTATGTTTATGTTAAAATATGTTCGTATTAAAATACAACAAGTTACTCAAATAAGGAGAATAGAATTGAAAAAAATAAAAATTATTTTATCAGTAGCAGCTATATTAGTAACATTAAGTGGTTGTGGAAATCAAAAACCACAAAATAATGCTAACCAAACCAATAATGATAAAACTACTGAGGCTACTACAGATAATAGTGATAATACCACTAGCAACAGTGATTCAAAAAATACAGATAATAATACTGAAACAAATAAGACTGCTAGCTCATCTACTGATAGCAAAGATACAAATATTGCAGTGGAGAAAAACGATAATAGCACGAATAATAATTCTAGTTCACAAAACAATGATAAAGAAACTAGTAATGATGAAAAATCATTTTATGGTAATTGGGAAATCAAAAAAGTAGCAGGATATGCAAAGGTATCTGTTGGTGAAAAAACATCACTAATAGGTTTAAAGATTAGTTTGTCAAATAACTTAGCGACCTTTGGTAATGAATCTTATAATAATCCACAATATAAGATGATAAACAAAACTCAAAATAATATGGCGAGTGAGTATAAGACCAATCTTTCAAAAATAGGTGTTAGTACTGATTCTATTATGCAATTAAATGTATCAGATAAAATAACTTTATTCATCAAGGACAATAATACTTTACTTTATTTTGATGAAGGTGTATTTTATGAGGTTAAAAGAGAATAATAAAATATAAAGATAAAAGAGGTAATCTGCAAAAATGTAAATTACCTCTTTTATCTTTGTATATATTTTTCAATAATAAATCTACATTTAAAATTCTAGTGAGCCAAGTGATGAGTTAAGGCCAAAATCCCTATCTATTTGAGTTTGTAAACTTTGTTTATATATGTTTTTTCAATGTATAATTCTATTTCTAATTGCTTTTTGTTATAATTAACTAACAATAAGTTGTAAATAAAAATTTATATGTTTTTTAAGGAGATACTATTTATGAAGAAATATGATACAGTTATATTTGATTTGGATGGAACGCTTCTTGACACTCTTGAAGATCTTGCTGATAGCGTGAATTTTGCATTAGGAAAATATAATTTTCCATCTAGAAAAAAGGAAGAAGTTAGAAGTTTTGTAGGAAACGGAGTTGGGCGTTTAATGGAGCTTTCTGTACCTGACGGCTTAAATAATGCTTATTATAAAGAATGTCTTGCAGATTTTCGGAGTCATTATTCAAAAAATATGCAAAATAAAACTAAAGCATATGAAGGAATCATGGGGCTTTTAGATGTTTTATCAAAGGAAAACTATAAGCTTGCAATTGTTTCTAATAAATTTGATGCAGCAGTAAAAGAGCTTAATAAGATTTATTTTGAACAATATATAAAAGTTGCAATTGGAGAAAGTTCAAATATTGCTAAAAAACCAGCCCCTGATACAGTAATTAAAGCTTTAAAGGAATTAGATTCTACTGCTGATAAAGCAATATATGTGGGGGATTCAGAAGTAGATGTAAAGACAGCTAGAAATTCTGGAGTTAAATGTGTAGGCGTGACTTGGGGATTTAGAGATAGAGAGCTTCTAAAGGAAAAAGGTGCGGATTACATCATAGACAAGCCATGTGAGTTGCTAGAGATAATTGGTGATTCTGAGAACTAAGAATCTAATTTTAAGAGTAACTTTTTACGTATAGTTCAATTTCTAAAATAATATTTTAATATTGTTGAAATGGAAACAAAAGAGTAATATAATATTGTTAATGCGTCAAAAAGTGGGAGGATAGGCCATGAACAAACAAGAACAGGTCTTAATGGATTTTAGGAAAGTATTTAATAAGATGGCTTGGCTTAATAAACTTAAGATGGAAGATAGTCTTAAGGGATATAACCCATCGGAAGTACATTACATTGAATGTATTGGAAGAAACGTAGAGTCCAACGTGACAAAACTTGCAGAGTCTCTTTATATGACTAGGGGAGCTATAAGTAAAATGACAAAGAAGCTTATACAAAGAGGCATTATAGAAAGCTATCAGAAACCAGATAATAAGAAAGAAATCTATTTCAAGCTCACTGAACAAGGGCAAAGAGTTTATGACCTCCATGAAAAGCTGCATAAAGAGTTTCAAGATCGAGATAAAGTTGTATTTGAACAAGTGACTGATGAACAATTTGACGCTATGCTTGGCTTCATAGAAAAATATAGCAGGCATTTGGACGCAGAAATAAATAAACTTGGAATAGATACTAAGTCTGATAAATCTGAATAATTAAAATAAAATTATAAGCAGCCTAATTCCATTTGGAATGGGCTGTATTTTTATTGTATGGGAAAAATATTATCAAGTATAAGGTTTATGTCGCCTTGCTAGGCGACACAGTCCATAGATGACGCCGAGCACATCCCAAAGAACTAAGCTCAAGTGCTTTCATCGGCGTCATTCCTAGCGTTTTGCTACTTATTTTTTCGACTTCTTGATCATTTCCACGCCATCGAACGCCAGGCTTTCAATTTCCACTGATTTTTTCAGCATATATTTATCAAAAAACGCCTTTGTATAAGTTGTAAGAATGTTGCGCAGCTCCATTGCATCCCTGGTTCCCCTTAATGACAGTTGCAAGGCTTCATTTTTAGCAAGAAATATGAAATCGCCGAAGTCAAAATGCACTACATTATCAAGAATGACAAAATAGGTTTCTCCGCTGTTTGATTCAAGAAAAAGCGCATCCACATTATAGGATACCGTACTGCCGAGCATCATGAAGGGTTTCTTAAGGTCGCTATCCTGACAAAATAGACCACCGTCAAAATCGATGCCGCAGACAAATCGGTCGTCGTCACGGCAAACAATTGCTGTTGTAGCTCCTCCAAATGAATGCCCGAACACGCCAATGCCGATTTCAAGTTTCAATCTGTCTTTAAATATGGATCCAATGTCACCTGTATTCATTTTGTACAGACAATCTGCTACATATCTTATGTCCTCGCTCTGAAGATCGGCATACTTTGTAAACTTGACTGCTCCAGGTGACGAAGTTACTTTACGAGAAATTTCAAGTGCTTTTTCTTTTTCAAGCTTCTCTACCAGAATTGGAGCTATATCCTTTGTCACTGGGTCAGTGCCGAATTCCTGTAAATCTTCGTAATATTTCTTTGAAATGTGACTAAGTCGCCCATCCTTGAGTCTGTATACACCTCCTCCTTGATGACCAATTGCTACAACAATATAGCCAGCACTTGCCAGGTCTTGACAGGTTACAGTATTTTGCTGCGGGTATGTAGTTCCGCCATGAACATAGAATACAACTGGATAACGATTTTCCTTTTGAGATAATTCCAGATCTTCGTAACAGCATGTTTTAATATTGAAATCAAAAAAATTATCCATTTCAAGACCATTCTTAACCATACTTTCATTCCACAGTGATGGCAGCTCTGGAAATGCGTATTCTGCTGTTGGCTTGCCTTCGCTGCTGTCGGACGGATAAAAGAAAAACGCTGTCAGTTCTCTTTCTGAATTATCTGATGCTACGTACTTAAAATCAATTTGTGTTCGCCCGACGGTATAGTTGCCGATCGTTTTTGGAAATGCGTCATAAGTTTTCATTTTTTTGTTCCTCTCTCTCGTTTTATAATAATTGTAGTGTTTACGAAACCCGAACGGCATAGTGCTACAAATACTTTCGGGCTTCGAATGTTACAAAATGATTTCCATCATATCTTAATGGATTCGTATCTATTCCTTGACTTTCTTAAGATTGCTCATGAGCTCAGAATACTTATGATCTTCAACCAAACCATGGCAGAAAAAGTCTGTAAAGTATTTGCTGACCTTATGCTGCAGCTCAAAGTCCTTAATACCGAATTCCCTAAAAAATAAAATCAAATTAAATTGCATTGTCTCAAACATAAAAGAAATCAGGTTGTCGTCAATATCTGGCCGTAGATATCCATCAAACCTCATTCGGCGAAGAATGTCCTTAACCAAAGGGAATGATTCGCCCTTTAGTACATTCAGGTATATGTGAAGCAAGATGTTCTCTGGAATGGATAAAATTGTTTCAATGAACTTGACTTCCAATTCATTAAGCGGTTCGGCCCCAATCCCATTATCATTATCAAATAAGCCGGTAAGGAAAATCTGCAAAATTGAATCTTGATTACGGTTATTAAAAAATTCAGCTCTTTTCTGGGTCACATTTTGTATCAAGAGACAATAAAGATCATCTTTATCATCAAAATACCGATAAAATGTTCCAGGATGCATGGACAATGCGTCTAAAGTCATCTTCATATTTATATCATCGTATGGATAATTAACAAAAAGCTGCATAGCGCTATTTGATATTTCCTCGCGTTTTGTTTCATCCAGGCGAAAGAAAGCTTTTTTTGGCATAGAACCCTCCTTATTGTTGTGTGAATCTATTCACTATATACTGTGAATGCATTCACAGTATATAATAAATGGATTAAAGTGTCAACTGTGATAGTAAACAATTTATTGTATATATTTTTGCCTAACCTAACTATATATTTCCATCTTGCGGCGGAATACTTTTTTCAGAAGATTTGACGGTTTGTCAGGTCTGCTTTGTGGTTGAGTTTGGGGTAATACACCTCTTCCATGCTGAGCATGCCTGCTGTTCAATCTTCTTTGATGCCAATACTTGCTGAACCAATTCTTTTGTGCTGTCGCCAATCTTGAAAGCTCAGGCAATAAAGCGGTCACTTGCTATTGTTAAAATTTTGTGTGGCTTATACCAGAGATTTCATAATTCCTTTGTAATAAAATTGTATGTAACGTAGTCTTACCAACGCAATGCCAGTAAAAATATGTAATTTTAGGTAAATTATAATATTTAAAGTGAAATTAACTATAAGTTAACTGGTATTTAAAATAAAAGGAGTAACTTTATATAAGAACAAAATATTTAGAAGGTGGTAAGATTATATGAAAATTAGTAAGAAAGTTAAATTCATGCTTCCAATTGCTGTAGCTACAGTCATGGCTACGTCTGCCAGTATACCTTTTATAAGGAACGTTAATGCCGAAATTACTGGTATATCAGGTATTGAAAATTTCTCATTACCTAAGGTTACAGGACCTTATAATATTAATGCAAATGTTGGTTCTGATCCAAAAGAGCTTGATTTTGCTTGGTTCACACAATCTTCTGGAAAGACACAAATAAAAATTTCACGTACATCTAATATGAATGGTACAGAATTTCCAACTTCTGCAGATATTCAGGATGCGGAACAAACTGTTGTAAAAGCTACACAATCTATTAATCAGAGTGAGACAGCCCTTACAGATATTGATGGAAAGGCTACTCCTGCTAATAATGGAGATGATGTTTATAATGGGAAGAAAACAGCAGGTGCTCCAACTGGTGAATATTCAAATAAAGTGAAAGTAAAAGGGTTAGATCCAGATACACAGTACTCTTATTCTGTAAGTGATGGACAAGGCAATTGGAGTCCAGTTTATACAATTACCACACTACCTACCGATAAAGTAACGTTTGCTGCTTTTGGTGATCCACAAATTGGTGCATTTGATAATTCTAAAGGTACTGCCAAATCTAATGCTACAGGTGGTCACAAGAACTTAAATGATGATAAAACAGGCTGGAATAATATGCTGAAACTAGTGACTCAAAATAAGGACTTAAACTTCCTTTTTTCAATGGGAGATCAAATTAACGACTATAATTACTTAGTTCAACCTTCAAATTCATCTGATGGACAATGGTATCAATATAGGGACTTCTTTAATCCTGATTCTACAGTGAATTACATGCAAAATATGCCTTTAGCTGCTTTTTGCGGTAATCATGATCACCAAATGGGTGAATATTATGGATATCACTACAATCAGCCAAATATAAGCAAGTTAGGTGCTACACAATATGGAAATGATGGTGACTACTGGTTTACTGCTGGTCCAGTATTATTTTTGGTATTGAATGCAAATAACTATGGTACTGCTGATCATGATCAATTTATAGCAGAGGCTATTAAAGCCAATCCAAATGTAAAGTGGAAGGTTGCTACATGGCACCAATCTGCATACAGCGAAGCTAATCACAATACTAAAAATGAACTTGATGATCCAGTTTTAACAATACGTAATACTTGGACAAAAATGATGGATAAATACAATATAGATGTTGTGCTACAAGGACATGATCACTACTATACTCGTACTGCACAAATGTTAAATGGAAGTGCTGTTGATCCTAATAGTGGTGCTCCTGAAACTTTGAAAAATAGTAGCAACGCTTCTGTACCAGGTACTGCAAATCCAAACGCTACTTATGCAAAAAAAGAATATCCAGACAGTGTAACTAATCCTAAGGGAACAGTTTACTTTACTCTTGATTCAGGTACAGGAAGTAAATATTATGACTTCAACAAGGGTAATAATGATACAGTTGGCGGAAGTGCTGACCATTCATTTAGTGTTGTTGGATGGCAGGGGTATGTTCCATCGTACTCATATGTAAGTTTCACTGATGATACATTTACAATCAATACTTATGCAGCAAATGATTATACAATTGGTAATCAATCATTAATTGATAGCTACACTATTACAAAGAAATAATAAATAAGCATAACTTAGTAAAAGACAAAAGTTCAGTTAATATTGACTGGACTGTTTGTCATATAAAATTAAACTGCTTTTTATAAGGCAGTATAGAAGTAGGAGAATAGCATGAATATTATGAATATAAAATTAGGTTGGATTTCATCTATTAAAATAGGGGGCAAAATTATTGGATCTATTGCCATTTTGTCTGTTTACATTATACTGGCTATACTTTTTAGCTCACATACGCCTATTTATAATCCATTTAGTTCAGGAGCTGGTGGAGAAGTACATTATGAAAAGGGTAAGGTTGTCTCAATTGATGAACAGGTAATAAATTCATCAGGGTTTTCTGGGCTTTACATTGGAAGACAGATTGTAGATGTACTTATAGAAAGTGGGCAATATAAAGGACAGACTTTTAAGGTTAATAATGCCCTTAATTATGATACTAATTTTATTCTTCATAATGGACAAGATATTGTGGTGTCTGTTAATACATCTACTGATGATAAATCATACGTAAATGTTTATATGTTTGCACCATATCGTGTTGTTCCTTTACTTGTACTTATAGGCCTTTTTATTGGAGCAATCTGCTTAGTAGGTGGATGGCGTGGTTTTCATTCTGTTCTAGGGATAATATTTACCTTGACCACGGTATTATTTATTTTTGTTCCATTACTTTTCATGGGTGTGTCTGATGTCTTGGCAACTATATTGCTTGTCATTGTAACTTCTTGCGTAACCCTCTTTCTAGTAGGCGGCTTTGATAGAAAAACTTTGTCCGCTGTATTAGGAACAGTGGCAGGTGTTGTTGTATCAGTTGTAATTATGCTTATTTTTAGTAGGATTCTAGGTATATCTGGTTATACATCTTCAGATACAGATGCATTGCTTAACATTGCTGGACAAAGCAAGCTGCAGGTGAAAGACCTTTTATTTACAGGTATCATTATTGCTTCACTTGGAGCTGTAATGGATATTGCTATTTCTATTGCTACCTCAATCAATGAACTAAAGAAGCAAAATCAGGAGGCTTCCTTTAGTGAATTATTCAGTTCAGGTATGAATATTGGACGAGATATGATGGGGACTATGAGTAATACTCTTATTTTAGCGTTCTTAGGTGAATCCATTTTCTCTTTTATTTTAATGTACTCTTATCAAGTACAGTTTAGGCAATTGATTAACTCAAATGGTGTTGCAATTGATATTCTTAATGCTGTTTGCGGGAGCTTAGCAGTTATACTTACAGTACCAATTGTATCGGCTATTGCGGCAAAACTGCTTCAAGGAAAGCAAAGTTCAGTTAAGGAGGAAGAAACTAGTTCTAATGCACTTTAGAGACCTGAACTTATGCATATAACTTGCCGAAATCATAAATATTTTGATTCCGAAAAGCTATGAAAATATCGCTGAAGGTTC
>CAURJV010000098.1:0-16072 GCA_963524945.1 uncultured Clostridium sp.
AATGGAGCGGGTAGTGGGAATCGAACCCACCTTTCCAGCTTGGAAGGCTGGAGTATTACCGATATACGATACCCGCAAATATTAATCTTTTAATGGTCGGGGTGACAGGGATTGAACCTGCGACCTCATGGTCCCAAACCACGCGCGCTCCCAGCTGCGCCACACCCCGAGAATCTCAACCAGTTTTTTAACTTGTCACTCATCTCTCAGCGACAATGATTATTCTACAATATCAAATCTGTTTCGTCAATACCTTTTTTGTAATTTTATCATAATTAATTTAAATATTTAATCATTATGCCCTAATTTCTTTTAAATATGCATCTACATCCCCATTATCATCGATGTCTATAAAACCTATACATCTCCCCTTAAGTTTAGGTAATGATATACTTCCCGGATTCATTAAGATCATATCATCTTCTTTCTCTATTAATTGTTGGTGTGTATGACCAAACAATACAATATCAGCATTTAATTCTCTTCCCCTGTAATAAATATTATTCATAGAGCTTTTTACACCATATAGGTCACCATGTGTAAAAAATACCCTTTTCCCATTTACTTCTATAACAGATTCCTTTGGATACTTAGCTGAATAATCACAATTACCTGCAACAGCATATACCTTACCTTTAAAACCCCTTTCCAACAGTTCTACATCATCAATATTATCTCCTAAATGTATCAAAATATCAGCATCCTTTATTAGTTCCTTAGCCAAATTAATATATTTAATAATCCTATGTGTATCACTTACAACTGCAATTAACATAATTCTTCCTCCTGCATTATTATTCATTTAATTTCATTTCTCAGATATAGTAAACAACTTATTTTAAATAACTTTCTAATAAATTATAGTAATTGAATGATTACTCTTTTTAATTCCTTTAATGCCTTTCCCCTATGACTTATTTCATTCTTCTCATCTGAAGTTAATTCAGCAAAAGTTTTATTTAATGGTTCGTAGAAAAATAATGGATCATATCCAAATCCGCCATCTCCATGTAATTCTTCTATAATGTATCCTTCTACTTCACCTGTAACTTTAAAATACTCTCCATTATCTGTAAACATTGCTAATTGGCAAATAAATTTAGCTCCTCTATTGCTTTTCGAAACACCTTTTAACTTGTTTAAAAGCTTTTCATTGTTTTTCGAATCATTTCCATGTTCCCCAGCATATCGAGCTGAATAAATTCCCGGCTCTCCATTTAAGTAACTTACTTCTAGTCCTGAATCATCTGCTAATACAATAAAATTATTATCTTTTCTTTCTAACAAATGTTCATATATTTCCTTTGCTTTCTTTTTTGCATTCTCTTCAAATGTTTTTCCATCTTCAACTACATCTATATCTATACCCTCATCTTCCAAAGATTTAACTTCTATAGGTATCTCTTTTAATATTTCTTTCATTTCTTTAATCTTTTTCTTATTATTACTAGCCAATATTAATTTTTTCATTATATGTCTCCTTTTTCTCATTTACAATAAAAATTTTAATTTTCATAATTATTCTATAGAAAGCTTTAAAATCTCCAATTCTTTTGCTTTTCTATCACTAAACATATTATCATTTTTGTATTATTAAGTAATTTAACTAATATCATATATTCTTAAATAGCTTTTATATAATTCTAACTAAATCACTTGAAACACATTAATCTTCTAGAATTCTTACTGTATATTAAATAATTCATCTCTTTTGGGCGCTTGAACCTCTATTTCATGATCATTATCTAATAATACTGCGCCACTTTCACATACTTTACCTATTATACAAGCCTCAATTCCACTTTCATTTAGACGTTTTATCAACTCACTACCATTTTTAGTAGTAATAAGCATACTCCCAGACGATATGAGCCTAAGTGGATCTATTTTGAATTCCTCACAAACCTTTTTAGTTATATCCAACATTGGTATTTTCTCTTTAAATATTTTAAAACCTTTATTTGATGCCATAGCCACCTCAAAAAGTCCTCCAAGAAGTCCGCCTTCTGTTATATCATGCATTGAATTAACGCCAAATTCTCCGCCTATTTTCCCCTCTTCAAGAACACTTAGTTTATGAATTAAATTACTCCCAAGTTCTATCTCCTCTTTTGATAAAATTTTCTCAATTCTAGCTTTATGATCATTTATTAAAATATATGTACCTTCTAACCCTAATGTCTTAGTTACTATTATATCATCACCTAATTGTGCTCCTGCAGTTTTTATAGATTTGCCTTTTGGATTTTTCCCTATTACTGTGACAGATATAATCATCTTATTTACTGCACTTGTAACTTCCGTATGCCCTCCTATAATCTCAACATTAATCTTAGCTGCTTCTTCATTGATTTCCTTCATAATTTCGTTTATCTCTTGTAACGTTGATGATATTGGAGCTAATATTGTAACTAAAATACCTATAGGTTCCCCACCTGCTGATGCTATATCATTACAATTAATATGCACTGCTAGTTTCCCAACATTTTCACTTGCACCTGTTATTGGATCTGTAGAAAATATTCCTTCATATTCTCCAAAATCAATAATAGAGCAATCTTCTCCAACATCATTTCTAATCTTTACCTCCTTTCTTTTGATTGTTTTATTATTTAATATAATATTTCTCAAATCCTCGAAATCTAATTTTCCTTCCTTCATTATAAAAAATCTCCTTTTATTTTTATTTTATGTACTTTTTGTTTACAAATTTCATATTAATGAATAAGATGAGAAATTTATGAGAGGTGTTTATACATTGAGATATATAGGACCATTTTTTAGGATGAATAGTCTTTCTCAAAAAGAAATTAGTGGTCAACTTTTTTACTTATCCAAAGAATCAATAAAAACTTTGGTTTTAAATTCTAAATGTGGTATTTTAGCTCAAACTAGAGCTTCAAAAAAATCTTCTATAGAAGATATTAGCATATTAAATAATTTTTCTCCACTATTATGCTTATATAGAAAAGCTTCACCTTTATTTATTCATAGCAAAAGCAGCCCTAGTTTTGATGAATCAAGCTTTAAAAAAGAAATAAACCCTTCTACTAGTGCTCTTATGACTTTATGTTTACTTGAATTAAGTGAATATTATTCACATTATAGTGATGGAAAAAGAAATGTAGTATCTCTTGAAAAACCATTTAAATACCTTGCAAGAGAACAGTTACAGTTCTATTCTGAAAACTTACGAAATAATGAAGGTTTATTTGTGGATAAGAAAAATGTATCTGATGGAAATTCCAAAGGATTCTCTTTAGTAGATAAAGATGATAAATTTAAATTTTCTGATCAGGCTTTTATGATGGATGCTTACTTACTATACTCATATTATAACGATAATGACGACCTTAGCAAAGAGTACGCTGCATTTTCAAATGAAATTTTAGATATGTTTAAAACTTATAACTCCGTTTTATATGATTTATCGTTTAATGAATGCATACAAATTTTTCTTTCTCTAAATATTCACTATAAATATTCTTGCTCCCAAAATGCGAAAGAATTAATCTTAGATTTAGGTGATTTTTTGATTTCTAAGTTTCAGGAAAAAGATTATTATCTTGATTCTATAGATGATTGTGCATTATTTTCTATCTGTCTAATGGAAGCTTATAAACATACTGAAATAATTTCTTTTAAAGAATTTTCTAAAGAAATTACTGAAAAATTGATTAGCTTATATGATACGGATAAAAATATATTTGTAAAATTATCTGATAAGAAGGATAGTAAATATTCTTGCCTTGAAATTAATCTATATCTTTTATGTTTACTTATGTATTCATTTCAAGAAGATAAGATCTCAGAATTGCGACCTATTATTTCTGGTCTTTATAGAAAATTCTTCGTGAACGGAGGCCTTCTAACAAGTTGGCCTGAAGCTCCAACCCTAGATGAAGTAGAACGATATAAAAAATTAAGCTTACGTTCTGATGATATGTTAGACGAAATATATTTTAGAATGCCAATATTGCCTACTCCTAAAAGCTCGGGTTTAGCACCAGTATTCGTTAAGAGCTTAAGTTATTCGAAGAAAAAAGATTCATTAAGCACTAAAAGAACGTCTTTTGATAGTAGTAAAAATATGTTTAACTTCTTTATGATTATCTATCTTCTTAAAGATATGGTCGAAGACTTCATGGAATTTATTCCATCATTAGGATTAGAAAGGCTATCTGATTTAGAGAACCCCATTGACTCAAATATTAATTCTATAACAACTAGCATAGAGGAAGGTATCTTAAATAATTCATCGCCTACAGTTAATGCAGAAAGTAATGGAAGTGATTTAAAAACACAATTAAGTTTATCAAAAATTGAAGAATCCGTTAATTCTAAAGAACCTGTGCTAAATAGTTTTAATACCTTTAAAAAAAATACTAATATAGCTTCATTAAGCAATAGTAGTGCACCTAAGGTTAATCCTTCTGTAAAAAATAAAAAACTTAAGAAAAATAAAGCACAACATCCTCACAGTAAGAAAAATTTTTAAGATTAGTAAATATGGATATGATAAAAACTATCCTTATATGTAAATCGAAATATCAGATTTGCATATAAGGATAGCTATAATACGTTATATTGAAAATATATACTATAAATAATTATTAATATTGATTTTAGAGCTACTCTTATTGTATTGTAGCAAAGTCTATATTGCCATTTCCATCTAACTTTAGGTCTGATATCTTATCAGAAATTGCTATATTTTCATTATAAAATACTAATGGAAGAATATTGTAGTTATCAAATAAATTTTCTTCTAGACTTGAATAATCTCCACTATTTTTAGTGTTTAATAACTTTCCTAATAACTTATTTTGATCTTCTGTTAGATATTTCTTAAAGTTATCATAGAAATCTGCTTTGTCAGATGAATTAGCATTATTACTAACCAAAATCATATCATATCTTTTCTTCAATTCTTCATCCTCAAACTCTTCTTTTACTAAACTATATTTTATTGTTATATTTGTATTATTTTTAAACCAATCTTCAATTGTTCTACATAAAATTCTATTCTCATCAGTATCTTCACATAGTAATGTTAATATCTTAGGTTTGTTCCATTCACCTTCTTTATTACTAATAACTTTCCTTGCTTGTAATTTTGTTAGATCCTGCTTATCTTCTCTAAAAAAACTTCCTTCTGCAAGTTCAAATTCTTTATTATTTGAATTTTGATACGATTCAGTCGCTTTACGTACATCATTATAAATATCTCTTCTTCCTTGAAGCGGAATAGAGTTACTTTTACTGTTAATGACTAAATATGTTGCCTTTACTTCAGGAAGTGTTATTAATTTTTTCTGTTCAGCTAATTTATTAAGTTCGCTTTCTGGTGGATTTATTACAATATCTCTTTCTTTAACTTCATATGATGCCATAGATGTTTCTACACTATCATCATTTAATATTTTAATGGTATCTATGCCACTTTTATTGTTATTTTCATTTCTTTTTAAGACTACCTGATCCTTTTTAAATGAATCAATTTTATAATCTCCTGAATAAATTAACGTATTGTAATTATTTTTCATATTACGCCACATTATTAAATATTTTCTCAATGTATACTGTGGCTTAGTCAATTCATTTAAGAAATTATCATCTACTTTGTTCAATCTAATAATAACAGAATTTTCGGTTGCCTTTATTGCAACTCCAGTTTCATATACAACCTTCCCATCTTTAAATTCTTTTGCTCCATAAACATTAAGTAATGCTTGTATATTTTCTTCATCTTCCTCTTTCAATAATTCTTTAAAGAAAGTAACTATATCATTGGGGGTTATTTTACTTCCGTCACTCCAAAAAATATCGTTTTTAATTTTAAACTCATATTGAATTCCATCTTTACTTTTTGTGATTTCGCTTGCTAAAGATGGTACTATTTTATTATCCCCATCTTTGGAAACTAATCCTTTGCTTACCGCGCATATAATATCCTCATGGCGTTTAGATAAATTAGTAACCTTTTCTAAATCTTCTGGAATCTCATTTATACCATAACTTATTGTTTCTTGAGAATCATCACTAGATGCATTGTTACTTTCTTTGTTCACAAATCCAAAACAAAATAATATTATAAAACTCAACATAATTGCATAGAAAAAAATTCTTTTCATAATTACACCCTTTGCCTTAATTTATATTAAGAATTATTTCCACAATTTACTTTATCTAATCAAAAAACTGACTCAAATGTTTTGAAATAACTTTGAGCCAGTTTCTTAACTGAAAACCTCTATTGCAAATTAACAACTACTAAGTTAATTTTAAATAATATTTTATCATTTAATTAAATTTATCATAAAGAAAATCAAAGAAATTGATATTAAAAAACTTAAGATAGAATATACTATTCTCTTTTTTCCTGTCTCATTAAGAAGAAATCTAAGTGCTAAAATTGCCATAGTGATGCAAACTCCAAGTTGTATCGGTAAGTATGAATTAAAAATCTGATTAACATAATAAAATTGATATGTTGTTAAAAAGGTACAAATTATTAAGATGCTTGTTATAAAAGCTGATATAAATTCAAGCAAATTTATTAATTTTTTCATACTTTACCTCCTTAATATTTCTTCAAACTCTTCTTCTGAAAGAACCTTGATTCCTAATTCCTCTGCTTTAGTCAATTTTGATCCTGCTGCTTCTCCTGCTATTACATAATCTGTTTTTTTACTAACACTTCCAGAAACCTTTGCTCCTAAGCTTTCAAGTTTATCTTTTATCTCAGTTCTAGAATAATTCTTAAGTGAGCCTGTTGCAACAACAGTCTTCCCTTCAAAAGGGCTTGATATAACTTCTTTTTCTTCATATTTAGGATTAACACCTAAAGCTATTAACTCATCTATAGTCTTCAATACTTTTTCTTCTCTAAAGAAAGCTATAACCCCTTGAGCTACTATATCTCCAACATCTTGAACTCCAACAAGTTCTTCAAATGTTGCATTCTTCAAACCTTCTATAGACTTAAATCTATTAACTAAGTCTTTTGCAGTCTTTACTCCCACATTTGGAATTCCCAAAGCGTATATGAATGCAAATAACTCACAATCTTTACTCTTCTCAATAGCTTCAAGAAGATTCTGAGCTTTCTTAGCCGCAAACTTTTCTAGTCCTATTAAATCTTCTTCATTTAATTTGTATAAATCTGAAATAGATTTAATATTAAGTTTTTCAAATAATTGTTCTGCTGTTCTTTCTGAAAAGCCAGCTATATTCATTGCTTCTCTTGAAGCATAGTGTACTATAGTTTTAACTAATTGAGGCTTACAAGATAAAGTATTTTCACAGAAATAATGAGCTCCATTTAGAACTAAATGACTACCACAAGCAGGGCAAACCTCTGGAACTGTTATCTCCTCCGAGCCTTCTAAAGATTCTGGCACTATTCCCATTATCTCTGGTATAACATCATTACTTCTTCTTACAAATACTTCTGCACCAATTCTAACACCTTTTCTTGCAATATCATCCATATTATTTAAAGTAGCTCTTTTAACAGTAACTCCTGCAAGTTCTACTGGATCTAATATTGCTGTTGGTCCAACTCTACCACTTCTTCCAACATTCCATTCAACGCCTAAAAGTTTAGTTGTTGCTTCTTGAGCTTCAAATTTAAATGCAATAGCCCATTTAGGGAACTTTACTGTATATCCTATTAGCTCTCTTGTTCTAATATCATCTATTGCTATTACTAATCCATCTATATCATAGTTCAAGTCAAATCTAATACCTTTTACATAGTCTATCTCTTTCTCAATTTCTTCTATAGACGTACATACTCTTATATAGTCATCAACTGGAAGCCCTTGTTCTTTTATAAACCCCATCATTTCCATGTAAGTCTTAAATGGAGTTCCTTCTTTATAACCCACATCATAAAAGAAAGCAGAAAGATTTCTTCTTGCAGTTTCTTTTACGTTTAGATTTCTCAAAGCACCTGCTGCTCCATTTCTTAAATTCTTTAATGGTGTATTAGAAGTTTCATTATATTTATTGAAGGCCTGTTGAGTCATAATAGCTTCTCCATGAACTTCTAAAACATCACTACTATTGATTTTAAGCGGTATTGATTTGATTGTTTTAACCTGTGATGTTACTTCTTCTCCAATGCTTCCCGTGCCTCTTGTTGCAGCTATTTCAAGTATACCTTCAGTATTATATGTTAAGTTAATTGTTAAACCATCAAACTTCTTTGTAACCACGTATTTTAGATCGGGCAGATTTTCTCCTCTGCCTCTAGCCTCTTCAACAAACTTAATGTTTCTATTATGCCAATCTATAATTTCTTGCAAACTTTGTGCTTTGTCTAAACTCCAAAGTCTTGCTTTATGAGCATACTTTCTAAAACCATCTAATACTATATCTCCAACTCTTAATGTAGGCGAATAAGGAAGCACGTATCCTGTTTCTCTTTCTAACTCTTGAAGTTCATAGTATTTTTTATCATAGTCCTTATCGCTTACAGATGGACTATCTAAAGAATAATATTCATAGGAATATCTATTTAACTTTTCAACAAGTTCTTTTATTCTTTCAATCTTATCCATATTAGGCCTCCAAATTTCCATTAAATCATTTTAAGTTTTGCAAAAGATAATAATAACGACTTAACACCTTGTTTATCAAAAGCAACCGTTAATTTCTTGTCGCTACCCGAATCCTGAACAGCTACAATTGTTCCTTTCCCAAACTTTTCATGGATTACTTTTCTCCCAAGAGTCGCTTCACTAATAGATATATATTCTTTAGCTATTTCATTCATAGTACTTCTATCAATTACATTATTAATACCACCATTATCAAGAGTATATGCTCTATTACCTGTAACACTATTTCTTAAACTATGCGGATTAGTATAAGAGTTACTTTTCATAATCTTCTCTCTACTTTTAGCGCTTTCCTTTTTAACTCCAACATATTCTTTTAAGTCTGGCCTTATTTCATTAATAAAGTCAGATTGAGGATATGCTACAGCTTTACCAAATACTCTCCTAACTTCCGCTGAAGTCATAAATAATGTCTGTTTTGCTCTAGTTATACCAACATAGCATAATCTTCTTGACTCTTCCATCTCTGATTCTTTTTCAAACGATGCATTCCCCGGAAAAATACCATTTTCCATACCAACCATAAATACAACAGGAAACTCTAATCCTTTTGCACTATGAATTGTCATTAATACTACTGCATCATCTTCCTCTTCAATTTTATCTGTATCCTGAACTAAAGAAACTCTCTCTAAATATGCAGATAACGAATTATCTTCACTGTTCTTTTCAAAATCAGCTGCATCTGAAACAAGTTCCTTTAAATTTTCAATTCTACTCCTATCCTCAATTTCATTTGATTCGTTTAATTGTTTTAGATATCCAGTATCCTTTAGTATTGATTCAATAAGTACTGAAACAGGAACTGTCTCACTAAGTTCCATGAAATTTTCCATTAATGCAACAAAAGGTTCAATAGTTGAAATATTTCTCGGCGTTAATGTCGGAATACTTCTTACCTCGGATAATGCGTCCCATAAATCAAACTCAAAGCTGCTTGCAAATTCTTGAACCTTTGCAACAGTTGCATCTCCAATGCTCCTCTTAGGTACATTTATTATTCTTCTAATACTAATATCATCTTGACGATTAACAATAACTTTTAAATATGCTAATATATCTTTAATTTCTTTTCTGTCATAGAATCTTGTACCGCCTACTATTTTGTAAGGGATTCCTTTTCTTCTAAAGCTTTCTTCAAAAATTCTTGACTGAGCATTTGTTCTATATAATATAGCAAAGTCATTATAATTTTTATCTTCTTTATCCTTCATGTCTAAAATCTGTTTGCCGACAAAATCCCCTTCATCACTATCTGAATAGGCCCTATATATCCTAATTTTACTTCCAGGTTCTTGCTCTGTCCTTAATACTTTACTTTTTCTATTTGCATTATTAACAATTACAACATTAGCTGCACTTAATATATTTCCTTTTGATCTATAATTTTGTTCTAGCTTAATTACTTTAGCTCCTGAATAATCTTTTTCAAAATCTAATATATTTTGAATATCCGCACCTCTCCACTGATAAATACACTGGTCGTCATCTCCTACAACACATATGTTCTTATATTTGGAAGCAAGTAATTTAACCAACTCATATTGAGCACCATTAGTATCCTGATACTCATCAACCATAATATATTTAAATTTATTTTGATAGAATTCTAATACTTCAGGGTTATTTTTGAAAAGTTCAACTGTTTTAAAAATTAAATCATCAAAATCTAAAGCATTGTTTTCTTTTAATCTCTTTTGATACATTTCATATACATCGGCAATTTTCTTTTCCCTAAAGTTAGCTTCATTTTCTAACATAAAGCTTCTGACACTTTGCATTTTATCTTTAGCTTTTCCTATCTTCCCCATTATCTCTTGCTCTGTTATATCTTTATCATTGATATTGAGTGTTTTCATGCACTCTTTAACTAAGGTCTTTTGATCAGAGCTGTCATATATAGTAAAACTACTTTTATATCCTATCTTATCTATCTCTCTTCTTAAAATCCTAACACAAGTTGAATGGAAAGTGGATATCCACATATTCTCTGCTCTTTCACCAATAAGTGCCTTAACTCTATCCTTCATTTCCTTTGCAGCTTTATTTGTAAAAGTGATAGCTAATATACTATAAGGTGCAATACCTAAATCTTCAATCATATGTGCCATTCTATGCGTTAACACTCTAGTCTTACCAGAACCTGCTCCAGCTAAAATAAGTACCTGCCCATCAATTGTGGTTGCCCCTTCATATTGTTCTTTATTAAGTAATGATTTTAAATCCATTTACTTATTCCTCCTTTCCCAATCCTTAAATATTATACCATATGTGCTTATGTTTAAATCATCAAGGTAGCTAAAATATTATTTTTAATTACATATATTCAAACTTATATTCTGGGTTAGCTTCTATTACTTAGAATAATTAATAAGTTTCTAGTAATAAAAAAACACCTGATATTTTTTAATCAAGTGTTACTTGCGCATTATTATTGATTTCATAACTTTAACCACCATGTGTTAGTCACTCTGACTTTTCTACTTTAAAAATCCTAGAAATTATATTTTAAAGTTTGAAACATCTTTTTCTAGCACGGATGAAATATTAACTAGTTTTTTTGCTGTTATAGAAAGCTCATTTGTTATAGCTGCTTGTTCTTCTGTTGATGCTGTTACTTCTTCGGAAAGAGCTGATATTTCTTGTGATTTGGAAGCTATATTTTCAACTGTATTCAAAATCTTATTTCTTCCTCTCATAGTTTCTTGAAGTACCACATGAACCGTATTAATATCACTAGGAATATTATTCACCTTGTTAATAACCCCTTTAAATGAAGTTGTTACACTATTAATATCCTTTTTACTTTCTTCTACTATTTTAGTCACGACTTCTGTAGTATTAGAAACATCATGAGTCTCTTTCATGACTGTATTTATTAATTGGTTTATACTTTTTGATGAATTTAATACTTCTTCTGCGAGCTTTCGTATTTCTTCTGCTACAACTGAAAATCCTTTTCCAGCCTCCCCTGCTCTTGCTGCCTCAATAGATGCATTTAATGCTAACAGATTAGTTTGTTTTGCCACTCCATTTATAACATCAACTATAGAATTAATCTGTGATATAGTATTATCTAAATTTTCGACCTTCGCTCTTGATACTGAAAATGAATTTAACATATCATCTATAGTATTAGCCAACTTATTTATAGTTTCTACTCCCTTATTTGTATCCTCTTTTATAACCTTTCCACCATCAGCTAACAATGCCAATTTATTATCCACATTATCCAAATCTACTGAAAAACTTTCTAATAAGCTAACAGCTTCTTCTAAAGCCTCTGTTTGTTTTATACCTTCTTGAGATACATTAGTTACTGAAGCTGCAATTTCTTCGCTAGATGATGCTACAGTGCTGCCACCAATTTCAATATTCTTTGATAGCTTACTTAAACTTTCTGATACTACTTTGGTTTTTCTAACAAGTTCCCTCATGCTCTTTCTAGTTTTACTACTTGCGGCTGCTAATTTTGCTATTTCGTCTTTACCTGTAATTTTATACTCTGCTGTAAAATCTCCATTTCCTGCTTTTTCAATAACATCCTTAATAATTTCTATAGGTTTCGCAATTCGCCTTCCTATACATACCCCTGCAACAGCTGCTAATAACAAAACGGCTATAGCATAAATTATACTTTTTATAATAGTGCTTCTAATAGATTTTTGCATGTCATCAACAGAAATTCCAATTGAAAGAGCATATCCTATATTATCTCCGTCTTTAATCGGGACTGTTACATTATACGCAGGAGTCCCCTTCCATTCGTACATATATGCGCCTGTGTTCCCTTTAAATACTGCATCTAATCCTGTTGAATCAATTTTCTCTCCAATTGATTCATTTGATGTTCCTGCAACAAGAGTTTTATCACTTGATATTAAACCTATGTAGCATAATTCCCCACCTGAATATTTATATGTTTGATCTATTATTCCCTGTATTTTATCTGTATTTGTAACTCCTACACTTTCTATATTTGCTTTTATATTATTAACTAAAATGATTCCATCCGCTTTCATTTGGTTTTGTATTCCATTTACCATTTGGTATGAAAAGAAAGTTATACAAATTAAAGTTATTATTGCTGCTATTAAAACAAAATTAAAGATTAATCTTTTTCTTATTGAATTAAACATATTACCCCTCCCTAAATATTTTAGTATATATCTTAATTATAATTTCTATATGTTTTTTATATTTCATTTAGTACCCGAAACGAATCTTTTCAGCATATACTTCGTTCGCGTACGAAGTATATGCTGACTTTAAAACATTTTATTTACATTAACTTATTAAATACTTTAGTTTTACACTCCTATGACTTCTGTAACTCCAGGAACCTCTTCCTTTAATTTTTGCTCAATAATCATTTTTATTGTCATCATTGCTCCTGGACAATTTCCGCAAGCTCCTTGCATTTTTACACTTACAACTCCATCGTTGCTCACATCCACTAATTCAACGTCTCCTCCATCTCTTTGCAGCATTGGTCTAATTTTATCTAGTGATTTCATTATTAATTCTTTCATAATCTACACTCCTTTTTTGTATTCTTCGTACGCGTACGAATTATCTATTTTAAAAAAATGCCTTTAGAGCATTTTTATTATATTTTTAAGAGCTTTATCTATATTATCTTCAAAGACCTTTTTTTCATCTTCACCAAAATCTTTTAATATTATATCTAGAAACTCTCTCTCCATAACTTGAAGTTTTCGCTTTATAACTACAGCTTCAGGAGTCAAACTTATATATACACTTCTCTTATCTTCGCTACACATGCACTTGTTTATCAACCCCTGACTCTCATACTTATTTATGATGTCAGATAAAGATGATTTTGATATTTTCCATGTGCTTGCTATTTCATTAAAAAGCAACTTAGAACCATCTTCGGGTAATATATCAAATAGTGCTGCGTGATTTTGCAATATAGGTAGTCGCTCATCCTTTATTTTCTTTGTCAAAAATTTGTTGGACGCTTCAACAATTATACTCATTCTTCCAACGATACATTTGTTTTTCATTTTTACCACCTCGTTCGTTCGGGTACGAATTAATTATAGAATTCTAATATTTTTTTGTCAATGCTTTTTTTATTTTAATATAGTTTTAATTTTTTATTATCAATTTAAAACGCTAATTAAATATCTAATTTCTTTTTTAAGACTTTAATTCTGATTGATAATTCAGCCCCCAATCATACATAGATTTAATTATCGGTGACATAGACTGGCCAAGAACCGTCAACTCATATTCAACTCTTGGAGGAACTTCCGCATAAACTGTACGTTTTAATATTTTATCTCTTTCAAGTTCACGCAATTGAAGTGTTAATGTTCTGTGTGTAACATTTGGAATCAATTTTTTTAATTCATTAAATCGTTTCTTGCCACCTAATAAACGATATAAAATAATCCCCTTCCACTTACCACTAATTATATTTAGTGTTGTCTCTACTGGGCACGGGTGGTTGGGACAATCTGGATATATAACTTGTTCATGCATATTTTTCGCTCCTTTAGTATAAAATAGATACTTAGGTAAGTTCATTTATATTATATATCAAATTTGTGCGTACTTCAATGAAGTATCCAAGTGTGTTAGACTCAACTTATACTTAGATAAGAGGTGGTTTTTAAATGAATAACAAAAACAAAGAAATTATAGATGCATTTCAATTTCGTCATGCTTGTAAGCAATTTGACCCTACAAGAACAGTATCTGAAGAAGATTTTAATACTATATTAGAAGCTGGGCGCCTTTCTCCAAGCTCATTCGGTTTTGAACCTTGGAAATTCCTTGTAGTTCAAAATAAATCTCTTAAAGAAAAATTATTTCCTGTATCTTGGGGAGCTCAGAATAGCTTTAATGGGGCTAGTCACTTTGTAATTCTTCTTGCTCGTAAAAAAGTTGATACAATTTATAATTCTGAATATATAACTAAAATTATGTCTGAAGTTCAAAATCTTCCTGAAGATGTAGCCAATCAAAGAAAATCAGCTTTCGAAAGCTTTGAGAAGAATGATTTCAATTTACTTGAAAGTGATCGTGCAATTTTTGACTGGGCAAGTAAACAAACTTACATTGCTCTAGCAAACATGCTAACTGCTTCAGCTTTCTTACAAATTGATTCATGCCCAATTGAAGGATTTAATATTGAAAAAGTAGAAGAAATTCTTAAGAATGAAGGTATTTTAGATACTGAACACTTTGGTGTCTCAGTTATGGCTAGCTTTGGATACCGTGCCAAAGAACCACATAAAAAAACAAGACAGCCATTAAATTCTATTGTACAGTGGATATAAATCTATTGAAAGAAAACCATGCATATGAAATAATTTCATTTATGCATGGTTTTCTTTTATCAATATTATAATTTGTATAAATCCTACTAGTTTTATTAAAAATAAAAATGAAGTAGATAAATTACAAGTTATATATGCATGTGTTAAGATATTTATTATTATGGTACAATAAATCAATGTATAAATTAAAGCAAACAAACGATTGGAGTGAATAATTTGGAAAGATTAGATAAAGTAATTTCTAATTTAGGATACGGAAGCAGAAAAGACGTTAAATCCTTCGCTAAAAAAGGAATCATAGAAGTTGATGGTTTAGTGGTAAAGGATAGTGCCTTACTTGTTGATCCTGAAAAATCTATTATAAAAATTAACGGTGAGGAAATACTATATCGTAAATACATATATTTGATGATGAATAAGCCTGACGGAGTTATATCAGCTACTCATGACAATAAGGATGAAACTGTTATTGACTTATTAAACTTGGAGCATCAGGTTTTCGACCCATTTCCCATTGGCAGGTTAGATAAAGACACTGTTGGCTTATTATTACTAACTAATGATGGTGAATTAAATCACAGATTAATTTCACCTAAATGGCATGTTGATAAAGTATATTATGCTGAAATAGATAAAAGCGTTGATGAAAAAGACATAAAAGCATTTAAGGATGGAATTACTTTAGATGATGGATACAAATGTTTAGAAGCTAATCTTGAAATATTATCAAGCAGTAATGACGGATCTGAAATAAGACTTACAATTCAAGAAGGTAAATTCCACCAAGTTAAAAGAATGTTTGAAGCAGTTGAAAAAAAGGTAACTTATCTTAAACGAGAAGAATTTGGCGGGCTATTATTAGATCCAGATTTAGAAGAAGGCGAATATAGAGAATTAACAGATGAAGAATTAAGCCTTTTAAAGAGCTATTAACGAATATTAAATAATTTTGCAATAAAATAATTCATTTCTTTCAAAAATATTCACATTTTTTATTAAATCACTTGCATTATTAATAATAATACCCTATAATATTCTTGCAAGGATAAATAAAAGGAATATATAGCCCCCTTTTTATTTATTGCTTATTGCTTATTGCTAAAGCGCAACCTAGCCCCAAGGGTTGCGTTTTTT
>CAURJV010000099.1:0-16016 GCA_963524945.1 uncultured Clostridium sp.
CACCGTGAAAGGGTGGTGTCTTAACCGCTTGACCAAGGAGCCATGCTATATTGTCTTTCGCTTAAATGTCTTAACTAGATGTCCTTGAGTTATTCAAGCTGCTGACCACATAGACTATAATACCTAAAATTAGATTCCGTGTCAACACATTTTTTCATTTTTTTTATTTTTATCTTATTTATTTTTAAGACAATGGCATTATAGCTACATTTCATGAGCTTCTTGAATATAATCTATCGCCTCCTTCAGACCAGATAGAATACCTTTTTTTAAATTAATTTGTTCTTCAATGATTTCTATTTCTCCATAACATACTTCTAAAAAATTCTCTTTTTCCATTTTATTAATATTTATACTATATCCATTTTTTTTAAAATTTTTTCCTGATGCTATAACTTCTAAAGGAAATTTATTATTTATAAATAATAGCATTTCCTTTTCCCATACTTTACTTTTATGTATTTTATATTTATCTCTTAAAAGACTTAATTCTTTTATTTCTTCTTTAATTTCTAACTCTAATGACTCATATAACGCATTATAAAAAAGTACTGAGATCCCTCTTTTTAATTTAATCTTTAAGAAATCTCTATTCTTAATTAAAAATTCATCTATCTCATTCTCACTTACACATTCCACATCATTAAAAGAAAAGCTCTTTGCACCACTGACATCTGGATAATTAACCATTATGTTATCAAAATTCATTCTTATTACCTTAAACACGCCTCCAAAGTACCTTGAATTTTCATTAATAACCTTTATTTTCATAATAAAATCACCTCATTTTTAGTATTCCTTTCTTTTAGTCTTAATATTACTATGATAAAATTTATTAAAGAGTATTATAAAATATTGAATAATATTATTTGAAACTTTTAATTTTAGTAGTCATTAATGAATTAGTGATATACTTAAAATATTCAGTTTCTTTTGGTTCTAAGTAAAAATGTATGATTTAATTTTATATGATCAATAAAATATACATAAGGAGTGATTGTTATAATGATTTATCACGATTTAATAATTGTTGGTGGTGGTGCCTCCGGCCTAATGGCTGCAATAATAGCTAAAGATTTTGGAATTGATGTTGCTATTATTGAGGGAACTGATAGAATTGGCAAAAAGATTCTTGTGACAGGAAATGGAAGATGCAATATTTCCAATAAAAACATATCATATCCATATAAGTGCTTTCATAGTGAAAATAGTACTTTTTTTGAAGAGGCTTTAAATAAATTCACAGTAAAGGATACAGAAAACATGTTTTTATCTCTTGGACTTCCTTTTGTAGAATTGGAAAATGGTAAAATGTATCCAAAATCTCTTCAAGCTTCTTCTGTTATAGATATATTCAGAATGGCTTTGGATGATAGACAAATCCCTTTGTATTCAAGTTGTAAAATTAATTCTATAAATAAAAATGAGAATTTTACTTTGTACAGTAATAACGAAGAATTTAAGAATTTTTCCTGCAATAAACTTATTTTGAGTTGTGGTGGCAAATCTGCTGTTAAAACAGGGTCAGATGGTTCTGGTTACAAGCTATGCAAATCTTTTGGTCATAGCATTGTAAGCACACTTCCTGGTATTGTTCAGTTGAAATTAGATTACCCTTACTTAAAAGCTTTATCCGGGATTAAATTTGATGGATCTGTTTCTCTTCTAGTTAACGATAAAATAGTACGCACAGAGGTTGGAGAAGTTCTATTCACAGACTATGGAATTTCTGGGCCTCCTATAATGCAGTTATCATCTCTTGCCTCTAAGGCCCTTTATAGCAGCTCAAAAGTCACTATAAGACTTGATATGTTTCCATATGAAAGCAAAGAAGATGTTGAAAATTTCTTTTCTAGTCATTTTTCTGTGTTTAGTTACAGAGGTATATCCTCTGCATTAATTGGAGTAATAAACAAAAAATTAATTCCTACGATATTAAAAGACGTTGGAATAAAAGATATTCATTTGCCTTGCAGCAATATTGATTGGAAGCACATTAATAAATTAATCGATAGATTTAAAGAGTGGGACTTCAATTGCATAGATACTAACGGCTTTCCTAATGCCCAAGTCACTGTAGGAGGCGTAAATACCTCTGAGGTAAACAATATGAGATTAGAATCCAAGTTAGTTAAAGATTTATACTTCTGTGGAGAAATCTTAGACGTTCATGGTGATTGTGGGGGCTTTAATCTTCAATGGGCGTGGAGTTCTGGCTATTTAGCTGCAAAATCTGCTGCTAATAGATAATTACTTAACAAAATCATCTAAATTATTTACTAAAAATAAATGACAGTGACAAAACTTTTAAAGAACTTAAATTTTGTGGCTGTCATTTCTAATAATTATTCTTTTAATCTTTCCCACTCTGCTTCTAGTAATGTAACAGCGGCTCCTTCTCCATTCCTTATAGTATGATATGACTTTAAACTATTTTCATTCAATTCCTTCACGGTTGCAATTGATGATATAATATCCCCGTACTTAGTCTCTTTCTCAAATGTAACTTTAATTCTTTTAAGATTATATCTATTAACAACATCTAGAGGAACAGCTTCAGCTGCCCATTCAATATACTTCACATTATTAACATGGTTGTTTGAATCGATGTCACTGTACCTAATTCTGAATTCCTTATGATACTGCTCTTCATCAACGCGTTCTATTTTATCCATGCTTATATCATAATCTACATCGCCATCTACCCCATAAATATCATACTGCTCCTTTTGTATCCTGACTGGTCTTCTTTTTTCAATATCAATCAAGAAAAATAGTGCAAGAGCTTCTCCAATAATATTGTTTTTCTCATCTCTTATAAAGTACTTTCTCAATCCATAAAACTTTTTAAAACCAATAGGCTGAGTTGTAATGCTTACAGTTTCACCGAACATTGGATATCTATTTATCTTAATATCATACTTATAGAAAACCCATGCACAATTATTTTCTGTGCAATATTGAATTCCACCACCCAATTGCTCCGATTGCTGGGTACCTACATCACAGATAAAATCAATTAAAGATGATAATTTGCACCTTAATTTTGAGTCTACTTCATAATAATGTACTTCATATTTCTTTGTAAAACTTTTACTCATATTTATTCATTGCTAATAAAAAAATAGTTTTCCTATTCATAAGCATTTTTAGATTAACTTATTTATCATATACTATTCTTAATTTAACAATATACCTCCCCCTTTAATGTATATTTTATACTGCCTTTGACTTCATTAGAACTGTGATCTCAATATAGTATATTTTATCATTTCTTAACGCATAGGAGTTAATATAATTATTAATTTCCGTCTTAATTCTTAAAATCAATTATTCTAATTACTTTGATATTAGTACGAATAAAAGAGGACTTTCTAAAAAGAAAATCCCCTAATAAATAATACTATTATCTATTTAATGCTTCTAATAAATCGTCCAAGTTTAATCCGTGAACTGTTGCTGCTTCAGCTATAGTCTCAGCTTGAGCTGATGGACATCCAACACATCCCATTCCAAAACTCATTAGAACTTGAGCTTTAGATTGATCTGCACTAACTACTTCGCCAATTGTCATATCTTTAGTTATCATAATTTCACCTTCTTTAATATAACTTTATATAATTATTGTCTACAATAAAATTATATTTTATACAAAACATAAAGTCAATACCCGAGTATAATACTAAACTATAGATTATATACTATCTATTCTCATAGTTTGATCTCTCTTTGGACCAACTCCAACTATAGAAATCTTAGTTTCTGTAAATTCTGATATTCTAGCTAAATATTTTTTAACATTTTCAGGTAGCTCATCGTAGCTTCTAACATCGGCTACACTATCATCCCAGCCATCAAATTCTTCATATATTGGCTCGCATTTAGCTAAATCTTCTAAGCTTGCTGGAAAATAATCTATAACTGTATCATTAAACTTATATCCAACACAAACTTTAATTTTTTCTAAACCAGCTAATGTATCAATTTTAGTTACAGCTAATGAAGTTAATCCACTTACTCTAGCAGCTGTTTTAACTATAACTAAATCTAACCATCCACATCTTCTTGATCTTCCTGTTGTTACACCATACTCATGTCCCTTTTCCCTGATCCAATCCCCAGTTTCATCAAGTAATTCCGTTGGGAATGGTCCTTTACCAACTCTTGTAGTATATGCTTTTGTTATACCTACTGAATTTGTTATCATATTAGGACCTATTCCAGCACCACTAGATACTCCTCCAGCAGTTGTATTAGATGATGTAACATATGGATATGTACCATAATCAATATCTAGTAACATTCCTTGAGCACCTTCAAATAAAACAGTTTTATCCGATTTGATTTCATTATAAACTCTAACAGATGTATCTTGAACAAATGGCTTTAATTTTTTAGCAAATTCTAAGTATTCTTTTAATATTTCCTCAAAATTTAATGCTTCTCCACCTAATACTTTTGTAATATAAGCATTTTTCATTTCAACATTTTCTTTTAACTTTTCTGCAAAAACATCTTCATGCATTAAATCACAAACTCTAATTCCACATCTTTCAAATTTATCTGTATAACAAGGTCCTATTCCTTTACCTGTAGTACCTATATCATTTTTACCTCTAGCTTTTTCCTTTAATTGATCTAATATTTTGTGATATGGCATGATAAGTTGAGCTCTGTCACTTACTACTAACTTTTTAGGTGTAACATTAACACCTACACCTTCTAAGTATTCTATTTCATCAAATAGAGCCTTTGGATCTACAACAACTCCGTTTCCTATAACATTTAATTTATCATCATATAAAATCCCAGATGGTATTAAGTGTAGTTTATATTCTTTATCGCCAACCACTACAGTGTGACCAGCATTATTTCCACCTTGAAATCTAACAACTACATTAGCTTCTTCTGCTAAATAATCTGTCATCTTTCCTTTTCCTTCATCTCCCCATTGAGCTCCTAAAACAATAAATGCTGACATCTATCTTGCCTCCCTTAATATAAATAAGCTTACATTAGCTTTAATTTTACTTATCAATTTGGAGTAGTATAAAATTCTTTTAATCTCTCCTTTTAAATAGTAGCAAAGTACCTTTCTACGGTCAACTGTATATCGAATATTTTTTTGCTTTTTTTATAAATAATTCGTATAATTGTTTTATATTATTATATTTGTGCTTATATTTTACTGATATTAAATATATTTAACATATTAAGGAGTGTTTTTAATGAATATTTATGAAGAAGCCTTAAAATTCCACGAAGAAAAAAGAGGCAAGTATGAGATTAAACCTACATGCGAGGTAAAAACTGCTAGGGACTTAAGTCTTGCATATACACCTGGTGTTGCAGAGCCTTGTCGCGAGATACATAAAGATCCATCAAAAGCTTACACATATACTCGTAAATGGAATACGGTTGCTGTTATTTCCGATGGTACTGCAGTTTTAGGCCTTGGAGATATTGGCCCGCTTGCTTCTTTACCTGTCATGGAAGGTAAGAGTATTTTGTTTAAGGAATTTGGTAATGTAGATGCATTCCCTATAGTTCTAGACACTAAAGATGTAGATGAAATTGTTAATACAGTTGTAAATATAGCTCCAACTCTTGGCGGAATAAACCTAGAAGATATTTCAGCTCCTAGATGCTTCGAAGTTGAAAAAAAATTGAAAGAGAAATTAAATATACCAGTATTTCATGATGACCAACACGGAACAGCCATAGTTGTTTTATCGGGTCTATTGAATGCCTTAAAAATAGTAGATAAAAAGCTAGAAGAGATAAAAGTAATTATAAATGGTGCCGGTTCTGCCGGAACTGCCATATGTAAGTTATTACTTTCTTCCGGGGTTAAAAACATAGTAATGTGTGATATAGATGGCGTAATAAGTAGAGATAAAGATCTAAGTCATAATATTTACATGGAAGAACTAGCTAATATAACTAATCCAAATAATGAAACTGGTGCACTTAAAGATGTTATGAAAGGTGCAGATGTGTTTATTGGTGTTTCTGCTCCAAATATAGTTTCTAAAGATATGGCTAAAACCATGAACAAAAACGGAATAATATTTGCAATGGCCAATCCAACTCCTGAAATTTTTCCTGAAGATGCAAAAGAAGCTGGAATTGCAGTGATGGGTACTGGTCGTTCAGATTATCCTAATCAAATAAACAATGTATTAGCCTTTCCAGGAGTATTTAGAGGGGCATTAGATGTGAGAGCTACAGAAATTAATGAAGAGATGAAGGTAGCTGCTGCTTATGCTATTGCAAATGCTATATCATCCGATGAATTAACTCCTGAAAATATAATTCCGAAAGCATTTGATTTAGAAGTTCAAGCTTTAGTTGCAGAAGCTGTTAAAGAGGCTGCAATTAGAAGTGGAGTTGCTAGTATTTAATATTTCTGAATTTTAATCTTGAATAATTTATATTAATAAAACCTATGATTGAGCTTATATTTCAATTATAGGTTTTTTATTATTTCCTTTGCTGATGAGTTATATATACTAAAAATAAGATTAAATCTATCCACAAGTATATTTTAGCAAAAATTATTCACAAATTTATTTTTTAAATTTATCCACAGAATTAATATTATATAATTATCCACATTCTATTATTATGAATCTTATCCACAAAAAATATTATTAAATGTTATGTTGATAAGTATGTTATCTTCTTAAAAAAACTTAATTCTGGACAATATAAAATCATTTAGTTAATATAAAATTAATATTAATCATATTAGGAGTGAATTATATGAATAAATTACTAATCCCTATAGATGATGATACTTTTAAAGATAACGTTAGTATAAGATTTAATAATATTTTAGAAGGCTTCGGTTCCTTTAAAAATTTTACTCTTATGACTAATGGCATTGAAGACGGAGAGAAGAAATTTATCAAATTTATAGAATATATTTTTGAAATAAATAATTGCAACGCTTATGTAGATTTTTATATAAATAAAATTTCAGATGAGGATAGAAAGAGGCTTTTTGATTTAGTTCCGGATGAAGATAAAAATATATTAAAATCCCATTTAAATTTTGATAAACATACTGGCGTATTTTTTAAACTTCTCAATAAAGAGCTTATACCATTTTTAGTTCGTTTAAATACAAGGGAAACTTTTTTTGTAACTTTTTATTTTACTTATAAACCTATTACTATATGGGGAAATTATAACTTAAATTTCCCTTGCTTTTTTAATAGCCAGAAAGATTTTGAATTTTATTATAATATATCTAAATCTATTGGTCTTTTAATAAATTCTAATTTGCAAAGTTAAAGTGAATAAGAGAGACATATTAAATGATTATAATCATTTAATATGTCTCTCTTATTTATTACATACTTTTAGATTTCTCTGCGCATTTATTCATAGCCTGTATAACACTATTTCTAAAACCTAATTTCTCTAATTCAACTACTGCATCTATTGTAGTCCCCGCAGGTGAACAAACCATATCCTTCAATTCTCCTGGATGTTTCCCTGTTTCTAGAACCATCTTTCCTGATCCCAAAACGCTTTGAGCTGCCATTTTATAAGCCTTAACTCTAGGTATTCCCAATCTTACTGCTGCATCTGCCATAGCCTCTATAAACATAAATACATATGCCGGTGACGATCCACATAATGCTATAAATCCATGAAAATCTTTTTCTTCTAATTGAACACACTCTCCGAAACTTTCAAAGATCTTAAAACAATAATCTAGCTCGTCTTTAGTAACATTTTTATTGGGACATACTGCTGACATTGCTTCTCCTACAAGAGCTGGCGTATTTGGCATTGTTCTAATTATTTTAGAATTACCGCTAATCCATTCTTCCATATCACTAATTGTAATTCCAGCAGCTATAGTAATAATCAATTTATCTTCTGTTAACTCAGACCTAATTTCACTTATCACTTTCTTAAACATAAAAGGCTTGACAGCCAAAATAATAACATCTGATTCCTTTGCAACAATAGCACTATCTAGAGTTGTTTTTACTTTAAACTGTTCTTCTAATCTCATTGAGGAAGATTCAGTTTTTGTCGATACTATTATATCATCAGCTTTTATAAATTTAGACTTAATTAGACCTCCAACCATAGAACTTCCCATATTGCCACAACCGATAAAACCAACTTTTTTACTCATATCATAGCCCCCATCAAAAATTTTTTGTTATTTATTCAAATTTTATCATTTTATATGAATATCTTAATTATAAACCACCACAATCATAGGATAGCTTGTATTAAAAATTCACAAACTATAATTAAATATGAAGGGAGGAATATATATGAAAGATAATTTTTTAGTATATAATAATTGTTTAATAAGCCCAAAAGACTTAATTAACTCCATGCTATCTCTTGAGCTCGAAGAACAACTTCCTACATGTGAACTTGAAGAATCTTCAGATTTTTATTACATAAGTGTAGATTCATTTTATGATAGCAAACACATATTAGAAATATCTTATAAAAATCATTTTTTAATATTAAAAATTATGTTTAATAATAATTCAAAAGAATTTTTGTTTCAACGAATTTTTTATTTATCACAAGTTGATGTAAGTAATATTTTACTCCATGATTATAAAAGTAGTTTAAAACTAATAATTCCAAAAGCTGTTTGATAATATCTATAGTAATATTATTCACATCATTCAAAGATATAAGAAATCTTATATTTATATAAATTTCTTATATCTTTGTAATTTAGTTTTACTAATTATTTAAATTTTATTCTTTATGAATTAAATCTAAATTACCAAATTTACTATACTGGCCAAGCCAAGCAAGTTTAACTGTTCCAACGGGGCCATTTCTTTGTTTAGCCATTATACACTCACCAATATTTTTATCCTCAGTTTCCTTATTGTAATATTCATCTCTATATAAAAACATAACTATATCGGCATCTTGCTCTATAGATCCTGATTCTCTTAAATCAGATAACATCGGTCTATGATCTGCTCTTTGCTCAGGCGCACGTGACAGCTGAGATAAGGCTATTACTGGACATTCCATTTCCTTAGCTAATGCTTTAATCGATCTGGAAATTTCAGATACTTCTTGTTGTCTATTATCACTACCAGCTCCTCCAGACATAAGCTGCAAATAGTCTATTACAATTAGATCTATTCCATATTCCATTTTAAGTCTTCTACATTTTGATCTCATTTCCATAACAGTTACGCCAGCAGTATCATCTATATAAATTTTTGCCTTCGAAAGTGGGCCTGCTGCCATAGCTATATTTTCCCAGTCCTTATCTTCTAACGTTCCAGTTCTAAGGCTTAACATATCTACATTAGCTTCTGAACAAAGAAGTTTATATGCTAATTGCTCTTTAGACATTTCCAGTGAAAAGACTACAACACTTTTATTCTCTCTAAGAGCTGCGTGCTCTACAATATTTAGTGCAAATGTTGTCTTACCCATTGAAGGTCTAGCTGCTATTAATATCATATCTCCACTTTGAAATCCAGATGTTTTTGCATCTAGGTCAGTAAATCCAGACCCTACACCAGTAATTGTTCCTTTATTGTTAAACAATTTTTCTATTTGTGCAAATCCTCTTTCTAATACATCACTTAAAGGTTCGAAATCCTTTGATGTCCTTTTTTCTGCTATATTGAATATTTTCTTTTCAGCACTATCTACGACATCTTCTACATTACTTTGATTATTATAACTTTCTTCTATTATTGCAGTTGACGACTTAATGAGTTTTCTCAACGTAGATTTATCAGAAACAATTTTTATATATGCACTTAAGTTTGCAGTAGTGGGTACAGAAGAACTTATTTCTGTTATATAGGTTACCCCTCCAGCTCTCTCAAGCATATCCGAACTCTTCAAATATTCTAATAGTGTTAATAGATCCACGGCTATATCACTTCTAAACATTTCTTGTATAGCCTTATATATTACCTTATGACCATCTCTATAAAAATCCTCTTCTTCTAAGCTCTCTAGAACTTTTGCAATAGCATTCTTATCAATAATCATAGATCCTATAACTGATTGTTCCGCTTCTATGCTTTGAGGCAAACTCCTCATAACTGATGCATCCAAGCTTTATTCCTCCTATCTAATTATCAATTGACAATTAATTTCCTCTTCGTCTTTTGTATATCATCATTCTAATTCTATCATTTCTTAGTTACAAAAAAAAGTCTCCTTCACCTTAAGGAGACCTATTTCATTAAATTAAATAAATGCAATATCCATAATCTCTTTTATAGATTTTACAATTCTAACCTCTATATCATCGGTATTTAAAGGAATTTCGTTTTTATTATCACTTGGAATTAAAACAAGTTTTATTCCCGTTCTTCTAGCTCCGTATATTTTTTCAAATATTCCTCCAACAGGCTTAACCTTTCCTTGAAGTGATATCTCTCCTGTAATAGCCATATCCTGCCTTATAGGTCTATTTAACAATGAACTTATTATACAAATCGTAATAGCTGCACCTGCTGAAGGTCCATCTATTTTTCCTCCACCAACTACATTAACATGAATATCATAATCTTTAATATCTTTGTCTGTTAAGCTTCGAATTACTGAAGCAGCATTAAATACAGAATCTTTAGCCATACTTCCTGCTGTATCATTAAATCTAACTACACCATACCCCTTTTTCTTTGCTGGAAAAACCGCTGCTTCAATTTCAATTGTAGATCCTAAGAATCCACTTACACCTAATCCATACACATGCCCAACTTCGCTTTTATTTATATTGCTTAATCTTTCATATGGCGTATATCTTCCAACCGATATTACCTCATCTAAATCTGATAACTTTATTTCTAAGTTATCAACAAATTTTTTAGATCTATGCAATGCATACCCATATGTGTCTGTGAGGATATTTACAGCTTTTCTACCTTCAAATGTATAATTGCTTATTTTTTGAGCAACGCCATCTTCTAGTCTTACCTTTAACTTTTTAGCTGCATCTTCTACTATAAATACAATATCTTTTGAAGAAAGCGGTTCAAAATACACTTCTGTACATCTAGATCTTAAAGCTGGATTTATTTCGCTTGGACTTTTAGTTGTAGCCCCAATTAAAACGAAATCTGCTGGAGCTCCATTATCAAAAAGATATTTTATATATTTAGGAATTGTTTCATCATCTGGATCATAGTATGATGATGAAAATTCAACTCTTTTATCTTCTAAAACCTTCAAAAGCTTATTTTGAAGCATGGAATCCAATTCTCCAATCTCATCTATAAATAATATACCTCCATGTGCCTGTGTAACTAATCCTGGTTTAGGTTCTGGTATCCCAACCTCAGCCAGGTCCCTTTTACTCCCTTGATATATTGGATCGTGCACCGATCCTAGCAATGGGTTTGTTATTTCTCTAGGATCCCATCTTAATGTAGTACCATCAACCTCAATAAATTTAGACTTGTCATCAAAAGGAGTAAATGAAAGCTTCTTAACCTCATCTAAGGCTAATCTTGCTGCTGTAGTCTTTCCAACTCCTGGAGGTCCATATAATATTATATGTTGTGGATATGGTGATGAAAGCTTTGATATTAATGATCTTATTGCTCTTTCTTGCCCAACTACTTGATTAAAATCCGCTGGTCTTAAAAAGCTCATAATATTTTTACTAGTAATCCTACTATCTAATTCTATTAAATTATTTAATTTACTGATAGTCTTTTTATTTTCAGAACCCTTTTGCTTGTTTATAACTGAAAGCCTAACTTCATCTATATACTTTTCCTGTTTTTCCATAATGGATTGCTCAACTTGAGACTCAATTTTATTTTGAACATACCTTTTTGCTAATTCATTTGAAATCAGCCTAACAGTTCTGTCTATAGCCTTCTGTAAATCATCTTTCTTAGGTATAACTTTTAAATCCTTACCCTCAGCTAATATAGTATTTAGTGCGAAAATTTTATCGCAAAGATTTGATGATTGAATGAATTTATCTAGTTTAAATCTAACTGTTCTCGCTCTAAATGCGCCTTTGTCGAGTACATTCTTGGTTACAGAAAATAAAGCCTCAATTTGTGAGTCTAATGATAAGGTTCCTGAAATAATATCCTGCAATAAGCTTGCGTCATCATATGAATTCAAAATTAATCCTCCTTATTCTTGTGGAACAATAATCACCTTCATTTTAGTACTAACTTCTGGATATAGTTTAACATCAATTTCATATCCGCCTGCTAATTTTATTGTATCCATAACAATTTTCTTTTTATCTATTTCAATCTTATACTGTTCTCTAATTAGTTCTGCAACATCTTTGCTAGTAATTGCACCAAATAGCTTCCCATTTTCTCCTGTCTTAGCTTTAATTGTTATCTCTTTTCCCTTTAATCCTTCAGCTAGTTTTTGTGCTGCTTCTAGTTCTGCTAATTTTTGTTTTCTTTCATTTTCTTTTTTATTATTCAAAATATGCATATTTGTAGCACTAGCTTCTTGCGCTAATTTCCTTGGAAATAAAAAATTTCTTGCATATCCGTCTGAGGCCTCAATAATATCACCTTTTTTGCCTATCTTTTTAACATCTTGTAATAAAATAACCTTCATAATTTATTCACCTATCCTTAAGTATTTTTTCATTGCTTCTTTTAATTCAATAATTACTTCCTCAATCGTCTTATTTGATATTTTTACGCCAGCAATATTCATATGCCCTCCTCCGCCAAGTGCTTCTAGCACCACTTGAACATTGATATCACCTACTGATCTTCCACTTATATAGATATCATTATTTACTTCCCCTAAAACAAAACTTACAGATATTCCAGATATATTTAACAATTCATCTGCTGCCTTTGCTATAATTACAGTATCAATATTTTTAGGCGTTATAGCAATAGCTGTATTATCTTTCACTTCAGCAGATTTTATAGTTTCAGCGATAAGTAGATAATCTTCTAAGTCATCGGTAAACATTTTTTTTATTTCTATCGGATCTGCTCCCAATGATTTTAAAAATGATGCAGCATCAAAAGTTCTAACACCAGTTTTAAATGAAAATCCTTTTGTATCCATAAAAATACCCGCAAGCAACCCTTCTGCTTCTGTTCTTGTCAACTTTGGCTTATCAACCATATATTGAATAATTTCTGTAACCATCTCTGATGTAGATGAAGCATATACTTCTATATAATTAAGTATATCATGCTCTATCATATCTGGACTTCTCCTATGATGATCTATTATAACTTTTCTTGGGGCTTTATCTACTAGTGGCAAATCAGCAACATAACTCTTATTATGAACATCCACAATGATAACTAATGTTTGACCATCTAAGTCACTTTTTGCCTCTTCAACCGATATGAATAAATCATCATATTTAGACTCCTTATTCAGTTTATTCAAAAAATACCCAATTGCAGTAATATCATTATTTAGTATAATCTTACAATCTCTACCCAATTGTTTAACTACACTAGTTAATCCGACTGCGGATCCGAAGCAATCCATATCAGGGTTTTTGTGCCCTATAATATAAACCTTGCTACTCTCGCGAATTAGTTCACTCAGAGCTCTTGCTATAACTCTCGCTTTAACTTTAGTTCTTTTTTCTATTTCCTTTGTATTTCCACCGAAAAACTTTATATCATCATTAGTTTTAACAACAACTTGGTCTCCGCCTCTACCTAACGCCAACTCTTTAGCTATATTAGCATTATTATAATTTTCAAGAGGAGACATTCCTCCCTTGCCAACACCCATACTTAAAGTAATTTCAATTGAATTTCCTTTATCTATTTTTGATATTACTTCCATTACATTGAATTTATGCTTTATTTCATCTTCAATGTACTTATCTTGAACTGATAATACATATTTATTGGTATCATATCTTTTAATCATTGCTTTCAGATTATTGGCATATGCGTTTATTGTTCTTTCTATTTCAGCCACTAAAAGTGGCCTATTATTATCATCGGTTTTATCTAATACTTCTGTAAAATTATCCACTTCTATTAACATTACACTTTCTTGAGTGGTTTCATAATCTATGAGCTTTGTGATGTCATTAAATGATAATAAGTATAAATTTTTTTTATTTTTAGTTTCAATCAAAGTAGCATATACATCATATAATTTATTTTGTATATTTAATCTTTGATGTAAATTATTTTCATTCTTTAAAAAATCATCTAGATTTATTCCTCTTGTTATACTTAAAATATTTTTTTCATTATTCTCTTCATCTGATTTTAAAGTGTTAAATAAATTATTGTACCAAACTATTTCCCCATCTTCTTTTATCAATACTAATGGATATATTGACTTTAATGCATTCTCTGATATACCTTTATTTATACTTTTTATAAATTGGTTAAAATCATTTTCCTTTTCCAAGTAATAATTTAAATGGTGAAAATTATCTATTAAGTAGATTACTAGGACAATAATACCTATACCTGTATAATTATATGCAAATAATGCTATTAAAACTGTAATTAGTAATCCAGGCTTAAGCAAACGTTTAAGCATAGTTATCCAATTCATAAAAAGCCTCCTAAGAATATTTAATCTCTTCTGTTACTAATATAACCCTTTAATTTACTTAAGCTTTTGCCTTCTTTTTCAACTTGGTCCTCTGCCCTTACCCCTAAATCTAATTTTGATTTTATAGTGTGGTCTACATCTACAAATGAATACCCTAGCTTATCACCTAGAATATATAGTATAATTATAGCTCCTGAGATACAATCTAAAATAGAATCGCGGGCTACATTGTTACCCTTTGTTAATAGCCTGAAAAACTCCCCTATTATACAAAGAAGTTGTGCTTTTAAATCTTCTATAATTTTAATGTTCGTCATTATATTAAAATTATCTTTTCTCATAGTCTATCACCTCTCTTAAAACCCTTGTATTCTTATTTTAAATTTTTTTTATGAGTATTGCAAGAATTTATAGTTTATTTACTATATATTTCCACAAACTTGAGAGATTGATATAATATTAATATTTTTTTATATTAAAAACCCCCTGATTTCTCAGGGGGAATATTATTATTGCCATTTATTCTGTTGTAAATGGTAATAATGCTATGTTTCTTGCTCTCTTAATTGAAGATGTTAATTCTCTTTGATGCTTAGCACAAGTTCCAGAAATTCTTCTTGGAAGAATCTTTCCTCTTTCTGTAACATATTTTCTAAGCTTATTTATATCTTTATAGTCGATAAATTCAGCTTTATCTACACAAAAAGCACAAACTTTTTTTCTAGATCTTCTCATTTTACCGCCAGGTCTTCTACCGTTGTTACCTTCTTCTCTGCTCATTATATTCCCTCCTTACTTAAATTTTAGAAAGGCATATCTCCGTCATCTACTGGAGTTATATCCTCTTCAAATCCACCATTGAATGCGTCATTCACTGGTGCTGAATATTCATTGCTATTACTAAAACTATTTCCTGGTGAATTGCTTCCTTTACTTCCTAGGAATTCAACTCCACCAAATTGATCTGCTACAACTTCAGTAACATATCTTTTAGTTCCGTCTTTCGCATCATAGCTTCTGGTTTGGATTCTACCACTAATAGCCACTTGGCTACCTTTACTCATGTAATTAGCAGTACTTTCAGCTTGTTTGCCCCATACTACTACAGGAACAAAATCAGCTTCTCTTTGGCCAGTTTTTGTATTATATTTATCAACTGCTAATGTTAAGGTTGTTACTGCTGCTCCACTTCCTGGAGTAAATCTTAGTTCTGGATCTTTCGTTAATCTTCCGATTAGAACTACTTTATTCATTTACAACGCCACCTTATACTTGTTCATTAACAATAATATGTCTTATAACACCATCAGTGATTCTGAATATTCTATCTAATTCTCTTGGTAATTCAGGGTTAGCAGTAAAGTTAACTAAAGTATAATAACCTTCACTAACTTTTGAGATTTCGTAAGCAAGCTTTCTCTTACCCCAGAAATCAACATTTTCTACTGTTCCTCCACCATTTTCTATAACACCCTTAAACTTTTCGATGTTAGCTT
>CAURJV010000100.1:0-15618 GCA_963524945.1 uncultured Clostridium sp.
TAAGGGCGTAGGTCGGGTAACTGGCGCCCGGGTTCAAATCCCGGATCCTCCGCCAGACATCTAACAATTTGTTAGATGTTTTTTTTATGTAATTATATCAATTTTATTGAAATATGTATTCTTACTTATATAAATATTTATATATAAAATAAATTCTAAATTATTGTATCTGCCGTGACTTATGGTTTAACTTAAGTTATGATGAATCAAATTTACTATGATGCATATTTTTAAATTAATTTATTGTAATAAATGTATTGACATAAGTAAAAATAGTTGATATAATCATATTTGTCGTGAGACGTGGAAAGATGGTCGAGTTGGTTTAAGGCACCGGTCTTGAAAACCGGCGTGCGTGTGAGCGTACCTAGGGTTCGAATCCCTATCTTTCCGCCATTAAAATAGAAGGCACATGGAGGATTACTCAAGTGGCTGAAGAGGCGCCCCTGCTAAGGGCGTAGGTCGGGTAACTGGCGCCCGGGTTCAAATCCCGGATCCTCCGCCAAAACATCTAACAATTTGTTAGGTGTTTTTTTATTTTTAAATTAATTTAATAGAGTAAATAAGTTTAAAATATTATAATTAATATGTATGCTTATAAAATAAATTAATTATTCTTATAAGAGGGTGAATTATGCTCAGCGGTAGTAAAATACATTTAAGATTATTAGAAAAGGAAGATATAAGTATATTATTCAAGTTACATAATGAAAAGAAGGTTAAAAAGTATAATATAATAGTTGATAAGATAGATAGCAAAGTAAATTTAAGAAAAGCTTTAAGTATAGTGAATGAAGAGAATGCATTAATTGGTTTCATAACGTATAAGGAAAGAGAATATCATAGTAGAATATATTATATTGGAATAACTATAGGCAGTGAGTATTGGGGAAGAAGATATGGTTTAGACTCTATAAAAACGCTTCTAAGGTATCTATTTAAAAAGCTGAATGCTAGGAAAGTAGAATTAGATGTCGCTAGCTATAATATAAGAGCTATAAGTTGTTATAAAAAGTGTGGTTTTATAGAAGAGAGTATTAAAAGAAATTTTATTTATGCAGATGGAGAATTTATAGATATTATAATTATGGGGATAATTAGAGAAAGATATGATTCATATTTAAAATGTGAGGATGGAAAATACATATGAGTATAAGATTTGTTTATGGAAGATCTGGAACAGGTAAGAGTAAATTTTGCATTGATGAGATAAAGGATAATATTAATAAAAAATTAGATTTAAATAAATTAATTCTATTAGTTCCTGAGCAATATATGTTTACGACTGAAAATAAAATATTGCATGACATTGGAGAGCAAGCTTTTTTTAGAACAGAAGTACTAAGTTTTAAGAAAATGGCTCATAATATTTTTGAAGAATATGGTGGACGGATTAAAGAGATTATAAAAGAATCTGGAAGGAATATGCTAATTCATAGAGTTATAAATGAAAATATTGAGTTTCTGGATTATTTTAAGAGAATGTCCAGAGAACAAGGATTTAATGAAATTATATCAGAAGTGATTTCAGAATTTAAAAAATATAATATTAGCATTGATAGTATAAGAGCAATAGATGAGAAGATAAATGATACTGAATTATATCAAAAAGTTAAAGAATTAATGATAATTTATGAAGCATTTAACTTAAAAATGCATGAAAATTATATTGATGGAGATGATCAATTAACATTACTAAATAAAAAGTTATTAGAAAGTAGCGCATATGTAGATTCTGAAGTATGGATAGATGAATTTACTAGCTTTACACCTCAACAACTGGACATTATAAAGATATTAGCTAAGAGATGCAGAAGAGTTAATATAACTTTTTGTATTGATAACAAATCTCTAAATAACAGTTCTGAAGATATAACAGATGTATTCAATATTATAAAGAGCACTGAAAATAAAATATTAAAGATAATGAAAGAAAACAATATAGCCTATGATAAGCCAGTCAACTTAAATAGTGCAATTCCCCATAGGTTTAAAGATAATCTGGAGCTTGATCATGTAGAAAAATATTTTTTTTCTTACCCATTTAATGAATATGATAAGGACTGTGAGAGAATAACGATTTACAAAGCAAGTAATATTTATGACGAGATAGAAAGGGTGTCAAAAAGCATTACAAGTTTGGTGAGGGAAAAAGGTTATAGGTACAGGGATATATCTGTAGTTTGTAGAAATATAGATGATTATGAAAAATTAATATCAGTAATATTTAAAGATTATAATATTCCATATTTTTTAGATAAAAAGATTCAATTACTAAGTAATCCATTGATTGTGCTTATAAGTTCAGCTTTTGAAATTTTACTCAAGAATTGGTCTTATGAGAGTGTATTTAAATATCTAAAGAGTGGTTTAACCGGTATAGATAATACGTATATAGATAAACTAGAGAATTTTATATTAGAGTATGGAGTAAAGGGTTATAAATGGACTTCAGGGGAAATAGTAAACGAGAAGTGGTTTAATGGAAATAGTGAATTGACAGATGATAAAGTTTTGATATCTGAAATTATGGAAGAGGTAAGGCATCCTTTAATAATTTTTCATAATAAAATAAATGGAAAACATAAAGTTAAAGATATATGTTCAGCTATTTATGAGTTTTTAGTGGATGTTAAGGCTTTTGACAGAATTAATGAGTGGATTGAAAACTTTGAGAAATTAGGATTAGAAGATAAGGTTAAAGAATATAGTCAAGTTGAAGGGATAGTTATAGATATTTTAGATCAAGCGGTTGATGTTATTGGTGAGGAGAGATTAGAGTATTCAGAACTTTTTAGAATATTAACTTCTGGTTTTGCCAATGAAGAAATAGGAATTATACCTGTAGCATTAGATCAAGTTAATATTGGTGATATAGCAAGAATAAAAGGCAGAGATGTAAAAATTCTTTACATAGTAGGAATTAATGATGGAATTCTACCAGCTTCTAAGAAAGAGGAAGGATTATTATCTGATAGAGATAGAGTAACATTAGGTGAAGCAGGAATAAATTTATCATCAACAACTAGAAACAAAGTTTTTGAAGAGCAATATTTACTATATATAGCATTAACAATTAGTAGTGAGTGTTTAATGCTTTCATATCCAATGGCTGATTTTGAAGGTAAGTCATTAAGGCCATCTATAGTAATATCTAGAATGAAAAAAATATTTCCTAATTTAGTTGAGGAAAGTGCAATTTACGATTTAGGAAATCGAAAAAATAAACTTAGCAAAATTGTTGCACCAATTCCAACATTTAATGAACTTATAATTTCTATGCGGAGAGATTTTGATAAAGAATATATAGAGCCTTACTGGTCTGAAGTATATGAATGGTTTAAGAATAATGATGAGTTTAAAGATAAAGTTAAGAATATATTCAAGGGTCTTAATTACTCAAATATTGGAGATAATGTTTCCAGAAACAAACTTAGAAAGCTTTATCAGAATGATCTAGAGAAGTTAGTATTCAGTGTTTCACGATTAGAAAAATATGCAGAATGTCCATTTTCCTATTTCGTTCAATATGGATTAAAGGCTAAAAATAGAAAAGTGTATGAATTTACACCGCCAGACTTAGGATCTTTTGTGCACGAAATGCTTGATTCATTTACTAAAAAGGTTAAAGAAGATGGAATACTATGGTCTGATTTAAGTAATGAAAAGTGTAAGGAGATAGTATGTAATCTTATTGATAAAAAGCTAATGGAGGAAAGTAATTCTATATTAAATAGCACCAAGAAATTTAAATATTTGGCACAAAGATTTAAGAGAGTAATATCTAAATCTGTTTCAGTCATTGCAAGTCAAATAGGAAAAGGGGAATTTGAAGTATTTAAAACAGAATTTGATTTTGGAAGCTATAATTCTGGAGAGGCTATAACATTAGATTTAGATAACAACGAAAAGGTATACCTTCAAGGAAGAATTGATAGAATAGATAAATTAGATTTAGATGGTGAGACTTATATAAGAATTATAGACTATAAAACTGGAGCTAAAAAATTTGATTTAAATGAACTTTATTATGGATTGCAAATGCAGTTATTAGTTTATTTAGATGCACTTATAAAAAATTCGAAATATATAATTGATAAGCAAGTAAAACCAGGAGCAATATTATACTTTAAAATAGATGATCCTATAATAAAAAGTAAGAAAGAAATGACTGATGAAGAAGTAGAAAAGGAAGTGTTAAGCTCCTTAAAGATGAAGGGATTAATTTTAAAGGATGCAAGGGTTGTAAGAGCTATGGATAAAGATATAGAAGGATATTCATTAGTTATACCAGCCTCATTTAAGGCCGATGGGAGCTTTAAAGCAACTAGTGATGTAGTAACAGAAGAGGAATTTAGAATACTTAGAGAATATGTAAATAGGAAGATGATTGATATATGTGAAGAAATGCTAAGTGGAGATATTAAAATTCAGCCGACTAAGAATTCTAATGTTGCTCATTGTGAATATTGTGATTTCTCATCAATATGCCAATTTGATACAGGGATAAAAGATAATAAATATAAAATTATAATAAACAAATCTACAAATGATATATGGAGTAGTATAAAAAAAGAAATTGATAATTCTAATAAATTAATTAAAGTTGAAAATGAGGAAGTATAGTACTATAAAAGGATATAGTATATTTTTATTAAAATTAATTATATTTTCTTATAGTTAAGGCGATTTTAATTAGTACAGGAGAGATTTATATATGGGTAATACAAAGTGGACTGATGAACAATTAAGTGCAATTGAAACGAGAAATTGTAATCTACTAGTTGCAGCGGCAGCAGGTTCAGGTAAAACTGCTGTTTTAGTAGAGAGGATTATAAGAATAATCACTAATGAAGAGAATCCAGTTGATATAGATAAATTATTGGTTGTAACATTTACTAATGCAGCAGCTGCTGAGATGAGGGAAAGGATAGCAGATGCAATATCGAAAGAATTAGGGAATAATCCTAATTCTAAAAATCTTCAGAGGCAATTAACACTGTTGAATAGGGCTAATATCACCACAATGCACTCATTTTGCTTGGATGTAATTAAAAATAATTACCATAGGATTGATTTAGATCCATCATTTAGAATAGGGGACCAGACTGAAGGTATACTAATTAAATCGGAAGTTATTGAAGAGCTTTTCGAAGATAAATACGAAGAGGAAGATACTGAATTTACTAATTTAGTTGAAATATTTAGTAGTTATAAAAATGATAATAATTTAAAAAACTTAGTATTAGATCTATATAGCTTTGTAATGTCTGGTCCATGGCCTGAAAAATGGCTAGTTAATAGTGCAGAGGCTTTTAATATTAGACAATTAGATGAATTGGATAGAACTAATTGGGTAAAAATTTTGTCTCAAAGTGTAAAAATTGAGTTATATGGATATGTTAAAATGCTAGAAAAAGCTATTGAGGTTACAAACAAAACTAATGGATTGGAGCCTTATATGGATAATTTGGCGATGGAGTTAAGTGGTATAAGAGCTGCTTATGAGTCTACTGATAGCGGGCTTGAAGCAATGTTTAATGCATTATCATCAATAGAATTCAGTAGATTAAAATCTATAAAGAAAGATAAAGTTTCAGATGAGTTATCTCAAAATATTGTAAAAAAAATTAGAGATGATGTTAAAAAGGGAATATCCGAATTATTAAATAATGCATTTTCAGCAAATCCTCAACAAATGTTAATGAACATTCAAGGATCATACTTGTACATAAAGAGATTGATAGAACTAGTTTTAGAATTTAGTGATAGGTTTAGTAAACGAAAAAAGGAAAGAAATATATTAGATTTTAATGATCTGGAACATTTATGTCTAAAGATATTAAGTGATTATGATGAAGATAATAATATGATTCCGTCAAGCATTGCAATGAATTTTAAAGAATATTTTGATGAGGTACTTGTTGATGAGTATCAAGATTCAAATAATGTTCAAGAAACAATAATAAACTTAGTATCTAGAAAAAAAGATAATAATCCGAATGTATTTATGGTTGGAGATGTTAAGCAAAGTATATATAGATTTAGACAAGCAAAACCTGAATTATTTATTGAAAAATATAATACATATGATTCAAGTAATGGAATGAATAGAAAAATTCAATTATATAAGAATTTTAGAAGCAGAAGAGAAATATTAGATGGAGTAAACTATATTTTTAAAGAAGTAATGTCTGAAGTTGTTGGAGAATTAGAATATACAGATAAGGAAGCTTTGAACTTAGGTGCAGATTTTAATGAAAATAACTTCAAGGATACAATTGTTGGAGGTCCTATTGAGGTTAATATAATTAATAAAAGCTACAATGAAATGGTTGGGGAAGATAATGAGGATCAGGAAGAAATAAATAATGTTACTTTAGAAGGAAGAATTGTTGCGAAAAGAATTAAAGAACTAATGTCAAAGAGTGAAGATGACGAAACATTTAAAGTTTTAGATAAGGAATCTGGTGAATATAGGCCATTAAAATATAAAGATATAGTTATTCTTCTTAGAGCAACCAAAAACTGGTCAGAATCATTATTAGATGAGTTAAGCGCGGAAGGAATTCCAGTGTATGCGGATACAGGATTTGGCTATTTTGAATCAATTGAGATTAGAACAATGATTTCCCTTTTAAAGGTTATTGATAATCCAATGCAGGATGTTCCAGTGATATCTATAATGAGATCTCCAATTATGGGATTTTCATCAGAGGAGATAAGTGATGTTAGACTTATAAATAAAGATAATTATTTTTATGAAAATATAAAATATATAAGCCAAGAAGAATATAATTCAATTGATGAATCTTATTCTGATGCTTTAGTAGGTAAATGCAAGTATTTTATTAATTCTATTGATAAGTGGAGAAAAAAATCAATTTATATGGCAATTGATGAATTTATATGGTACGTATATATGGATACTGCTTATTATGGATATGTTGGAGCTATGCCCAATGGAGTACTTAGACAAGCAAACTTAAAAATACTTTTTCAAAGAGCAAGGCAATTTGAGAAAACGAGTTTTAAGGGATTATTTAATTTTATAAATTTTATAAATAAACTTATAAAATCTTCAGGGGATATGGGAAGTGCTCAAGTGTTAGGTGAAAATGAGGATGTAGTAAGAATCATGAGTATCCATAAAAGTAAGGGATTAGAGTTCCCTGTGGTATTCTTATGCGGGTTGGGAAAGAATTTCAATCTTATGGATTTAAATAAAAGCATATTATATCATGATGAATTAGGGCTTGGGCCAGATTTTATAGATATAAAGAAAAGATTTAGTACAGGAACTTTAGCTAAAGAATCAATAAAGAAAAAAATGAAATTTGAAACATTATCAGAGGAAATGAGAATACTATATGTAGCATGTACGAGAGCAAAGGAAAAACTAATAATGACTGGAACAGTAGGAAATATTGAGAGGTCAGCTGAAAAATGGCTAGGATCAGCATCTTTGGAGTATGATCGTATATCGCCTTCAGAAGTTTTAAAAGGAAAGTCATATTTAGATTGGATTTGTATGTCATTATGTCAACATAGAGATGGAAGCATTTTCTTAGAAAATTTTGGGGTTGAAAATATAATATTAAAGAATGATGATTCTAGATGGAAAATAAATTTTTGGAATAAAAGTGACTTAATTGATAAAACAAGGACAGAAGAGTCAGAACAAGAAGAAGAATATGAGTTAACAATAATAAATAATAAATCATCTGATAATTTTCTAAGTGAAGAAGTAGATAGAATATTATCATATAAATATCCATTGAAAGCTTCAACAACAATTAAAAGCAATATTTCTGTTTCAGATTTAAAGAGACGGCATACAGAGGAAGATTATGATACTGAGCAATTATACAGGGAAAAAGTAAAAGTTGTACCTAAGTTTCTTCAAGAAAAGAAAGGTCTCACTCCTTCAGAAAAGGGTACTGCGGTTCATTTTGTAATGAAAAAAGTAGATTTTAATAGAGTATCCTCTATAGAAGAAATTAAAGAACAGTTAAACGAATTATTTGAAAAGGAGCTTTTGCTTAGTGAAGAATTAAAGGTAATTAATCCTACTAAAATATTGAATTTCTTTAGGTCTGATTTAGGCAAGAAGATGCTTGAGTTAAACCATAATGGAGAGAAGATTTATAGAGAAATACCTTTTTATACTGAGATAAGTAGTTTAGAAGTGGATAAAACATTGGATGATAGATATAGAGATGAAAAGATAAGATTACAAGGAATTATTGATTGTTTTTTTGAATATAGCGGGTATATTATACTTATAGATTATAAAACAGATTATGTTATGGAAGGTCATGAAGATGAATTTAAAGAGAAATATAGGAAACAATTGGAGTATTATAGCGATGCAATATTTAAGTTAACAGGTAAAAAGGTTAAATATAAGTACTTATATTCATTTTACTTAGAAAAAGAAATTCAAATAATATAAATATGTTTAAGTAAAATCATAATAAAAGCAAGAAGACAAAGATAAATTTACATGTGTCTTCTTGCTTTTTTATAGTTATTTTATTATAACTTTACTTTCCCTAGGTATGTTAGTAAAGATCCATTTGGCATCATCTATAGAGAGTCTAATACAACCATGAGAAGAAGGTTTATTCATTGTATAATCTAAAACTGTAGTTTTGTCTTTAGCAAATGGAACTGAATGAAATAAAATATCTCCAGTAATTTGAGTCCAATATTTACCACCTTCTTGATATTCTTCTGAAAAGAACCAATCACCTCTCTCTTTAATAGTAAATGATCCAGGAGGTGTATCCTCTCCACTTATTCCAGTGGAACAAGGGAATGTTTTAACCAATTGCCATTTATCAGCTTTTCCCTTATAAACATAAGTCTTTTGATCTTGAAGGCTTACGTTTATAAGATAAGGTGTTGAACTCTCTATATTTAATGTATTAATATTCTTTGAGGATATAGTAGTTGTTAAGGCACGCGATGAAGCTTCAGCAATAGCTGAATTTTTATCTAAGTATTCTTGTTGTTTTGCTTTTATATCTGCTATCTTTTCTTTTACATCCATATCGTCACCTAAAAGATCACTATTATCTGAAATTTTAGACATAGCTTCACTATAGTAATCATTGTCAATTAAATTATCGCAATAAGCAAACAGGCTTTCTTTTAGTTTACTTTTTGATTCATCTAGGTATATGATTGAATCCGTATAGTTAATATCTAAAGCAGAAACCTTTTTGAAGTATGAAATTGCTTCTGAATATTGTCCATTATTAAAAGAATTAATGCCAGAGTTATAATTTTTAATAGAATCTTGAATTAAGTCTATTGAATCTGAAACATTATGTAGATCATCATCATTCACTAGGTTATAACGTTTTATTTCCTTAAACTGAATTAATGCATCTTCAGAAGAAACTTTTTTGTTTTGGATTTCCTCTGATAAAGCATTGACTTTGTCGCTGAAATATTTGGTAATATCACGATTAATCATAGATAATTTAAATGGATTAAAGTTTTGCTTAGTTATCAATAAATTATTAGCTTCAGAAAATTTATAATTATCAAAATCTGTTTTGAACTTATTTAAAAATTTATTGTAACTGTATAACCCATAAATAAGGCTAGAAGATAATACTATGAATAACGCTAATATATATATAATTCTTTTAGGTAATTTTTTAGTTTTTGACTGTTTATAATAAAATGTATTTATGCTCAAATAAATGCCTCCTAATGAAGTAACTAATATATTTAGAGTGAATTTGAATAATATATTGCCTATTAATCTTTTATTTAATTACAAAGTCCTCTTTTATTTATATAATATTGACAATAAAAGTAAATAATAAACCTTGACGTTTAAACTAATTTTAATATATGCTAATATACTTAATAGGTATTATGAAAGTAGAGAATATTAATCTGGAGGGGAAAATGACTAATAAAACTATTTTTTTTATAAAGCTTATAACTTCTATATATGACATAAAGGTTTTTTCTAAATACGCAAAAGAGGGAATATTTAGGTCAATTTCATATGCAATATTACTTAGCTTTTTATTAGGAGGATTAAAGAGTGTATTTGTTCAATATAAAACTTATAACCTAGATGCAATACCTCTTGTGCATTTAATAGTATCATATTTTGCAATAATACTTTTTAATCTATTCTTTAATTCTTTAATAGTATCAATTGTTGCAATACTTTTTACAATATTTTTAAGAATGGTAGTTAAATACATAGCTTTATATTCTTTAACCTTGTATGCAGCTACATTACCTTTAATAATTCAAACAATATTAGAAACAGCTAATCCTAATATAAATTTTGATACTATGTTTATTGTCGGAACATTAACCTATGTAATATTGATACTAAAGTATATAAAAGATGAAATAATAAGAAACTATACTTAGTAATTTCAAGAGTTATAGATATATTTCTCGAATTTGTTATTTGAATTTATAAATATTCAATTGTTAAGATTAAATAAATAATTATAACACCTTTTAGAATTAGAAATATCATACCAAATTTATTTAATATGGTTGTTAGCTGGAAAGTTATATGATATTATATATTAAGGGTATATGGTAAAAAAAGTAAAAAAAATTACAAAAGGGGATTTAAAAATGGTTGAGGTTAATATTTTGAAAGATAATCAGATTGATAGGGAGAATATATTAAATAGAAATGACCTTATTAAGTTATCGAAAGATGAATTAATTAGCAAACTTATTAATTTATCAGAATCTAAGAAAAATCAAGAAGATTTTATTTTAAATATTTCACATGATTTAAGATCACCATTAAATATAATTTTAAGTGTTTTGCAATGTTACAAGGATGATTATAAAGATATCAATAAGTATGGTAAATGCCAGGATCACATGGATGTTATAAAAAGAAATTCATATAAAATATTAAAGCTTGTAAACAATCTAATAGATACGACAAAATTAGAAAAAAATCATTATAGTATTAAAAGAGAGAATTTAGATGTAATTAATTTAATAGAGTGGAATATATCTTCTATAGATAAATACGCTAAGCAGAAGGAGATCTCGTTAGTTTTTGATACAAATGTTGAAGAGTGTATAATGGCAATCGATCCAGAAGCAATAGATAGAATAATAATGAATTTAATTTCTAATGCAATAAAGTTTTCGCCAAAGGGAAGTAATATATATATAAATGCGTGGAAAAGTATAAATCAATTAATTATTTCAGTAAGGGATGAAGGAATTGGGATACCTAAGGAAGAGCAAAATACAATTTTTAATAGATTTGTTCAATCATCAAGAAATAAAAAATCTGAGAACTCTGGCAGTGGAATAGGTCTTGATTTAGTTAGATATTTAACTCAAGCGCATAATGGTAGTATCGAATTGAAAAGTGAAGAGAATTCTGGTTGTGAATTTATAATTAAGCTACCAATAGAAAGATTACAGAATGATGAAAATAATAGAGATAAATGTTTAAATATTAAAAGTAAAGTGGAAGTTCTTGAGGTAGAGTTTTCTGATATATACTTGTAGAAGTTAGCATAAATAAGATAGTTATCTAAAGATTATTAAGTTAACTTTAATTTTTAGATAACTTATTCCAAATTGTAGATGGAACTAAGTTGAATAATAGTATTAAATTTATAAAATTATAAGAATAATCAATTATAAACTTGATTATTCTAACTGCTTGTGATAAGATAAACTTGTTGCAAAAATTGAATATGGAGCGTTAGTTAAACGGATATAACTTACCGCTACGGACGGTACATTGAGGGTTCGATTCCTTCACGCTCTGCCAAAATAAAAAAGAATGGTTTACCCATTCTTTTTTATTTTATAAAATTTTAGCACCAATATTTTCACCAAAGATAACTTTACATTCAAAGCCCAATTTAGATTGTTCTAAAATATCAGTATCTATTTTTATGGCCCCTTCTTCAAAAAATAATATAGTCGTAGACCCTCCAAATTTAAAATAACCTTTTTCATCACCTTTACCGACTCTAACTCTAGGAGAATAAGTCTGAATTATTGAACCTACACATGTAGCACCAACTTCTATATGAAGTACATCTTTAAAATTATCTGATTTAAATAAAGACCATTCTCTTTTGTTTTCACAAAAAAGCTTAGGAACAGATTTTAAAGCTATTGGGTTTACAGAATAGTAGTGTCCTTTTATATAATGACTTTCATAAGGAATACCTGAATCTATGAAGTGAAATCTATGATAATCAGTAGGGCATAAGCGTAAAACAACACATACTCCATTTTTATACTTATTAGCTACAGTATCATCATTAATTAACTCTTTTAAACTATAAGTTAATCCCTTAATTTGAATTATATTATCTAAGTCAATATCCTCATATGCGGTTATTCTCCCATCTCCTGGAGAGATTAATATATTATTATCTGCATTTATTGGCCTAGCATCAAAGTTTAATTCTCTTGTAAAGAAATCATTAAAAGAATTAAATTCATTAATTTTCTTCTTCGACATAGTCATATCAATATTAAAGCTCTTTACAAATGGTGAAATTTTGGATGTGCTTAGCTTTGTATCACAATACTTCCCATATAACTTAGAAAATAACTTTTTCTTTGCAATAAGTTCTGTAATGGTTTTACCAACTGGTGATTCATAGGTCCATTCTATATATTTCTTTCCAGCGATAAGTTCTTCTTCATAAGATTTTGTAGTTCTATTATATACTTGAATCATAAATACCAATGTCAAAACTTTATGAAATAATTTAGAGATAATAGCTCTAAAGATTTATAATGTTACAGTTATGACAAGTATCCTCCATTTCTTATTTTAATTAGATATATATAGTTAAATCTATAGATGCGATTAGTAAGTAGATGGCATAGAATAACTGATATATACAGTAAATAAATTATGTGTAACATACATAGTTTATTTTTTACCTTAATATTAATTTTATCACAGATAATGAAAAATTCAAAAGTAAGATTAGATGCTCTGAAGGTTTTACTTTTGACATAAATGGTAATATGTAGAATTGTGGTTTAATAGTAAACTAAATGATATAATATATTGATAATATTAGCATAAGTAATTAGTGAAAAATGAGGAGAAATGTTATGAACAAAACAAAAAATTTGATTTTTAAATCTGCAATAAAAATATTTTCTGAATCTGGATATAGAGGTGCTACTATGGATGATATAGCTGCAAATGCTGGTCTTGTAAAGGGGACACTATACTATCATTTTAAGAGTAAAGAGGAAATATTTAATTTCATTGTTGAGGAGGGATTGCAAATATTACAAAATCAAGTTATTGAAGTTCAGAATATGAATATAGATCCTATTGAAAAATTAATAAAAATATGTAGAATACAATTAACATTTTTATATGGGTATACAGATTTTTTTAAAATAGTAATGAGTCAGTTGTGGGGAACTGAGGATAGGCAAAATGAATTGCGCCATAAAATACGAAAGTATATAAATGAAATTGAAATCAATATAAGAACAGCAATGGAAAGTGGAAAAATTAAGAAAGGAGATGTAGAACTTATTGCATTCCAATTTTTTGGATCGCTATGTTCATCTGCAATATATGAATCGATACATATAGAGAAGATAAACTTAGAAGATATTATTGAGAGTACCATTAAGTTTACATTAAATGGATTAGGAATAGATATAAAAGGATACATATAGAATGGCGGATTTAGCCACAAATTTTGAATAAAAATAGATAAATACTTTTGGTAGAGATTGGTGATTAATCTCAAGCAGAGATTATATAGAGTCTTTTAATAGTATAATATATACAATCATTACTTAACTGAGTAGAATGATTGAAGAATTAGGAGGATACTTATGAAATTTTTAGCGAGTGATTTGGATGGAACGCTATTTAGGGATAATAAAGTTTCAGATAAGGATTTAGAAGCATTAAATAGATTAAAAGCATTTGGAAATAAGATAATAATTTCAACAGGAAGAAGTTTAAAAGGAGTAAATAGTATTTTAAAGGAATATCCATTTGAATATGATTATTTGGTTATGTGCAATGGAGGAATAATAATGGATAATAGAAATAATATTATTCATGAGAAGTCAATACCAAATAAAATACAGAATAGAATAATATCTGATTTCTATAATATAGGAGATTCTTTAATATATTATGATGATGGAAATGATACGTATATGATAGAAAATAATTTAGTTGATGTTTCAGGTGTAGATGCTGACTTTTTTAATCATTTTTCTAATAAGGTAACATTAGAAGAGGCATTGAATAGCACATCAGATTCACAAATTATGAGTGTATTTAATGTATCACAATCTATAGAAAAATCAGAATTGGTAAGAGGAAAATTGATAAGGGAATATAATAAGTATATAGAAGCGTTTAGAAATCAAGTATTTGTAGATATAGTTCCAAAGGATTGTTCAAAAGGAAATGCAATTATGATGATTTTAGAAGACGAAAATAAGGGTGTTGATAGCTTATATACAGTTGGTGATTCGATGAATGATATTTCTATGTTCAAGATTACAAATAATAGTTATACATTTAATACAGTAGAAGAATTAGTTAAGCCATATGCCGATAATTTTGTTGATCATGTTCATGAAGTTATAGAGGACATGCTAGGATAAAATAATAATAGAAAAGACATTAATAAATTCATTAGAAGTTATTAATGTCTTTTTTATTAGTAAAATTTAATATAGCAAGTTAAAAGAATTATTTATTAGAATTAGCAAATTCTAAATATTCATCAAATGTCATAGATCTATCAACTATAGAACCATCGTCCTTAATGTCTATAATTCTATTTGCTATAGTTTGAACAAATTGATGGTCATGAGAAGCAAATAATATGTTACTGTTATAATCTCTAAGACCATTATTTACAGCTGTAATTGATTCAAGATCAAGGTGATTAGTTGGTTGATCTAACATTAATACATTCGCATTAGAAAGCATCATTTTAGATAGCATACATCTAACCTTTTCTCCTCCTGATAATACATTAGCTTCCTTTAAAGCTTCTTCACCAGAGAATAGCATTCTGCCTAAGAAACCTCTAATATAACTTTCAGACTTTTCTTCTGAGTATTGTCTAAGCCAATCTACTAAAGAAAGATTACAATTATCAAAATATGCTGAATTATCATTAGGGAAATAAGAATTAGTAATAGTTACTCCCCACTTAAATTCTCCACTATCTGGCTCAATTTCACCAGCTAATATTTTAAATAATGTAGTTACAGCTATTTCATTACCGATAAGAGCAATTTTATCTTCTTTATTAACTATGAAATTTACATTATCTAATACTTTAACACCATCGACTGTTTTTGATAAATCTTTAACCATTAATATATCATTACCAACTTCTCGTTCAGGTTTAAAGCCTACAAAAGGATATTTTCTACTTGATGGTTGAATATCATCTAAGGTAATTTTATCCAAAAGCTTTTTACGAGAAGTAGCTTGCTTAGATTTAGAAGCGTTGGCACTAAATCTTGCAATAAAGTCTTGTAATTCTTTAATTTTTTCTTCTTTCTTCTTGTTTTGATCTTTTGACATTTGAAGAGCTAATTGGCTTGATTCATACCAGA
>CAURJV010000101.1:0-15464 GCA_963524945.1 uncultured Clostridium sp.
TTTAAAACCTTCATAGCCTTTTCTTTATTTTTTAATTGTGATTTTTCATCTTGACATGAAACAACTAGACCTGTAGGTAAATGGGTAATTCTAACAGCCGAGTCAGTAGTATTAACGCATTGCCCTCCATTTCCTGAAGCTCTAAATACATCTATTCTAACATCTTTATCAGCAATTTCTATTTCAACATCGTCAACTTCTGGCAATACTGCTACAGTAGCTGTTGATGTATGAATTCTTCCACTTGATTCAGTATCTGGTACTCTTTGAACTCTGTGAACTCCACTTTCATATTTTAATTTAGAATAAGCGCCATTACCTTTTATCATAAAAACAACTTCTTTAAAACCACCAAGATCTGTTTCATTCAAACTCATGATTTCTACGCCCCATCGTTGAGTTTCAGCATATCTTGTATACATTCTAAATAAATTGTATGCAAATAGTGCAGCTTCTTCACCACCTGCACCCCCTCTGATTTCAACAAATACGTTCTTATCATCATTGGGATCTTTTGGTAATAATAAAATTTGTATTTCTGTTTCTAGTTGCTCTTCTCTATTTGTGAGATCAGTTATTTCTTCATTTAACATTTCTCTCATCTCTTTATCGCTTTCACCGCTTAACATTTCTTTGTTAGCTTTTAAATCTTCAACTACTTTCTTATACTCCCTATAGCTATTAACTATAACTTCTAAGTCAGCATGTTCCTTACATAGTTTTCTCCATTCATTCTGATTCTGCATAATTGATGGATCACTTATTTTCACTGATAATTCATCATATTTGTTTTCTATAAATTCTAATTTATCTAATAACATTTGATCACTCCGTACTTCTTTTTTCACATTTCTACATTATATCATATTTTAATTACTTAACCAACTAACCTTATTTATAAATTATGCATCCTATACTTTATGAACTCGTTCTTATATATATAATATCTGCTTCAATTAAATTTTAACTCCAACTACTACCCTATCAAGGCTAGCAAAATCTTTAACAATTTTCACATTAGCAAAACCTTTATTTTCCATTAATAGTTTTACCGCTTCTCCTTGATTATACCCTATTTCAAATGCTAATATCCCATTTTCTCTCAGTACACATTCACTTTGGGAGATTATTTTTCTATAAAAATCTAGCCCATCATTCCCACCATTTAATGCAGTGTGAGGCTCATAATTTTTGACATCCTCCATTAGTTTATCTATTTCACGTTCCTCGATATAAGGAGGATTTGATACAATAATATCATATGTCTTATTATTTTTTACAGCCTCTTCTAACAGATCACTTTTTACAAAAGAAACTCTATCTTCCAACTTATTTTTCTCTATATTAATTAGTGAAACTTTTTCTGGAATAGGGTAGTAATCTATTAAATCAACCTTTATATTTTGCCTAAAATATGCTAATGATATACCAATAGCACCAGATCCAGAGCACAAATCACATATTTGTATTTCTTGATTTTCTTCTATATTTTTAAGAACTTCATCTACAAGTATCTCTGTATCCCCTCTTGGTATTAAAACACCTTCTTCAACGTAAAATTCAATACCCATAAACTCACATTTATTTAAAATATATTTTACCGGCATCTTATTCCTACGCTTTTCAATCAAATCAAAATACTTTTCAGAATCTTCCTTACTCACTTCATCTTCTTTATGTGTGATTAAGTAAACTCTATCTTTCTCAATAATATTTCCTAGCAATAACTCAGCATCTAACCTAGCAGTATCTATACCATTTTCTTTCAATGTAACTGTACCAGTTTTTATTAATTCCTCAATATTTTTATTTGGATCTTTTATTCCCTCTGCAGCTTTCAACGATGCAATTGCCACCTCAATTTGAGAATCATCTGGTTCTTTCGTTGTTAGCAGCTGCAACTTAAGGCCAGGATACGCTATTATTTGAGCTAGTATACTATCATTCTTACCAAGCCACTTTATTATCTCATAGCTAATTCCTGTAACTACTGGTATAAGAATAATTCTAAGAGCTAACCTTTCTATAATACTGCCCCAGCCAGTAAAAGAAAAAACTATAATGCTAACAAACATTACTAAAAACAAAAAGTTAGTCCCACACCTTGGATGTAATCTCGATTGTTTCCTAACATTCTCTACCGTTAATTCTTCCATAGCTTCATAACAGAATATTGTCTTATGTTCAGCTCCGTGGTATTGAAACACTCTATATATATCGCTAAGTTTACTTATAAAAAACATATACAATAAAAGAATTACTATTCTTATAAGCGCCTCAATCAAATTCAACATTACATTTGAAATTCCTGCACCTTTAAAAACTGATGCTATGCCTGTCGGCAATGCAACAAAAAGCCCTATTGCAAAAAGAAAAGAAATAAACATCGTTATTGCCATCAATACACTATTAGCTTTCTCTCCTAATTTATCATCTAACCATTTTTCAAATTTAGAAGGTTCTTCATTCTCTTCTTCCAAGAAGGAAGCTGAGTAATTCAATGACTCCATTCCGACCTTCATGGATTCTACAAGTACAAAAAATCCTCTAAGAAAAGGTATATTTAAAATCGGATATTTTTTTGTTACTGGTCTATTATCTTTAAAATCTATTTCTATATTCCCTTTAGGAGTCCTAACAGCCGTCGCAAGACTTTTCTTTCCTCTCATCATAACACCTTCTATGACAGCTTGACCTCCAACATCACGTTTTTCCATTTATAAAAATCACTTACTCTCCTAATTAATTTTCTTTGTATTTGTAATAGCATTCTCCACACAATGACTCATACTCAACATTATCTTTATCATCAATTGCGATTTGTTCTCCTTCAAATACAAATTTATTATTTATTTTTCTTCCATTAAATATAGCTTTCCTACCACATGCGCAGATTGTTTTCATTTCTTCAATACTATGAGCCAATAGTAACAATCTTGTGCTACCTTCAAATCCATTCCTTTTAAAATCAGTTCTTAAACCGTAACATATTATAGGTATATTAATCTTTACAGCAATTGCAAACAGCTGATCTATTTGCAATTCTTTTAAAAATTGAACTTCATCTACTAGTATACAATCTATTTTATTATTTGCTTCTATATAATTATTGATTATTTGAAAAATATCATCCTGATCTGAAATTAATAAATCTACCTGTCTATTTACTCCTAGCCTAGATACAAGTGTATCTCCACCTTTGTTATCGATTCTAGGTTTAATAATTACCACCCTCATACCACGTTCTTCATAATTATAAGCAACTTGCATTAAATGAGTTGATTTTCCAGAATTCATGGCCCCATATCTAAAATATAATTTACTCATCTATAAAATACTCTCCTTATTTAAGGTATCATACTCGATTATATCATTTAATAGTCATCATAAAAAGACATTTTTATATTATTTACATACACCGATTTATTATTGACGCTAAAATTGTACTATGATATAATATGATGGTTGTTATTGAATAATTAACATAGTTTATATAATTGAAAGAGGTGAAAAATAATGAGAGAAGGCATACATCCAGAATACCACCACAATGCAGTGGTTAAGTGTGCATGTGGAAACACTTTCACTACTGGTTCTATTAAAGAAGAACTAAAAGTTGAAATATGCTCTAAATGCCACCCATTCTTCACTGGTAAACAAAAAATTGTTGACGTTGGTGGAAGAGTTGATAAATTCAACAAGAGATTCAACCTTGACAACAAGTAATAACTTTACAGGGAAAGACGATGTCTTTCCTTTTTTATTCAATTTTCTGATATATTAAAGCTATAACCTATACTGCAATTGTTTGCAATATTAAAATTTAAATAACTAAATTTTAATATATTAGCGGATATAATTTAATATTTAAATTGTATACTATACATGGTAAACTATGTAATATAATAATGTTGAAATGAGTGACTTTCATGAAAAAAGTTTTAATCTTAACAACATCTACAGGACAGGGACATAATCAAGCTGCTGCTTCAGTAGAAGAATCATTTAATAATTCTGGTTATGAAATTACAAAACTTGATTTTTTAGCTAAAAACAGCAAGTTTCTTAATGATATAATTGTAATTGGGTATGAGTTTTCGGCTTCAAAGTTTCCAAAAACTTATGGTTTCTTTTACAAGCTAACTGATACAAAATTAACTAACAAATTGTTAAAACTTATCTTCTTTATCGCAAGAAAGAAGGTCTCGAAACTTATAAGCAAAATACAACCTGATGTTATTATCGCTACCCATTCTATTAATATTAGTGTAATTTCAGACTTAAAAAAGAATGGATTAGATATACCTTTTATTTTAGTAGTTACAGATTTTAAAGCTCATTATCTATATGTAGATTCTTGCGTCGATGCTTATATAACCGGAAGTAGCTACACAAAAAAATCGCTAATAGATAGAGGTATTGATCACAATAAAATTTATCCGATAGGTATCCCTATAAGTAGCAAATTTTACACCGAGGTTACATCAGCAAACGATTTAAAAGATGATGAATATTTTAATTTATTACTTATGGGAGGAAGTCTTGGATTAACTACTATTTTTACAGTTCTTAAAGAGTTGTTAAAAAATCCACATAAGCTGAGAATTACAGTAGTTTGTGGTAAGAATGATAGCTTAAAGAATAAATTGATTAGTTATTGTAATGAAAATAAATTCAAAAATAAAAAGCTTCATATATTAGGCTTTACAAAAGATATATCTTATTTGATGGACTATTGTGATATTTTAATATCAAAACCAGGCGGATTAACTGTTACAGAATCTATAGTAAAAAATATTCCATTAGTAATTCCATTTGCCATCCCAGGTCAAGAAAATGAAAATATAGATTTTTTAACTAGCGAAGGATACTCGATATATGTGAAAGACTTGAGTAAGCTAAATGATAAGATAAATTATTTAATAAGCAATCCTAATGAGCTATCCAAAATTAAGCTAAAACTCAAAGAATTATCATCAGCTTATTCTTTAACTAAGATAGTCGATATAGCTGATGAGTTAATTTCTAAAAAGTAAAAGATGACCACTAGAATAAAGCGGTCATCTTTTTTTGTTATCTATTGAACTTTTTTCTGAAATACATCTATAAATTCCTTATTATTAGCAGTTTTAGATAACATATTAATTAAATTCTCTGTGATATCATCCGAATTACCATCTCTGTACATCTTTTTCCTTATGGAGAACGCTACATCTAATTCTTCTTTAGATAAGATTAAATCCTCTTTTCTTGTTCCAGACTTATATATATCTATAGCTGGGAAGATTCTTCTTTCTTGTAATCGTCTATCTAAATGAACTTCCATATTACCCGTTCCTTTAAATTCTTCGAATATCATATCATCCATTCTTGACCCAGTTTCAATTAGCGCGGTAGCTAATATTGTTAAACTTCCACCCTCTTCAATTTTTCTTGCCGCTCCAAAAAACTTTTTAGGCATTATAAGTGCACCTGGATCAAGTCCACCTGATAACGTTCTACCTGTAGGATTTATTGTTAAATTATATGCTCTTGATAACCTAGTTATACTATCCATAAGAATAACAACATCTTTACCCTGTTCAACCATTCTCTTAGCTCTTTCTAAAACCATCTGAGCTACCTTTGCATGATTCTGTGGCTCTTCATCAAAAGTTGAATAAACTACATCTCCATTAATAGATCTCTTCATATCAGTAACTTCTTCCGGTCTTTCATCTATAAGCAAAACAATAAGCTTTACATCAGGATAATTATTAGATATATTTTGAGCAATCTTTTTTAACAATGTAGTCTTTCCTGCCTTTGGCGGAGCAACTATAATTCCTCTTTGACCTTTTCCTATTGGACATATTATATCCATTAATCTAGATGACAAATCATTACTATCAGAAGTTTCTAATTTTAATCTTTCTTTCGGATATATTGGTGTTAATGTTTCAAAAGATTTTCTTCCTATAGCTTTTTCCGGGTGCTCTCCATTAACCTTTTGAACAAATAATAAAGCTTTAAATTTTTCAGTTTCTTTTGCTTCTCTTACCTTACCCTCAACTTCATCACCAGTTCTTAAATTGAATCTTCTAATCTGAGATGGAGACACATAAATATCTTCGCTACTAGTTAAATAATTTTTACATCTTAAAAAGCCAAAGCTGTTATTTTCAAGTATTTCTAAAATTCCTTTTGCAGCGTTGGATTCATTTATCATTTCTCTTAAGTTTTCTTTCTTTTCCACATTCTCTATTTCGTTTGTTCTAGATTTTATTTGTGAATCATTACTTTCTTTATGCTGTTCACTATCATCGCTTTTTAATATAACACTTTTAGTCTCTTCTACATTCTTAGGCGCTATATTTTCTCTTAATATAACACCATTCTTTTCTATAAAATTACTAGAAATCTTAAATATTTCTTCTACTAACTCATTCTTTTTATATTTAGATATATTTTTCACACCTAAATCCTTAGCAATATCCTTTAACTTTGTTAAAGTCATGCTTTCATATTCTTTTTTTGTCAAGTTCGCACCTCCAATTTATAGATATTAATCTATAAAATCAATTCTTTTTAATTTTAGTTATATTTTATATCGGAAAATTTAACAGTAAGATAGTTAGAAATGATATACATTTGAGAATATTTTAGAATACTACTTATAAAATTACATTTTCTATTAGTTTGGATATTTATTTCGAATTTAATGCAATATATTAAATTTTATTTTATATAATTCACGATTCATAATTCAAACTACTAAAGCTATTAAAATAAGTTTAATATATAATAAATTATAATACTTATTATATATTAAACTCAATAATAAAACAAATTACTTTGATTTATTTTCTTCTAATGCTGCTTCAATAAATCCTATAAATAATTTATGTGGCTTATTAGGTCTTGATTTTAATTCTGGGTGAAATTGTACTGCAACATACCATGGATGATCTTCAATTTCAACAATTTCAACAAGTCTTCCATCTGGACTTGTTCCAACTATTTTCATTCCACCTTCAGCTATTTGTTGTCTATATGTATTATTAAATTCATATCTATGTCTATGTCTTTCGCTTATAAGCTCAGAATTATACACTTCATATGAATTAGTATTTTCTTCTAATTTACATGGGTATTGTCCTAATCTCATTGTTCCGCCAAGATTTTCAATATCCTTTTGATCATTCATAAGATCTATTACTGGATATTTAGTATTTGGATTTATTTCCGAACTATTTGCGCCTTCAAACCCTAATACATTTCTTGCATATTCAATAACAGCACATTGCATTCCTAAACATATTCCAAAGAAAGGAACTTTGTTTTCTCTTGCATATTTTATAGCTGAAATTTTACCTTCTATCCCTCTATCTCCAAATCCACCTGGAACTAATATTCCATCTACATCTGAAAGAATTTCATTGACATCTCCAGTTTCAATTTCTTCAGCATTAACCCATTTAATTTCAACCTTTGAATTATTAGCATACCCACCATGACTCAAGGCTTCTACTACTGATATGTATGCATCATGTAATTCTACATATTTACCAACTAAAGCTATTTTAACATTATTCTTAAGAGTCTTTATTTTATTAACCATTTCAATCCATTCAGAATTGTCTATATCTCTACATCCTAAATGTAATTTTTCACATACTAAATTATCTAATCCTTCACCATGTAACATCAATGGTACTTCATAAAGATTTTCAGCATCAAGATTTTGAATTACTGAACTTCCTTCTATATTACAGAATAAACCTATCTTTCCTTTTATATCATCTGATAACTCTTTTTCTGTTCTACAAACTATGATATCTGGTTGTATACCAATAGTTCTTAATTCTTTTACTGAGTGTTGAGTTGGTTTTGTCTTTAATTCACCTGCTTTTCCTAGGTATGGCACTAAAGTTACGTGAATATAACAAACATTTTCAGCTCCAACTTCACTTTTTATTTGTCTAATAGATTCTAAAAATGGTTGTGATTCTATATCTCCAACAGTTCCACCAATTTCAGTTATTACGACATCAACATCTCTATCTTTTGCTACTTGATATACCTTGTCTTTTATAGCATTAGTTATATGAGGAATTACTTGAACTGTACCTCCAAGGTATTCTCCTCTTCTTTCCTTTTCTATAACCGAACTGTATATCTTACCAGTTGTAACATTTGAATTTTGAGTCAAGCTTTCATCTATAAATCTTTCATAATGGCCTAAATCTAAGTCTGTCTCAGCTCCATCATCTGTAACAAAAACCTCTCCATGTTGATAAGGGCTCATTGTTCCCGGATCCACATTAAGATATGGATCAAATTTTTGAATGGAAATTTTTACTCCCCTATTCTTTAATAATCTTCCAAGAGACGCTGCTGTTATTCCTTTTCCTAGTGCCGATACAACTCCGCCTGTAACAAAAACGTATTTAGTACTCATCTTTATCCTCCCTATGTTAAAATGTTCTTCTAATTAATATTGACTTTTCCAAAAAATAATGCTATAATGTAAATCACCCCATAAAATATAATATGGGGTACTTGTGTTGCTTAATAACATAGGTATTATAATATCACATATCTGTTTCAATATCTAGTCTTTTTTTATAATAAATTGGTCACGCTATTCTTTCCTATATTATTTTCTAGTTCAAAGTACTTCTCTCTAAAAAGTCTATTTATTAATAATTTTTCCTCTGCCAATTTTAAATTACTGCTTATACTCTTAGAAGTTTTCAAATTAAAGATTTCCTTTAGTCTATCAGTGTCTAAACAATGATTATATTTTAATAATAACAATAATATATATTTATTATCCCTATTCTTTAGCAATTCTATAAAATTTTCTTCGTCAATTCCGTAATATTTGCATATGTTATTCAATATCTCTATATATTTCAATCCATTTTGCATATATATTCCTCCCTTTGAAATTATATCCCATTTTTTTCTAATTTAATCAACTTATTCCTAAACCTTTTTATACAAAGGGAGTATTTAAATAAATATACAATAACTTAATTTAATTTCACACCAATAGTTAAGTTTGTCTTTAATGCAGGCTGACCACCTATTTCTAATATGTACATCGCGTTTATGGTTCCACCTTCTTTGCTAATATTAATATCAAGTTTTCTAGTATCTATCTTAAGATCCATAATACCATATGGTGTTTTATATAAGGATATTGTTCTATGGTTTCTTCTAAACTCCATTTTGGTTTCTGTAGTACCTTCTCTTATTAAATCAAAAGAGCCGTTTCTTATTATTATAGTAGTTTTTGTTCCTTCCATTCCAGAAAGCTTTGTTTCTTCATACTCTACCTTAAATCCCTCTTCTATTTCATAGAAATCTCCAGGAGTTACTACACCTACAAGATCTTCTTCATTATCCAACACATAACTATCCACAGTTATAATAGCTTTTTTATTCATATTCTCCTCCATTTACAATATATTATATTTGTAAAGTTTTTTTAATTTGTAGAAGTTAGTTTTAACTTTATTAAATTCATTCTATAATTATCTAAATTTATTTAAGCTTATCATTTTCCTATACTTTTCTTGGTCACTGATCTTCACATTAATAATAAACATATCCTCTTCAAAATAACTATTTTTATAATTTTAACATGTAATAAACATAACTTACTTTTAATTACCAAGATTTATTCATATTCCTAATCATTATAAATTATAAAATAATAGTGTACTAAAGTGAATAACCCTTCTACATGTTCTATCTAATATTACTTAAATATATCCCGAAATATTTCTGCTATTTTAAACTTTATCTTTATATTATTTCCATCAGTTGGCTTGTCTTCTGCACTTTCATCTAAATCATCTTTACCTTCTAATTGAAAACTTTTTCCATTTGATTTTATTTTATTCTCTGTTTTATCATATTCTACCTGCGCCTTTGATTCATCTACGAAACATAGTGGCGGAAACATTACACACCACCAATTCCTTCCTTGTCCACTTCCTATAATTATTCTAAAAGCCTCATAGTTTCCTTGTGGCAAAGTGATATTACCATAAGACTTATCTGGAAAGTTTTCTCTGGATAATTCAACTTTTACATCATAATCATAATTATTATCCTTAATTACTTGTTCTGAAAGTATTTTAACATCTTTCATCCTATCTTTTATAATTTTTCTTGATTCATCTAATGACTGTGAAGAATTTAAATAAGGATATAGATAATCTATAACTTTATTCTTAACTTTTAACTTTAATTGTTGATCCTCATCACTATCACTATTAGCAATAACATGAAATCTTATTAGAGAATCTTTAACTTCATCATAATTTAATACTCTCATATTATTATCATTTTTAGTACTTTCTGTTGCAATCAAATTATTCACTAAATTTATACTATTACCTTTACCAATGCTTGTACATCCTGAAAATACATTTATACATATTGTTATTAAAACCATCAATACTATTTTTTTAAATTTCAAATATCTTATCATAAACAAACCCCCTTGTAGCTAAAATTATTACCACTTGGAGGTTTTTTATACACTCAGTTTGAATTAAATTGTTCTTGTTATAAATACATCTTTATATTTTTTTTTCATTTCATCATAACATAACTGCGCTTTCAGCATATCGTCAAAAAAGGCAAAAACAGTTGGACCACTACCACTCATCATTGACCCTATAGATCCACTAGCTTTCATTTCCTCCTTAATGTTAGCAATAACTCTATGTTTTCTTAAAGTTACATTTTCTAATAAGTTTTTCATATTGTTTGCTACAAAATAGACATTATCATTATTCATATTCTCTATTAAATTATCTATTTTGGGATGAAACACAACTTTTGATAAATCAAAACATTTATAAACTTCTTTTGTTGATACGCCAAAAGGCGGTTTTACTAAAACTATTATTTTATCTTTAAATGATTTTAGTTGGGTAATCTTTTCTCCTATACCTTCACACAGTGCTGTTCCGCCTCTAATGCAGTACGGCACATCAGCTCCCAGTTTTAGTCCTATGGATTTCAATTCCTCATCACTTGCATTTACATTAAACATCTTATTCATAAGCTTTAAGACTCCTGCTGCATCGGTACTTCCACCTGCCAATCCGGCTGAAACAGGTATATTCTTAGTTAACTTTATATCTACTCCCTGATTAATAGAATAAGTTTCCTTAAATATTTTCGCTGCTCTAAAAGCTAAATTTCTTTCATCCGTAGGAACATAATGCTTATTACAATTTAATTTTATCTCAGATTCAGTTTTTTCTATTTCTATTATGTCATATAAATCTATAGTTTGCATTATCATTTTTAATATATGATATCCATCTTCTCTTTTCCCAACAATATCTAAGGCAATATTTATTTTGGCATAAGCCTTAATCTTCATTATCTTATTCCTTTCTTAACATTTTGACAATATTTTATCATAGGTAAAAAATCTTGTCTAATTAATATATTAAAAAAGGATTGATAATGCTTATTTAATATTCTACTGTGCGATCGATATTTTAGATAACATTGAATTTTTATTCAGCATTATAATGTATTACTGTACTGTTTATATTCTTCATCGAACGTATCTAGTTGTTTGGTTGGTTCCTCATTTATGAACTCTAAAAGAGAATCTAATTTTTCATAAAATACTACAATTATATCATCCTTATTGCTTATATTTATTGCATGTTTTAATGCTTGAACTTCATCTAGACAAATCTTTAAATTTGCATTTTTATTGGTTTTTAATATTGATTTTTCTAATATACCTGCAATTTCCCCAGCTTTTCTACCCCTTTTATCTTTGTCTTCTTTTATTACTATTTTATCAAAATTATTAGCACATATTTCTCCGATTGCATATCCTATATCGTCTTTTCTATCTCCTGGTATTCCAATTACCCCAATTAAATTATTATCTCCCTTAATCTTTCTCAATGAAGATATAATCGCTCTATAACCTTCAATATTATGAGCATAATCTAATATAACTCTTCTGTTAAGGTAATTGTACATATTAAATCTTCCGCTATTATCTTCATTCTTTAACCCAAAATCCATAAAACCTTTTGAAATCATACAATAATCAACTTCTAAGCCTACAAGCCCTGCACAAGCTGCCATTGCATTTTCTATATTATATTCTAATGTTCCATTATATGATATTGGTAACTCTCTAGTAGCTACAATTTCATACTTCTTCTTATTATTAATTACGCAAATTTTATCATCTTCAACAAATACAGCTATTTTGCCATTAGCTATATTTTCTTGTATCAACGGATTTTCTTTATCTTTTGAAAAATAAATTTTTTCTGCTGAGAATCTATTTATTACAGTTTTGCTATATTTATCATCAGCATTTACAACAACAAAGCCATCATCTTTTACTGCTTCTCCTACTAAAGCTTTTGTAAAACTCAACTCTTCAATAGAATTAATTCCATCCAAGCCCAGATGATCATTGGTTATATTTGTGATTATTGCTACATCTGCCAACTCATATGCTAGCCCTCTTTTAACCAATCCTCCTCTAGCAGTTTCTAAAACAGCTACATCTACATCTTTATTCATCAGTATTGATCTTGCGCTATTAAATCCAGAATCGTCTCCCTTATGTATACACTTTTCATTCAAATATACACCATCAGTTGATGTCATACCTACATTGCTTCCCATCTTTCTTAGCACATGACTTATTAACCTTGTAGTAGTTGTCTTTCCATTAGTGCCTGTAATAGATATTACAGGTATATTTTTAGGTTCCTCATCAAAAAGCGTTTCAAGTATTGCTTTTCCCACATTACGCCTTTTACCTTTTGAAGGGAAATGGTGCATTCTTATACCTGGTGCAGCATTTATCTCTAAAACTACTCCATTATTATCCTTAAGCGGAACACTAATATCTTTTGCACAAATATCGACTCCACAAATATCTAAACCTAAAGTTTTAGCTGCATTTATGCAACTTTCTATATTTTCTTCACAGATTTCATCAGTGCAATCTATTGCTATTCCGCCAGTGGAAAGATTTGCATTCTCTCTTAATAATATTTTTTCACCCTCTTCAGGGATATAATTCAGCTCCAATCCTCTTTTAGAAAGGCATGATATTAACTCAGCATCAATTTTTATTTTAGTTAATGCCTTTTCATGATCCTCTCCTCTTAATGGATCTTTATTAAGAACCTCTATTAGCATCCTTAAACTATCTTTTCCATTTCCAATGACATATGGAGCAATTCTCAATGATGCCGCCACTACTTTGTAATTTACAACGCAAACTCGATAATCGCTTCCTACAAAGTACTTTTCCAAAATTATATCCTTTTGATTTTTTCTTAAGTTAATATATGCATCAACTAATTGTTTCTGATCTTTTATATTTAGTATTACACCCTGCCCCTTATTTCCGCATTGGGGTTTTAGAACCACTGGATATCCAATTCTTTCTGCTTCTTGTAATAACCCAATCAAATTAAGTACTTTACTTCCATCTGCTACAGGGATATTTTGAGTTTGAAGCAACTGTTTTGTTAAAAGCTTATCACAAGATATGTCAACTCCTACACAACTAGTTTTGTTTCCTATAGAAGCTTCTATGATTCTACCCGCTTTTCCATACCCTATTTGATATATAGTGCTATCTCCGAGCTGCATAACAGGAAGCTTATATTCCCTTGCCGCATCACATATTGCTTTTGTGGTAGCACCCATTTGCTCATTTTGCAATATGTTTTTTATAATCTCCATTCTTCCATCAAAATTTATTGGACTTTGCGCAATCAAAGAATTCATTAAGTCTATGGCTAAATTAGCCACCTCAAGTATAGTATTTTTATATTCATATTGTACGATAATATAATACATATCGCCTTTAATTTCTCTTGCCTTTCCATAAGCAACATCTATTCCTAAGTTATTTTGTATCGCTATCATAGTGTGTTCACAAATATGCGCTAGGTAAGTTCCTTCTTTCAGTCTTGTAACGAAACCACCGTCTTCATCAATTCCACATCTATGATTTTTTAACTCAGGTATTATATTTACAAGATTAAAATTAAAATTCGGTATGTCCTTACTTGGTATTTCAGAATATCCTTCCAAATCCATATCTATTCTTATACATTTTTTATGAGAATAAATATTTTGGCCTTCATATATTCTCTTTTGTATTATCTTCATGATTAAACTTTTCCTCCTCAAAAGGTGACTTTTTTATAAGATCAAATTTATTTCCATCTGTTAATACATGCAACTTAACATTATGCATACTCAAAATATCATCTGCATATAATTCTGAAACATTAGTATATGTAATTGCACTACCATCAATAAAGTAAACTGCTCCTTCTCCTATTACCTCTATCATTCCAGATTGGTTTACTACTATTCCTGTATTTTCATCTATTCCTATTCCTAGAACTTCTGGATTTTGTGCAATTCCTGTTAATAGTCTTCCTATTCTTCCTCTTTGAGCAAAATGTTGGTCAATTATGACATCCTTAATCAACCCAAGTCCTGGAGACATTTTTAATGTACATTTTCTTGGATCGTCATCATCATCTCCTTGAACTATCATTGTATCACTCATTACGGATGCTCCTGCTGAAGTACCTACTATAAACGCACCATTCTTCCAAGCTTCTTCTAATGCATCATAGACTGGAGTTCCACCAATTAAACTTGTTATTTTTAATTGATCCCCCCCAGTAAAAAATATTAATGAGGAATCTTTGATTAGTTCTACATTCATATCGTCAGATGCTTCTGTTCTCTCACTTATATCTAATACCTTTATGTTTCTTACTTCAAGTTCTCCAAATACCTCTTTATATTTATTGGCGGCTTCTTTAGGATAATCAGTTGCAATAGTTGCAATTAATAAAGTATCTTCATTTTTGTCAATTGAATCACATACTCTTTTTAGAATTTCTTTTTTGCCTTCTTTATCTTCGGCTCCTCCAATGATTATTAAATTACCACTTAAAACTTTTTTCAAATTTTATCACCTCATATCATGCATTACATATTCTATCCATCACATTAAATAATTATTCAAGGAATTTGACTGCTGCAAAATGCTAAATCATGTGTCTTCCATGAATAATTTGCCTAATTTTCACTTTCTTAGTTCAAACTAATAGCAACTATAAAACAAAACTTAGTTTATGTATTTTTTATTTTTTTATAATACCTTTAGTAGATAAAAATAAATAATAATATTTTCCACTCCATTATGTAACTCAACTTTTTTCTTCATAATCTAATAAACCTTTTGATATCTTTGAAACTTAATAATATTACTTCGCAAAAAAGAGATACCCCAGAATTCACCTAATGAAATTCTGAAAGTATCTCTAATATTATGAATTTAATTAATTTTAGAATATTGCCCTTCCTGGTATTATCAATTTTTGTCCTTCTTCAATATGTTCTGGATCCTCAATCTTATTTATCTTAAT
>CAURJV010000102.1:0-14881 GCA_963524945.1 uncultured Clostridium sp.
CCTGAATCAGCACCTATTAAAAGAATTATTCAAGAAGCAAGAGATAGAGGTATGTTAATAGATGCTACTTACGGAAGAAGAACTAGAGCAGTAATAATAACAGATAGTGATCATGTTATTTTGTCAGCAGTTCAACCTGAAACAGTAGCCCATAGATTATCTACAAAAGATGATATGGCAGTTGATGAGGATGATGAATAATGATTACTAAAGGAAGAGGTCTATTAATAGTTATATCAGGGCCATCTGGTGCTGGAAAAGGTACTATATGTAAGAGGTTTTTAGAAAAAAATGAAGATGTAACATTGTCTGTATCAGCTACTACAAGATCTCCAAGAGTAGGAGAAGTAGAAGGTGTTAATTACTTTTTTATGTCTAAAGAGCAGTTTGTAGAAAAAATAGAAAGTAATGATTTCTTAGAATATGCAGAAGTGTATGATAATTATTATGGTACACCAAAATCTAACGTTGAAGAAATGTTACAAAATGGAAAAGATGTTATTCTGGAAATAGATATACAAGGTGCATTAAAGGTAAAAGAAAACACAAGAGAAGGGGTTTTCGTATTTATTCTTCCGCCATCTATGGAAGAATTAAAGCAAAGAATTATTAACAGGGGAAGTGAAACCCAAGAATCTTTAATGAAAAGATTTAAATCAGCATATAAGGAAATTAATTTTATTTCTAAATATAATTATGCTGTAGTGAATGATAAAGTAGAGATAGCTGTAGAAAAATTAGAAGCTATAATATCTGCTGAAAAATGCAGAGTAGATAGAATAAAAGATAGTATATTAGATTCAAAGGAGGGAATTATCCATGAACAACTCTATGATTAGTCCATCAGTAGTAGACTTATTAGAAAAGATACATGACAGATATTCTTTAGTAATTTTAACATCAAAGAGAGCTAGACAAATAATAGAAGGTGCAGAACCTCAAATTGCAATAAAATCAAATAAACCTTTAACAATTGCAATAAATGAAGTAGATCAAGACGCAGTTGAATTTGAAATTTTAGAAGAAGGTCTTAAATAAAATGAAAAAGAATTTAGTGTTGGGAGTAAGTGGCGGAATTGCAGTATATAAGGCATTAGAAATTGTAAGTTTACTTGTTAAAAAAGACATTAATGTTAATGTAATTATGACAGAATCAGCTACTAAATTTGTAACCCCATTATCATTTCAATCTTTAAGTCAGAATATGGTTACATGTGATATGTTTGCAGAACCGAAGGCTTGGGAAATTCAACATATAAGTTTAGCAGAAAAAGCAGATGTATTCTTAGTAGCGCCTGCTACTGCTAACATAATAGGGAAAGTTGCAAATGGTATAGCTGATGATATGCTCTCAACTACAATCATGGCAACTAAGGCGAAAGTGATTTTTGCGCCTGCAATGAATACTAATATGTATGAGAATCCTATAGTCCAAGAAAACATTAAGAAATTAAAGTCGTTTGGATATGAATTTATAGATCCAGCTGAAGGTAGACTTGCTTGTGGAACAAGTGGTAAAGGTAAACTTGAAAGTCCTGAAATTATTGTTGACAAGGTTTTAATGGAATTAAATAAAGATAAGGATTTAATAAATAAAAATGTTTTAGTAACAGCAGGGCCAACTATAGCGCCTGTAGATCCGGTAAGGTTTATTACAAATAGATCAAGTGGAAAAATGGGTTATGCTATAGCAAAGGAAGCTCGAAATAGAGGAGCTAATGTGACTTTAATATCTGGGCCAACATCAATAGCAGCTCCAAAGGATATTAATGTTATAAATGTTTCAACAAATGAAGAGATGAAAAATGAAGTTATGAATAGATTTGATGAAGCAGATATAGTAATAAAATCAGCTGCAGTTGCAGATTATAAGCCTAAAAATTATAGTATGCAAAAGATAAAAAAAGGCGATGGAGAGCTATGTATAGAATTCATTAGAGATAATGATATTCTAATGGAGCTTGGAAACAGAAAGAAAAATCAAATTCTAGTAGGATTTGCGGCTGAAAGCCAAGAATTAAAAGACAATGCTATGTCAAAACTACAAAGAAAAAATTTAGATTATATTGTAGCAAACGATATAACAGCAAGTGATACTGGGTTTGCCTCAGAAGATAATAAAGTAATAATCTTGTCTAAAGAAGGTAAGGAAATTTACTTAGATAAGATGAGCAAAGAAAAAATTGCAACTAACTTATTTGATATTATACTTGAGAAGCGCTAGAAATTTGCGCTTCTTTTATTAATATTGGAAATACTTATATATGTAATATATAAATGAAAGTATATGTATAAGTATGAAATAGGTCTGAGCGTTAATTTTTGGATGATAATAGAAAAGTTAATTACCTAATATTGAACATTGTTAATATAAGATTGGATGTGAGGTGATAGGTATAAATATTATGTATGCTGAAATAATTATAAATAGTGATGCTTTGGAAATAGATAAGCCGTTTACATACAAAGTACCTAGTGAACTTCAAGAAAAAATAGGTATAGGATTTAGAGTTAAAGTACCTTTTGGCCCTAAAAGCAGACCAATAGAAGGCTTTGTATTTTCAATAGTACAAGAAGATGATTTGATTAATTTCAATTATAGAGTGAAAGAGATTTTAAATATATGTGATGATTATGCTATATTAACAAACTATGATATGGAAATAATTAGATTTTTAAGAAAAAAGTATTTATGCAAATTTATTGATGCAATTCGTCTTATGATTCCAGTTGGAATTATGAAAGGATTAAGGGAAAAAAAGAAAAAAGTAGTTTTAGTAAATGAGGAAATACAAGCTGATCAGTTGGATAAAGAAAATTATAAAAAATTATATGATTTTATAGCCAGTAATAATGGCATTTATACTAAGACAGAAATCATAAACAATGGATGCTTTTCTTTATACTTACTAAATAAGTTAATAGAAAAAGGTATACTAAAAACAGAAGAACAAACAGTATTTAGATACAACACTCGCATATATGATACTGATAGTAATAAGATACTGACAAGAGAACAGGAAAATTGTCTTGATACAATTTTAAATAGTTCAAATCAAAAATATTTAATGAAAGGTGTTACGGGATCAGGAAAAACAGAAGTATATATAAGATTAGTTGAAGAAATGTTAAGCCAAAATAAAAGTACAGTTGTTTTAGTCCCAGAAATTTCATTGACTCCTCAAATGATTGAACGATTTAAAGGCCGATTCGGGGAAAATGTTGCACTTTTTCATAGTAGGTTAAGCGATGGTGAGAGATTTGATGAGTGGTATAGGGTAAAGGAAGGAAAAGCTAGATTAGTTATAGGAGCACGAAGCGCCTTGTTTTTACCACTTCAAGATCTTGGTCTTATTATAATTGACGAAGAACATGAAAATACATATAAATCAGAGCATAATCCTAAATATCATACTAGAGAAGTAAGTGAGTTCATATGTGAAATTAAAGGCTGTAAGTTAGTTCTAGGATCAGCAACTCCAAGCATTGAAAGTTATTATAAAGCTATTAGAGGTGAATATAAATTAATAGAAATGCATAAAAGAACTAATGGAAAAGAAATGCCGCATATGGAAATAGTCGATATGAGGGAGGAATTAAAAAATAAAAATTTGTCATTGTTTAGCAGAAAACTTTTAGCTGAAATAGAGACGACTTTAAAAAATAAAAAGCAAGTAATTTTATTTCTAAATAGGAGAGGTTACTCAACATTTATTTCATGCAGAAGTTGCGGATATGTATTTAAATGTCCAGAATGCGATGTTTCTATGACATACCATAAAAATGGATATTTAATATGTCATTACTGTGGCAGGGCAGAAAAATCAAAAACCGTTTGTCCAAAATGTAGTAGTAAATATGTAAAATTTTTTGGTGCAGGAACAGAACGAGTTGAATTAGAAGTGAAAAAATATTTTCCGAAATCAAGAGTAATAAGAATGGATGTTGATACTACACGACATAAGAATTCTCATGAATCTATTTATAATTGTTTCAAGAATGGAGAAGCAGACATCTTAATTGGAACACAAATGGTATCAAAAGGATTAGATTTTGAAAATGTTACACTGGTTGGAGTTTTAGCGGCAGACATGTCTCTAAATTTACCGGATTATAGAGCATCTGAAAGAACATATCAAATAATAACACAGGTTGCAGGTAGGTCTGGAAGAGGTGAAGATGATGGCAAGGTAATAGTCCAAAGTTATACACCAAACCATTATAGTTTAAAGTTCGCTAAAGAAGAGGACTATGAATCTTTGTTTAATGAAGAAATAAAGATTAGAAGGTTGATGGGAAATCCTCCTTTTGGTAAAATATTATTAATTGTTGGATCTTCAAAATTTGAAGAAAAATTAACAAGATTTATGTATACTTTAGAAGCGGATTTGAAAAAATTAGTAGTAGATGATCTTACTATTCTCGGACCAGTTCCTTGTATAATTTCTAGATTAAAAGAAAATTATAGATGGCAGATAATAATAAAAGGAAATTTTGATGATGAGTTTAGTGAAAAAGTTAAAGATACACTTTATCTATTAAATAAGAGTGTATATAATGAAATAAGGGTTAGTATAGATATTAATCCTAATAATATGACATAGGGGGAATACAAAATGGCATTAAGAAATATAAGAAAATATGGCGATGACGTATTAAGAAAGAAATGTAGAGAAGTTGATAAAATAGATGCTAGACTAGTAACATTAATTGAAGATATGAAAGAAACAATGTATGAAGCTGACGGTGTTGGTCTTGCAGCTCCTCAGGTTGGGATACTAAAGAGACTATTTGTTGTAGATATTGGAGATGGTCCATTAGTATTTATTAATCCAGAAATAATAGAAACAAGTGGATCCCAAATAGATGAGGAAGGATGCCTTAGTTTACCAGGAGAAACAAAAGAAGTTATGAGGCCTAATTATGTTAGAGCAAGAGCTTTAAATGAAAAGGGAGAAGAATTCGAAATAGAAGCTGAAGAATTACTTGCGAGAGCTATATTGCACGAATATGACCATTTAAATGGTACTTTGTTTATAGATAGAGTCAAGGGTGCTTCAAAAAAATAAATACTGATAGGAGGATAATATAATGAATATAGTATTTATGGGTACTCCTGATTTTGCAGTTCCTTCTTTGCAAAGAATGATTAAAGAGTATGATGTTACTGCTGTCCTAACCCAACCAGATAAACCAAAGGGTAGAGGCAAAAAAATGGCGTATTCTGCAGTTAAAGAAGAAGCATTAAAACATGAAATCCCAATATACCAGCCAATAAAGCTAAAAGATGACAGAGAATTAATAGAAAAATTAAAAGAATTAAAACCAGATTTTATTATAGTAGTGGCATTTGGACAAATTTTAACTAAGGAAGTACTGGATATACCGAAGTATGGATGTATAAATCTTCATGCATCATTGCTTCCAATGTATAGAGGTGCAGCACCAATAAATTGGGCAATAATAAATGGTGAAAAGATGTCTGGAAATACTACAATGCTTATGGATGTTGGGTTAGATACAGGAGATATGATTCTTAAAGATGAAGTTGAAATTCCGAATAATATGACAGCTGGTGAATTACATGATATATTAATGAGTAGAGGAGAAGATTTACTTGTAAAAAGTATAGAAGGAATTTCTAAAGGAAATATAGTTGCAGAAAAGCAAGGAAATGAGACTTTTTATGCCAAGATGCTTGATAAGAACATTGCCAATATAAATTGGAATAAAAGTGCTGAAGAGATTCATAACCTAGTTAGAGGACTAAATCCATGGCCAATTGCTTACACTGATTATAATAACGAAAGAATGAAGATATATGAAACAGAAGTTCTGAAAGAAAAAAGTGTCAGAGAACCTGGTACTATTATAGATGTAAGCAAGAATGGAATAAAAGTTGCATGTAAGGAAGATGTTCTCATAATAAAAAGAGTACAGTTTCCTAATGGTAAACCTTTGACAATAGAGCAATATATTAATGGACATGAAATAGAGATGGATATAATTTTACGATAATGGAGTTGATGTTTAATGCATTTTTATCCGTTTTTTGATCCAACAATGATATTATTAGTTCCAGCTATAATAATTTCATTTTGGGCTCAATCCAAAATTAATAGTGCTTATAGTAAGTATAGCCAAGTAAGAACAATAAAGGGATATACTGGTCAACAAGTTGCAAGAATGATGTTAGATGAAGCTGGGTTGTTTGATGTTAGAATAGAATTGATAAATTCAAAACTCGGAGATCATTATGATCCAACAAGTAAAATCCTTAGACTGTCCCCAGAAGTATATTCAGGTGGATCTATTTCTTCAGCAGGTATAGCTGCCCATGAAGTCGGGCACGCATTGCAGCATAAAGAAAGGTATGCTCCACTAGTAATAAGAAATTCCATTGTGCCAATTGTAAATATTGGCTCCAATGTGTCATGGATGTTATTCTTTGTAGGGATATTATTAGGTTTTAAAGGATTAACTACACTAGGAATAATTTTATTTTCAGGGGTGGTGATTTTTCAGCTAATAACATTACCAGTAGAGTTTGATGCATCAACTAGGGCTTTAAATATATTAAAGTCAAGAGGAATATTATATGGTGACGAAACTAAAAGTGCACAAAAGGTTTTAGATGCAGCAGCAATGACATATGTAGCTGCAACGTTAATGGCAGTATCACAATTAATAAGATTAATTGCTATAAGCAATAGAAGAAATGATTAAGTAAAGAGGTAGCGTATGAATTGTAGAAAATTAGCAGTAAAGATATTAGGTAGAGTCTTAAATGAAGGGGCTTACTCTAATATAGTATTAGCAAAAGAGTTAAATGAATCAGAACTAAGCGATAAAGATAAAGCATTATTGACTGAAATTGTCTATGGAGTTTTAAGAAGAAAAAAAACGTTAGACATTATAATTTCAAACTTTATCAAAGATATTAAATTAATGAACAAAGATATTTTAAACATTTTAAGAGTAGCAATATACCAAATGAACTTTTTGGATAAAATACCTAGCTATGCTGCTTGCAACGAAGCAGTAGAGGAAGCAAAAGAAATATCTGAAAATGACTCAAAATTAGTAAATGGAATACTTAGAAACTTTACAAAAAATCCTGATGATATTGAAGTTTTAGGGAATAAAATTGATGAGTATGCGTATAAGTTTTCGTTTGAACCTTGGATGATAAGACTTTTAATAAAACAATATGGTGAAAATGTATCAAAGAAAATAATGTCTGGACTAAATGCAATTCCACAAGTGAGTGTTAGAGTAAATGAAATTAAAGCAGACTATGATGATGTTTTCGAAAAATTAGAAGAACTTGAATATGAGGTTGAAGAAGGCTCTATTTGCCCAGAAGCAATTTGCATAAAAGGTGGTAAATCTATAGAAAACAATCCACTATTCCAAGAAGGAAAGATCACAGTTCAAGATGAGAGTGCAATGATTATAGCACCATTATTAGAATTGGAAGAGGGAATGACAGTTACAGATTTGTGTAGTGCCCCTGGTGGTAAAACTACCCATATAGCTGAAATACTTCAAAACACTGGAAAAGTATTAGCGTACGATCTTCATGAATCTAAACTTGGATTAATAAAAGAAAATTGTGAGAGATTAGGTATAACTAATGTTGAGGTTAATACAAGTGATGCAACTAAATTAAACCCAGATTTAATAGCATCTAGTGATAGAATTTTAATAGATGTTCCTTGTTCAGGACTTGGAATTATAAGAAAGAAACCGGAAATAAAATGGAACAAGACAAGAAATGATTTAAGAGAAATTATAAAAGTTCAAAGAGATATAATGGAATGTGCATGGATGTATTTAAAAGAAGATGGAATAATGATATATTCAACTTGTACATTAAACAAAGAAGAAAATGAAGAAAATATCGAGTGGTTTGTTAGCAGACATAAAGACTGTAGAGTGAAAAAGATCTTTATTGGTAAACAAGATAACTTAGTATACAATAGAGATGGTTCTTTAACTATTATGCCAAATGAAAATATGGATGGATTCTTTGTGGCTAAATTAGAAAAAATACAATAGTAGGTGAATAAATGAACAATTTGCTAGATTTTACTTTAGAAGAACTTAAAGCATGGATGAAGGAAAATGGTGAAAGTGCATTTAGAGGACAACAAATATTATCATGGATTTATAAAGGTGTTAAAGAATTCGATGATATGAAGAATATACCAAAACCATTAGTACATAAATTAAAAGAAAATTTCATTATAGGTCTTCCAAAGATAGTGGAAGTATATAAATCTAATATAGATGGAACAGAAAAGTTTCTATTAGGATTTAAAGATGGAAATTTAATAGAATCTGTACTAATGAGATATAAGCATGGAAATTCCATATGCATATCCACTCAAGTTGGGTGTGCAATGGGATGTAAATTTTGCGCATCTACAATTGAAGGTAAAGTTAGAAATCTTACAACTGGAGAAATTTTATCGCAAATTATGGTTGTTCAAGATTATATCAATGAGAGAATTTCTAATATTGTATTAATGGGAAGTGGCGAACCGCTTGATAATTATAATAATGTTATAAAGTTTTTAGAAATAGTTTCTGCTGAATATGGATTAAATATTGGGCAGAGACATATAACATTATCTACTTGCGGGATTGTACCCAAGATATACGAATTAGCAGATAAGGAACTTAGCATAACTATAGCTATATCACTACATGCATTTAGCGATGATAAGAGAAAAGAGATTATGCCTATAGCTAATAGGTATAGTATTGATGAAATATTAGAAGCTTGTAGATATTATATAAGTAAAACTAATAGGAGAATCACATTTGAGTATGCATTAGTGAAAGACGTGAATGATGGCAGAGAGGATGCAAAAGCATTAGGCAAATTATTAAAAGGTATGCTTTGTCATGTTAATTTGATACCAGTAAATGAAATAAAAGAAAATACATATAAGAGATCTTCAAAAAAGGCGATAGAAGATTTTTCAGAAATATTAAAAAATCATGGAATAGAAGTTACTACAAGACGTGAAATGGGAAGTGACATTAATGCAGCATGTGGACAACTTAGAAGGAGTTACATAAATACCCAAGAAATAGAGGGGAGAGTAAAATGGTAGGTTTAGTTAGTGATGTTGGGTTAAGGCGAACATTAAATGAAGACTCTGCTTCGTATTTAGAGAAAGAAGAATTTAAGATTTATGTAGTGGCAGACGGCATGGGTGGACATAATGCTGGAGAAGTTGCGAGTCAAATGGCTGCAACGAATATTGTTGATTATATAAAAGAAAAATTTTCTTCTAGTAGAGTAGAAAATTTACTTGTAGAAGCTATAGAAAAAGTAAATAAAGATATATTTGCTTTTTCTAACACTAGCGAAAATTTAAGTGGAATGGGAACTACTGTTACAACCTGTTTTATGACTAAAAATTTTATACAGGTTGCAAATGTAGGTGATAGTTGTTGTTTTGCAGTTAAAAATAATGAGATTAAAAAGATTACTAAAGATCATTCTTTAGTACAAGAACTTGTTGATATTGGGAGTATAAGTGAAAAAGAGGCGGAAAATCACCCTAAGAAAAATATTATTACGAGAGCGTTGGGAACTAGTATTAATGTTAATGTAGATATATTTCAATTAAAGAACAGTGAATATGATCTTTACATATTGTGTTCAGATGGATTGACAAATGAATTAACTAAAGAAGAGATTCTACAAGTCGTCACTGAGGAAGAAAGTTATGTAAATATTGCTAATAAACTTGTATACTTGGCAAAGCAAAACGGTGGCAGAGATAATATAACAGTATTGTTGTTTGGAGGAGAGATGTAGTATGGATGGAATTGTACTTGGAAACAGATACGAGTTGTTAGAAAAAATAGGGGAAGGCGGAATGTCAGAAGTATTTAAGGCAAGAGACAATAAATTAAATAGATTTGTTGCAGTTAAAATACTTAAGAAGGAACTTTGCGACAATCCTGATATTGTAGAAAAATTTAAAGGTGAAGCAACAGCTGTTGCAGCCCTATCTGACAATAATATAGTAAATATACTAGATGTAGGAACACAGGATGAAATAAATTATATTGTAATGGAATATGTTAAAGGAAAAACTCTAAAGGACATTATAAAGCAAGTAGGAAAGATGAACTATGAAACAGCTATATCAGTTGCAATTCAAATAGCCAAAGCTTTGGATTGTGCTCATAGAAACAATATAATCCATAGAGATGTAAAGCCACAAAATATTCTAGTAACAGAAGATGGAGTTATGAAGGTAACTGATTTTGGAATAGCAAAATCATCAAATTCTGAAACTATTACAAATACTAGTACAATAATGGGATCTGCTCATTATCTTTCTCCAGAACAAGCAAAAGGAAATTTTATTGACTGTAGAACTGATTTATATTCATTAGGAGTTGTATTATATGAAATGGTTACTGGAAATCTCCCATTCCAAGCAGATACTGCTGTAACTATAGCTTTAAAACATCTTCAAGAAGAAGTTGTTCCGCCCAAAAGTATCAATTCCAAAATTCCTGAGAGTTTAAATCAATTAATTTTAAAAGCAATGGAAAAAGAACCTGTTAAGAGATATCAGACTGCTAAGGAAATGATCTCAGATCTCCAAAAAATAAAAGATGATCCTAATGCCAAGATAGATAAGGAAGACGACAATGATCATACAATAATAATGTCAGCTGTAACTGAACAGATGGCAAAGCAAGAGGAAAAGTTACCTAATAAAAAAGATGAAGACGATGATGATGAAGACGATGATGATTATTACTATGAAGATGATGAAGATGAAAAAGGCAGTGGAATAAACAAGAAGAAAATAATGAAAATAACAATGGGAGTAGTTTTAGCATTACTATTAATAGTTTTAGGTGTTGCAGCGTTTAAAATGGTTAGTTCTGCTACTGCTAACAGTAAAGAAGTTCAGGTTCCTGATATAGTTGGAAAAAATGTAGATGATGGAAAGAAAGCACTTGATGCTTTAAATTTAGTTTTAGTAGAGGGTGGAACGGAAGCAAGTGATCAGCCAGAAGGTACAATTCTTAGAATGAATCCAGATGCTGGAACTAAAGTTAAAGAAAAAAGTCAGATTAGGGTCATTGTAAGTGGAGGAGCAACAAAACTTAAGATGCCTGATTTGAAGGAGTATGATATAGATACAGCAACTACTATTTTAAAATCTTTTGGACTTACGATTAGTGACAAAAGTGAAGATTTCAGTGATAGTGTGCCAGAAGGACAAATAATAAGTCAAACTCCGAAAAAAGATACTGAGATAACAGCAGCTGATAAGATAACAGTTGTTGTAAGTAAAGGGCCGAAAGTTAAGACTATAAAAGTACCTAGTGTAGTGGGTAAAGACCAAGATACAGCTACAGGTGAATTACAAGATGCTGGTTTAAAAGCATCTGTAAACACTCAAGAAACACAAGATGAAAGTCAAAATGGTAAAGTTTTAAAACAAACAGGAGAAGGGAATAGAGTAGATCCGGGAACTACAATTGTTATAACAGTTGGTAAATATGTTGCAAAACAAGATCCGCCTGTAACTAATAATCCTACTCAAGGAAATACTAAGCCAAGTGGAAATGGAAGCACTCCGGATAAAAATTCTGGAGGAACAGGTGGTACTACTACCGATACACCAGGAAAGACTACTAATACTCCAGGTACAACTAACCCTACAGGCCCATGGGATGATACAAATAACAGCCAAAACAACACTCAACCTAAAACATCAAATCAAAACCATCAATAATACGTAAGGAGAGGTTCATAAAAACCTCTCCTTCTATGATATATTTGTATTTAGATCTACATTAAATCGCTAAAAAGTAAATATAATATGATAGAAAATATTAATAAAAAAATTTAATATATATTGCAATTGGGTTTAACACATTCTAGCTATATTTTAGAAAATCTTACTAGAATTTTAAATGTAAATGTATTATTGCAGCGTATATATCAATATTTTATAAGTTATGGAGGAAAATTATGAATGGAAAAATAATAAAGGGCATAGGAGGCTTTTATTATATTAAGACAGATGAAGGATTAATAGAATGTAAAGCTAGGGGAAAATTTAGACATAAAGACATAAAGCCTATGGTAGGGGATGATGTTACAATTAAGATGGAGAATGGAAAAGGCGTTATTGAAGAGATACATACGAGAAAATCTGAATTGGTTAGACCCACTGTAGCAAATGTTTCTTTAGCATTTGTTGTTTTTGCAGTTAGAAATCCAGACATAAATTTTGATTTATTAAATAAGTTTTTAGTTCTATGTGAATATAATAACATTGAGGTTATAGTTTGCTTAAATAAAATAGATTTAGTATCGGAAGAGGAAAGAGAAGAAATAAAAAAACGAATAAATGTCATAGGTTATGAGGTTCTCTTTATAAATGCTAAAAAAGGAATAGGAATAGAGAGATTAGAAGAAAAGATTAGAGGAAATATAACAGTTTTTTGTGGACCATCGGGAGCAGGAAAGTCAACATTAATAAATAAGCTTTCAAATAAAGAACATATGGAAACCGGAAATGTTAGTGAGAAGATTGGAAGAGGTAAGCATACTACAAGGCATAGTGAGTTAATTGAAGTGGCAGATGGATATATTGTTGATACTCCGGGATTTTCTACACTAGAAATAAAAGATTTAATGGATAAAGATTCTTTAAAATATTGTTTTCCTGAATTTACACAGTATAATGATAAGTGTAAATATAGAGGGTGTTTACATTATAAAGAACCAAATTGTGCTCTAAAAGAGGCTGTAGAAAGCGAAGAAGTTAATAGATACAGGTATGAATTTTATATAAGAGCATTAGAAGAAATAATTGAGGAGGAAAAAAATAAATGGTAAAGATTGCACCATCAATATTATCAGCGGATTTTTCAAAGTTAGGAGAAGACATAGAAAGAATAGATAAGGGAGGAGCAGATTTTATTCATATAGATGTAATGGATGGGTCTTTTGTTCCTAATATATCTTTTGGATTACCAGTTATAAAGTCTATTAGAAATAGAACAAAAAAGGTATTTGACGTTCATTTAATGATAAATAATCCATCAAATTACATAGATGCTTTTATAGAGGCTGGGGCTGATATAATCACAGTTCATCATGAGGCAGATAAACATATAGATAGAACAATTAATTATATTAAATCAAAAGGAAAAAAAGCAGCAGTTTCTTTAAATCCAGGAACTCCAACAAGCGTATTAAAAGACCTAATACCAAGTCTGGATATGGTTTTGATAATGTCTGTTAACCCAGGATTTGGAGGACAGAAATTTATACCTTATTCTTTAGATAAGATCAGAGAGATAAAAGAACTTAGTGATAAATTAAATCCAGAGCTTTTAATAGAAGTCGATGGTGGTATTGATAAGACAAATGTTAAAGCTGTTATAGAAGCAGGTGCTAATGTAATTGTTGCAGGTTCAGCAGTATTTAATGGTAGAGAAATTAATGAGAATATAAGAGCTCTAAGGGGGTAATAATTTGAATGTTGCAATTGTAACTGGAGGAAACCCACCTTCAGAAAAGTTACTAAGGAAATATATTAGTGAAGTTGAATTTATAATAGCAGCTGATAAGGGAAGTGAATGCCTTTATAACTATAATATTATTCCAGACTTGCTTTTAGGGGATTTTGATTCCGCAAAAAAGGAAATTTTAGACAAAATGAAGTTGAAGGTTAAGGAAGTTTTAGAATTTCAACCAGAGAAAGATTATACTGACACTGAAATTGCAGTTATGGAAGCAATAAAAAGAGGTGCAGAAAAAATATATTTGTTTGGGGCGACTGGAACTAGAATGGATCATACTCTAGGAAATATAGGCCTTATGCTAACTACGAAAAAAAAGGGAGCTCATTTAGAAATATTGGATAACAATAATAGACTTTACCTTGGGGAAAATAAAATGAGGCTATATGGCCAATATGGTGAGAATATATCATTTCATGCACTGAGTGATAAAGTAGGTAAACTTGAAATTAGTGGCGGTAAATATAATCTGCCAAGTTATGATTTGGGGTTATTAGATCCACGAGCTATATGTAATGAATTTATTGATACGCCAATAGATATAACATATGAAGAAGGGGAGTTATTAGTTATTCATTCTATAGATTAAATATTCATGAATTTATTAAATTATTTTTTATATTTAAAAGTGGAACATTTTGAGCAGTAACTGAATATTAATATAATAAGACGGATTAAATTTTCATTTTAATTTTTAACGTATTAATATTTAGGAGGATTCATGAATGAAAATAATAGCTTTTAAATTACCTAAGTTTCTATCTAATATAATAAAGTTTTTTAGAAAAAAAAGCTAGAGTACATAAGGTATAGTTTAGTTTTAGGCTTTCTAAATAGCTTTAGGCATAATTAAAAAAATAACAAGTCCATCTGCCAAGCCTATTTTCCATCATGCTTCATCAACAGATTGCACTAATAGGCTCGCTATGAGCCCAATCTGCTTCTTCGCCTGATGAAAAATAATCATGGCATTTTACACTCGTTATTTTCTTTCATATGCCTTAAAAATAAAAAATGCAATTGGGATAACAATTGCATTTTTTATTATGAACTTATATTGCTCTTTGAACCTTTCCAGATCTAAGGCATCTTGTACATACATGAACAGTTTTTGGTGTTCCGTTAACTAAAGCTTTTACTTTCTTTATGTTAGGAGCCCAAGTTCTCTTTGATTGACGATGTGAATGGCTATAGCTTACTCCAGCTACGACACCCTTATCACAAATTTCGCATCTTCTTGCCATTAGAAAACACCTCCTTATATTCCAAAGATAATCATCTTCAATAGGACAGA
>CAURJV010000103.1:0-14847 GCA_963524945.1 uncultured Clostridium sp.
GCCATTAGAAAACACCTCCTTATATTCCAAAGATAATCATCTTCAATAGGACAGAGTAAATTATATCATAGGAAAATATAATAGGCAAGATAAATTATTAATATAAATTAAAAATTATATATTGCAGTTAATATAGGATTCTGCAATGAGAATGAAACTTAGGTGAATCGCCGCTGAAATAGGGTATATATTTGTTCCATAGGACTATAAAAATTTTGATCTTAATTATGTTTTAAACCCTTTTTGTAGGGAAAGACTTTATAGAGATAGATATTTAAAGAAGAGAAAAACTTTTAGCTTTAGTTAGAAGTTTTTAATTGTACTTGGCACTAGTTTTGTATGTGAATGTTTTATTTAAAGGTAAAAAGATCTTTGGTTATGCAGCGTATTTTAAGAGAGGCAATGAATAGTTGTACTTTATGTTTTTTTATTGAGAATTATCTTAAGTGGATTCGATTCTTTTTTTCTAGGGAAGAAAGTTTGATTGTAGTTAATAAGTTACTAATTGTGCTTTGAAATCTTTTCATATATGCGTGCTTTTTTAGATAGAAGGATCTTGATTTGGGTTTGTGATTCTTTTATGAAAAATGATTATGGTTACACTTAATAAGTTCGAATTGTGCTTTACACTTTTTTCTATGTGAGTGCTTTTTTCTTATTTTATGATCTTGGTTGCGCTGCGCGCTTTTTTTAGAGGTAAATGATCTTAATTGCACTTCGTGCTCTTTTTAATGGTGTATATTTTTTGGATACTTGAATAAAATATTGTTCTAATATAGAATATAAAATAAGATATAAATATAGAATAGAAAATAAGATATAAGAATTTAGGAGGAATATGGATGGTTGGATTTTCAAACGAAAATGGTAATATAAATTATTCAGAAGAAGTTCTAGCTAAAATTGTTGGATTATCCACAATGGAATGCTATGGAGTAGTTGGAATGGTTTCTAGAAATGCTAGTGAAGGTTTTTGGGAACTTATAGGTATAGAAAATTTTAGCAAGGGTGTAAAAATACAGCTAACAAGCGAGAAAAAATTACAAATAGAATTGTTTGTAATGGTTGAATATGGAACAAAGATATCGGTTATATCTAATAATATAATTCAAAAGGTACGTTATAGTGTTGAAAATTATACAGGACTTAAGGTGTCATCGATAACAGTAAATGTGCAAGCGGTTAGAGTTTAGGAGGTTAAACTAAATGGAATATACAAAGATAAATGGCCATGATTTTTATAACATGGTTGTGAATGCTAGCAATAAATTGCTAGAGCAAAGTGATTTCGTAAATGCACTTAACGTATTCCCTGTTCCAGACGGGGATACTGGAACTAATATGTCCATGACGTTTAAGGCAGCAGTTAAAGAGATAGAAGGTATGGATACTGATTCTATAGGGGAAATATCAAAAAAATTAGCTAAAGGTGCTCTAATGGGAGCTAGGGGTAACTCTGGCGTTATATTATCACAAATCCTTAGAGGTTTTTCTAAAGGCCTAGAAGGAAAAAAAGAAGCGGATATTAAAGAATTTGCAGCAGCTTTTTCAGAGGGATCAAAGTCGGCATACAAGGCAGTAATGAGACCTACTGAAGGTACTATACTTTCCGTAGTTAGAGCGGCGGCTGAAGCAGCAGTATCATCTGATGCTAAAGATATAGTTGGCTTTATGGAAGAGATAACAGTTAAAGCAAAAGAAATGTTAGATAGAACTCCAGAATTATTACCGGCACTAAAAAAAGCTAAAGTAGTTGATTCAGGAGGAATGGGCCTTTATATTATACTTCAAGGTATGTTTGAGGCATTAAAGAATGATATTAAAGCTGAACTAAGTGATATAAAAATAAGTGGTGCAAATGGAACTTTAGCTAAATCTACAGAGGAAATTGATATAAAATTTGGTTATTGTACTGAATTTATAATACTTGGTGATGCTAAACGTGCACAGGACTTTCAAAATGAAATAGAGAGTCTTGGAGATTCCATGATAGTTGTTGGATATGATGATGTTATAAAAGTGCACATACATACTAATGATCCCGGCTTGGTGTTATCAAAAGCGGTTGCTATAGGGGAATTATCAAAGATAAAGATTGATAATATGAGAGAAGAGCATAGGGAGCTATTAATCCATACTAAGGAATTAACAGAAAATTCATCTGAAAACGAAAGTGCCGACGATGAAAAGAAAAAGTATGGATTTATAACAGTTGCTATGGGAGATGGAATTTCAAATATCTTTAAGGACTTAGGAATAGATCATGTCATTGAAGGTGGCCAGACAATGAATCCATCTACTCAAGATATTTTAGATGCTGTTGATAAAATGAATGCTGAAAATATTTTCATTATGCCGAATAATAAGAATATAATTATGGCAGCAAATCAGGCAGCAGAAATATCAAGTAAAAATATATTAGTAGTACCTACAACAACTATTCCTCAAGGAATAGCATGTGCTACAATGTTTAATTATGATTCTGAAGTTGAAGAAAATTTCACTAATTTAAAGGATGCAATTGAAGTAGTTAAAACTGGTTCGGTGACATATGCAGTCCGTGATACAGAGATTGATGGAATAGATATTAAACAAGGAAATATGTTGGGACTTGTAGAAGGTAAAATAAAAGAGGTAGGCGAAGACAAGAAGGTTGTTGCCGGTAAAGTTCTAGAGGATATGATAGATGATGAAAGTGAACTTATTACTGTATATTATGGTGAAGATGTAAGTGATGAAGATGCAAATGAATTCGAGGTTGAGTTACAAGAAAAGTACGAAGACTTAGATATTCAATTTTATAAAGGAAATCAACCACTATATTACTTTTTAATATCAGTAGAATAAAAAATAGTAAGGGCGCCTAATGCTAGGTGCTCTTATTATTTAGGGAAGAGGAGAAGGGCTTTGGATATATATAGCAATATTTCAACATTAAAAGGAGTAGGCCCGAAGGCCACAGAAAAATTAAATAGATGTGGAATTTTTAATATATTAGATATTCTGTTATACTTTCCAAGAGATTATGAATTTGTAGATAGTAATGTGGAATTTGAAAATATTACAGGAGAAGACAAGCAAATATTAAAGTGTAAAGTTATTAGATTTAGAAGTGATGTAAAAACTAAAACTGGTAAATTATTAACCACTATAGAATTTGATTATAATGGATATAAAGTATCTGGAAAGTGGTTTAATCAAAGGTATATAAAAAACTCTTTTAAAATAGGAGAAATATATAATTTGATGGGTAAATTTAAAAGGATAGGAAGTACTTTAGAGGTTGTCAATCCTATGGTTACATGTGAAGAAGCGATTTCAAGTGAGATCATCCCTAAATATCCTCTAAAAGGTGATATAAGCAATAAGTTGTTTGAAAAATTGATTAATGAAATTTTGTCCAAGATGACGGTTAAAGAGAATTTGCCTCAAAAAATACTAGATAAATATTCTTTAATTTCATTAAATGAAGCTATCAGAAGTGTACATTTTCCAGATAATAAGGAAGTGTTAGAAAAGGCTATAATAAGACTTAAGTTTCAGGAATTATTTACATATTCACTAAAACTACTGCTTCTTAAACATAAAATTAAAAAAAATAAAGATGGTATACTGTTTCAATGGGTAGATGAGCTCGGTTTATTTAAGGAGAAGTTGCCATTTCCCCTTACTAACGCTCAAACAAGAGTCATACGTGAAATATTAAGAGATCAAAAATCAAACTCATCAATGAATAGGCTTATACAAGGAGATGTTGGTAGTGGAAAGACAATAATTGCACTTATAGCTATTTTTAACGTTATCAAAAATGATTATCAATGTGCATTTATGGCTCCGACAGAGATTCTTGCCAATCAACATTTTGAAGAGGCGAAAAAAGTTTATAATGAATTTAATATAGAAATTGAATTATTAACAGGAACAACTTCAGCAAAAGAAAAGCAAAGAATTAAGGAAAGAATTAAAACTAAAGAACCGATTTTAGTGATAGGGACTCATGCACTTTTTCAGGATGACGTAGAATTCGGAAAGTTAGGACTAATAGTAACTGATGAGCAGCACAGATTTGGTGTTGAGCAAAGGAGTAAACTTATAAACAAAGGAAGAAGGGCTGATTGTTTAGTTATGACAGCTACTCCGATTCCAAGAACTTTGGCATTATATCTATACTCAGATCTTGATGTATCTATAATTGATGAGCTGCCACCTGGTAGAAAGAAAATAGATACTAGATTTTATGCTGATAATCAAAGAGATATAGCTTATGATTTGGCATATGATGAAATAAAAGGAGGTCGACAAGTATATATAGTCTGCCCTCTTATTGAAGAAGATGAAAAAGAGGAATTAAATTCGGTAGAAACCTTATACAATAAACTTACAAGTGGAATTTTTAAGGAATTAAATGTTGAGATACTCCATGGAAAGATGAAAGGCTCTGAAAAAGATGAAATAATAAAAAGATTTAAGAATAATGAAGTTAATGTTCTAATATCAACAACTGTAATTGAAGTAGGCGTTAATGTTCCTAATGCATCTGTAATGATTGTTGAAAATGCAGAACGATTTGGATTGTCTCAGTTACATCAACTAAGAGGTAGAGTAGGAAGAGGTCAGTATTCATCTTATTGTATATTGATAGCAAAGGCTAAAAGTAATGTAACTAAAAAGAGGATGCAGATAATGACAGAATGTAGTGATGGATTTTTAATATCAGAAAAAGATTTAGAACTCAGAGGTGCAGGAGAGATGTTTGGTAAGAAGCAAAGTGGCGATGAAGGATTTGTACTTGCAAATCTTTATGATGATATAAAGATTTTAAGATGTGCCAAACTAGAGGCAAATAATATTTTGCAAAACGAATTTGAGGTAAATAGAGAAATAATTAATGAACTTAGTAAAAATTTGGAAAAAAGTAGTAAATATATTTGCTTTAATTAATTTGAAATATTATGTATAGATATGTTAATATATAAAATATACACCTATGAAAAGAGCACGAAGTGCAATTAGGAACTTTTTACCTTTAAAAAGAGCGCGAAGTGCAACCAAGATCATTTTGTCTATGAAAATAGCACGAAGTGCAACTAAGATCATTTCACTTTTGAAAAGAGTACGGAGTGTATAATTAAGTTTAATTTTAAATTATAAATTAAAAATCTAGAGAGTAGATTTTCTTATATGCTTATTTTAGGAGGAATAAAATTTTGAGAATAATAGCAGGGAAAGCAAGAGGACATAAATTAATACCTCCAGCTACAATGGAAACAAGGCCTACATTAGACAGGGTTAAAGAGGCTATGTTTAGTTCAGTTCAAATGTATATACCAGAGGCAGTAGTTGTAGACGTTTTTGCTGGAACAGGAAGCCTGGGGTTGGAAGCGGCAAGCAGAGGGGCAAGTGAAGTCTATTTATTTGATAAAAGCTCTGTGACTTTTCCTTTGTTGAAGGAAAATGTAGAATGTCTCAAATTCCAAGATTTTTGTTTTCCAATGAATATAGATGCTTATGAGGGCTTAAAGAATCTTGCTAATAAGGGAAAGAAATTTGACATAATATTTATTGATCCGCCTTATTGTAAAGAAATGATTCCAGAAGCTATGAAAATTGTTAAGGATAATGAAATACTAAAGAGTGATGGAATAATAGTTACTAAAATAGATACTATTGAAGAGATTTATGAAGGGTATAAAGATATAAAGTTAACAAAGAGTAAGAAGTATGGGAATACAACAGTATGTTATTACAAGCATGAGGAGAAGTAAATGATGAGAGTTGCAGTATACCCTGGGAGTTTTGATCCTATAACTAATGGACATCTCGATATTATAAAAAGAGGATCAAAGGTTTTTGACAAAGTAATAGTTGCAGTATTGGTTAATGTTGATAAGAAATATCTTTTTGAAAGCAATGAAAGAGTTGAGCTTATAAAAAGAGTGACAAGAGATATTGGAAATGTTGAAGTAAGAAGCTTCGATGGGCTTTTAGTTAATTTTTTAAAAGAATGTAAGACTAATATAATATTAAAGGGATTAAGAACGGCTTCTGATTTTGAGTATGAGTTTCAAATGGCATTTATTAATAAAGAATTAGATTCGAATACTGAAACTGTATGTATGATGTCATCATCTAAAAATATACATATTAGTTCCTCAACTGTTAAGCAGGTAGCAAAGTTTGGGGGAGATATTAGTGGACTTGTTCCCAGTGAAATTATTTCAGATATAATGGCTAGAATAAATCTATAAATGGTCATTTTCTAAGGAAATTTATTTCCATGATTAGAATGTACGGTGTTTAAAAGGATGTATTAAATTTAAATGAATAGTATTAATAATACTAAAATCATTTAAAAATACTAGAGGGGATTTGTTCCTGATACTTTGCTCATTTATAGAATAAATATCTAAGGAGTGTTTTTATGGAAAAAATGGAGGTAAATATAATAGAGTTATTAGAGTATTTACAAGACTTGGTGGAAAATTCATCTAAGGTGCCAATGAGCGGTAAAGTTATGATAGATAAAAGAGAAGTTGTTGATGTAATAGATCAAATAATTAACTATATGCCTGATCAATTTAAAAAAGCTGAATGGGTTATGAACGAGAGAGAAAGAATCCTTAATGAAGCTAAAAAAGAGTATGATTCTGTTAGAAAAGAAACAATGACTATGATGAGACAGAATGTCGAAAATCACGATATAGTGAGGGAAGCCAAGGGGAGAGCACAAGAAATTATAGCCTCAGCACAGAGAGAGGCTAAGGCTATAAGATTGGGGTCTAGGGATTATTCTGATGAAATATTAACCCAATTAGATCAGGAATTAGAAGAACACAAAATAAAATTAATAAAAAGCCTTCAAGAAAGTTTTGAAGTAGTAGCTAAAGAGATAGATACAAATTTAACTGGTACATGCGATGTTATAAAAGAGAACATTAAAGAATTACGCAGTATGAAAAAATAATTTCAAGGTTCTATTAAATATACTTAATAAAAGTGTTAATAACAGTATAGTTAATGCAGGATATATATATACAAATAAACTTGAAGAATGGCTCATTTGCAAGTTTGATGTATAAATACTTGTAGGAAACACTTTGCATAACCCATAAGTTATAATAAAACTAACGATTCCTTGGATTACTTTTAAAAAGATATATCTGCTATAATTTATCTTAGTATCGCTTACGAAAGAACTTACTTGTGCAATTACAGCAAGACCAGAAAATGAAGTTAAAAAGCTTATTATACCCAGCTTTAAAGGAAGTGAAATTTCTAGGGGGGAGATTATACTACACCCATTAGTCATTTCAATGCTTCCTAAAAATATGCTGTATAAAGTTTGGGAAGGCAATTTTAAAATATTATCTAGTTGCCTAAATACAATATGAATATAAGGATTGTTTTTAACGAGAGATATAACAACTGAAAAAATTATTATGAAACCACCTATAGATAATGTAGTGTTTATTCCGTTTTGAACTGCATTTTTTACAGCATTACCGAAATTCATACTTTCATTTTTAGGACAAGGGAGAGAACTTAGCTTATTTAAGTTTCTCTTTTTTTTTGTTAAAAAGCCCATTAGGATTATTGATAAATTACTTCCAAGAAGTAAAATATAACCTAATGATACATTCCCTAATAAAGTTCCAGCAACAGATCCTATTAAAAACAGTGGGCCAACGTTAGAAGCTATGTTTAAAAGTCTTTCATATTCATCCTTGTCTATATATTCCATCTTGTATAGATCTACGCAATATTTAGCACCTAGTGGATAGCCGCATAGTATACTTGCTACAATTGGAAAGGAACAATTTCTAGAAAGACCTAATGGTTTGCAAATTAATGGACCAAGAAATTTAGAATAAAGATTTATTCCATCGTAGTATATTAATAAATTACATATAACCACAAAAGGAAATGTAGTTGGCAATATTGTGTTATACCATAATTTACAACCATCAATAGCTGAAATGATGCATTGGTTTATATTTAAAACAAAAACAATTATCAAGACAGATATAAATACACAAATAAGAGTATTTTTTTCGATATTAAGTTGTTTGATTAAAATAAAAATTAAGCTAATGATAAGAAACCATAAGATAATAATATATATCATGAAATCACCCCAATCAATAATATTTATATTCTTATGGTTATGTAAAATATTACTACATTATGAAAGGACCTTTTAAATAGTCATCTATAGGGCTTATTTTTGGATTTAGTAGCGAATATGCCTTTGTTCCCAAGATGTCTATTTTTAAATGATCGCATAGATTGTTTCTTGGCACCTTTGTCATTAAATTTATGCTAGAATTAGTTTTTACACTCTTTAGGATGCTTTGTCCTGTAGAATTAAAAGCAAGAACTCTTGCGTAAGGTGCAGGGCTCTTAGACAAGCTGAATAAATCAAAATCTTCAAGGTTTAAAAAGCTTTGCAAAAGAATTCTACTTATCCTCGTGTATGTATATCTTTTACTTTTTGAATTCAATATTAATTCGTTAAGTGAATTGGATCTTACAATTTCTTTTAATATTTTATTATCTATGCCCTCTGATACATCTGGCAAATTTAAAAGAGATCTTTCGTTAGTAAGTAATTTGTATTTTATATATTTAAATGTATCTTCCTCAAAAATAAAAGGATAATTAGAAGAAGATAGATTAAGCAAAATGTCATAACTAGCTTTTGGTATAATATCAGTTAAATCATTTAGAGATTTCTCTTTTAAATGTTTTCTGATTGATGTAGCAGAAGCGAATGAAGAACTTATGTTGATATCGTTATATAATGAACCTTCCCTTTTAATTGTTTTTGGAACTATTGTACTATTTAAACGAATTAAAGATTTTATATATTCAATACCTAAGATATTATTAGAATTTGATATTGTGTTTAAGAGTTCATTTGAATTAAAATAATCTTTGAGTGCATTTGCACGGCTCAAATGAAATGGTAGACCTAGATCTAAATTCTTCTTTAAAAGATTTTTGTATTTTAAAGGTTCAGAAACTAAAACCTTTGCTATATCTTCTAGTATAGAGACATTTCCTTCTTCACTTCCAAAGTATAAGTGATCTATTATGCCTAACGAATTAAGAAGAGAGACACTTCCAAAAGCAAAATGTTCAGCTGAAGAAATGGAGTAAACTAGAGGCAGCTCTAGAACTAAATCAACACCGTTTTTAATGGCCATTTCAGCTCTTTTCCATTTGTCTATAATTGCCGGAATACCTCTTTGCATAAAATTACCACTCATTACACAGACTATACCATCTGCTTTAGTGTCAGATTTTGCTTTACTAAGGTGATATTCATGACCTTTATGAAATGGATTGTATTCTGTAATTATTCCTGTAAGTATTAAAATCATCTCCTTTTTGTTATAACGCATTCACAAAGATAACGAGCTAATATATTTTCTTTGGCATGCCCAAAAGATGCTATTAAGAAGCACTTATAAATTTTAAGAACTAGAGGTAATTTAACATATATAGTGTAAAATTTATATATGTTAAAAATCATATATAAAGCTAGTATAGCATATTATGGAATTTTATAATATTGGTTATTAACGGTTTGATACGGTATATTTTTTCTCATGATGTCAATAAGATATTATAAAATTATTGTTAAAAAATATACTTTTTAAATATTGCTTCATTAAAAAGTAGTTTCAGAAATATTCAGAAGATTGAAAGAATAGTGAATTTTTTATTATTACCTAATATCAACTAAAAACTAGCTTATATACAGCTAGTTAAATGAATTTACTATTAGTTTCTAATAAAATTTGAATGAAAATAATAAGAGATAGACACAAATCTTTCATTATTTGGTGCACAATTTAAAATATTTGATAGCGTTTAATAATAAATTATAAAATAATTTTAAATAAAATTTAATTGTTAAAAATTATACTTTTCCGATATTGTTATTTTACAAGAGTATTGTCTGACAATTTAGATTATTTCAAATCTAAAGACTTCTATTTTATATAGAATTTGTGTTGAAAAAAGCACTGATAAAGGAGTATATTAGTATTAGAGATAGGATATAGAGAGGAGATAAATAGATTATGGACCTTATGAAAAAAATATGGACTGCAGCACAATCAAATAAACAAAAAATTGTTCTTCCAGAGGGAAACGAGGAAAGAAATATAGCAGCTGCAGAAAAAATACAAAAATTAGGATTAGCATATCCAATTTTAATAGGTAACAAAGATGAAATAAACAATAAAGCAAAGGAATTAGATGTAAATTTATCAGGAATTGAGATTATCGATCCAAATGAATCAGATAAATTAACAAAGTATATTGAAGCCTTCTATGAACTTAGAAAGACAAAAGGCGTTACAATGGAAAAGGCAGATAAAATAGTCAGAGATCCTCTATATTTTGGTACGATGATGGTTAAATTAGATGATGCAGATGGAATGGTATCAGGAGCAATTCACACAACTGGAGATTTATTAAGACCAGGATTACAAATTATAAAGACAGCACCAGGGGTATCTGTTGTTTCAAGCTTCTTTATAATGCAAGTTCCAGGATCATCTTATGGTGAAGAAGGAACATTAATATTCTCAGACTGTGCAGTCAACCCTAACCCTAACGAGGATCAATTAGCAGCAATTGCAATAGCTACTGCAGAAACAGCTAAGAATTTATGTAACATGGAACCTAAGGTGGCAATGTTATCATTCTCTACTATGGGAAGTGCTGATAATGAATTAGTTGATAAGGTTAGAAATGCTACTCAAAAAGCAAAAGAAATGAGACCTGACTTAGATATAGATGGTGAACTACAATTAGATGCAGCTATAGTTGGAAAAGTAGCGGCTCAAAAGGCACCAGAAAGTACTGTTGCTGGAAAAGCTAATGTTTTAGTATTCCCAGATTTACAAGCTGGAAATATAGGTTATAAATTAGTTCAAAGATTTGCAAATGCTGAAGCTATTGGACCTATCTGTCAAGGTTTTGCAAAACCAATCAATGACTTATCAAGAGGTTGTAGCTCAGATGATATTGTAAGTGTTGTTGCGCTTACAGCAGTTCAAGCTCAAACAAACAAATAGTAAGTATTATTTTTACAGATAATTTAAAGTAAGTTAGCTTATAGATTGTTAAAACAAAAATACAAAAGGTTTGAATGTTAAAAGGAGAGTAGAGTTATGAAAGTATTAGTTATAAATTGTGGTAGTTCTTCACTAAAATATCAACTTATTGATATGAGTAATGAAGAGTCTTTAGCTCAAGGACTTGTTGAAAGAATAGGAATTAATGGATCAATATTAACTCAAAAAGTTGAAGGAAAAGATAAATATATAGTTGAAACACCATTAAAAGATCATCAAGATGCAATAGAACTTGTTTTAAAGTGTTTAGTTGATGGAAATCATGGTGTAATAAGTTCAATGGATGAGATATCAGCTGTTGGACATAGAGTTGTTCATGGTGGTGAAAAATATGCAACTTCAGTAGTAATTAATGAAGAAGTAATTAAAGCACTTGATGAATTTACAAAATTAGCACCACTTCATAATCCTCCAAATATAATTGGAATAAATGCATGTAAGGCTCTTATGCCAAAAACTCCAATGGTAGCAGTATTTGATACAGCATTCCATCAAACTATGCCAGAAAAAGCATTTATGTATGCTCTTCCATATGAATTATATGAGGAAGATCATGTAAGAAGATATGGATTCCATGGTACATCTCATAAGTATGTAGCAGGTGAAATGGCAAAATGGATGAATAAAGACATAAGCGATTTAAAGATAGTAACTTGTCATATAGGTAATGGTGTAAGTATTACAGCTGTTGATGGTGGAAAATCTGTAGATACTACAATGGGATTCACTCCATTAGATGGTATTATAATGGGATCAAGATCTGGAAGTATAGATCCAGCAATAGTTACTTATTTAGTAAAAGAAAAAGGATATTCTATAGATGAAGTAAATGATATCTTAAATAAGAAATCAGGGGTTCTAGGTATATCAGGAATCGGAACAGATTTTAGAGATATTAGAAGTGCTGTGGAAAATGATAATGATCCTAGAGCATTACTTACAATGGACATATTCGGATATCAAGTTAAGAAGCAAATAGGTGCTTATGCTGCCGTAATGGGTGGTGTAGATGCAATTGTATTTACAGCAGGAATCGGAGAACATGCTCCAGAAATAAGATCAAGAGCTTTAACTAATATGGAATTCTTAGGAATAGAAGTAGATTTAGAAAAGAACGAAAGTCATAATATCGGAGATGGTATGGAAATTTCTAAAGAAACTTCAAAGGTAAAAGTAGTTGTAATACCTACAAACGAAGAATTAATGATTGCTAAAGAAACTTTGGAATTAGTTAAGTAAGGCATAATTTAAAAAATAGTAAGTTAACATGCTGATTGGTTTTTATATATAATTAGTCAGCATGTTTTTTCAATAATTCACTATAATATAGCTATGCTCCTTTTTGTTGAAGAAAATATATACGTAAAAAGGAGCAATTATACTACATACAAATACATTTGTATCATGAGTTTGTTATTTTCTTTCATATGGAGAAATAGGAATTTATAATAAATTTCTTGACTTTTTAGCACGCAATTTATATAATTAGTTGTGTTTGTTTTATAAATATATGTGCTAAGGAGTGAAAGAGGAGATATTATATAGTTTACATTAGTTTTATTATATGATTATCCTGTGATTTTATGAAAGTACAAATTTCAGATATTATTTCAGGTAAAGATAGAAGCAAGAAAATTAATTATATGCTTGATGTGCCGCAATTTGATTTTGAAGGAGATGTAATTAAACCAATAAATCCTTTTGAAGTTGTTGGGGATATCTTATCAGATGGCGATATATTAATATTGAATGCTAAAATCAAAACTGATTTAGAAATGGTATGTTCAAGATGTTTAGATACCTTTATCTATCCAATAGATATTGATATAGAAGAAAGGTTTACAACTAATAGAGATAGTGGTGATGATGAAGCTATTGTTGTAATGGATGATGTTTTAGACATCACAGAAATTGTCGAAAGTAGCATAATTTCAACACTACCTATTAAAAGAGTTTGCAAAAACGACTGTAAAGGGCTATGTCAAGAATGTGGATGTAACTTAAATCATAATTCATGTTCATGTCGAAAAGAAGATGTAGACATACGTTTTGAAGCCTTGAAAGGTTTGTTTGATAATAAGGAGGTGTAATGAATGGGTTGTCCAGCAAGAAAATCAGGAAAAGCTAAAGTAAAAGCAAGAAGATCTCAAACTTTTAAAGCTAGTTTACCTGGCATAGTTGAATGTCCACAATGCCACGAAATGAAACTTGCTCATAGAGTATGTAAAAATTGTGGTTATTATAAAGGTAAGGAAGTTGTAGCTTCTGAAAAGTAAAAGAAAGTCTTTATGACTTTCTTTTCTTATATAAAGAAATATATATAGACATACACTGTGTTTATTAAAGCTGATACTTAAAGCTTAATAAATACAGTGTTAAAATTAGATTTAAATATAGAAGCTTAATCCTAATATGTTAGAAAATATTATTATATATATGTTTTTTGTAAGTTTAATTTGATATTATTAGCTGAGTAAAAATTTGAATATCCTATTTATTAATTAAATTAATTTATTTATAATTAAAGTGGAAGAAGGGAGGTATTCAGATGAAAATAGCTATAGATGGCATGGGAGGAGATAATGCACCTGTAGCAGTAATAGATGGCGTTATTCAAGCTCTGAAGGCATATGATGATATTCAGTTATATATTACTGGTCCAGAAGAAGTTCTAAATCTAGAATTAGCTAAATATACTTATCCAAAGGAAAAAGTTATTGTAGTAGATGCAAAGGAAGTGATTTCACCTAATGAACATCCTGTTATGGCTTTGCGAAAGAAAAAAGATTCAAGTATAGTTAAGGCATTAAACTTGGTTAAAGAAGGGATTTGCGATGCTGTAGTATCAGGTGGTAGTACAGGTGCATTTTTAGCTGGATGTACGTTGATAGTAGGTAGAATTAAAGGCATAGAAAGGCCTGCTCTTGCACCTATAATGCCAGGAAGACGTGGAAATTTTATGATAGTAGATGTTGGTGCCAATGTAGATTGCAAACCGTCATTTTTGGTGCAATTTGCAAAGATGGGAAAAATATATTATCAAAAGGTTTTCAATGTTAAAAATCCAACTATAGGACTTATAAATATTGGAGAAGAAGAAGAAAAAGGAAATGAACTTACAAAAGCAGCTTTTAAGCTTTTAAAGGAAGAAAGCTCTATAAACTTTAAAGGAAATATAGAACCAAGAGAAATACCTACTGGTGACACTAATATTTTAGTAAGTGATGGTTTTGTGGGTAATACAGCCTTAAAGATGTATGAAGGATCGGCTTCGAGTATATTAGGTATAGTTAAAGATGAAGTGCTTAAATCATCAATTATATCTAAAATAGGGGTGATTTTGCTAAAACCTGTACTAAAAAACATAATGAAAAAGTTTGATTATAAGGAATATGGTGGAGCTCCATTCCTAGGTGTTGATGGAATTTGTATAAAAGCTCATGGTAGTTCTGATGCAAGAGCGTTTAAGAATTCTATTAAACAAACTAAAATTTTTTATGATAATAATGTATTAAAAGATATAAGAAATGAATTTTCTTCGGAAAATTAGTTAAAATATATTGAAACTAATATTGACGATTTAAACAATATATAATATTATCTAAATGTAGAACTTGGGAGGTGAAACAAATGTTTGAAAAGATCCAAGCAATTATTGCTGATAAATTAAGTATCGATGTAGAAAGCGTTGTTATGG
>CAURJV010000104.1:0-14845 GCA_963524945.1 uncultured Clostridium sp.
ATCTATAACAATAGTTATGTTATTAATAAATTCTATTGTTTTTACCGGATGTAAGATTGATACAAGAGATAATTATGGTCTGGATAAGGACAATCCTGTTGCAGTGGAGGTATGGCATTACTATAATGGGATACAAAAAATAGAGTTTGATAAAATGGTAGAGGAATTTAATAAAAGTGTAGGTAAAGACAAAGGAATAATTGTTGAGGCATTTAATCAGGGGAGCGTAAGCGAACTTACAGATAAGGTTATTGATATTACAAAGAAAAAAGTTGGAGCAGAAAAAATGCCAGATGCTTTTATGGCATATCCAGATACAGCTTATGAGATAGAAAAATTAGGACTTTTATCAGACTTTGGCAAATATATGTCAGAGAATGAAGTAAATAAATATATAGATAGTTACATAGATGAAGGAAAATTGGATACTGAAGATAAGCTAACTATATTTCCAGTAGCTAAATCTACAGAAATTTTAATAGTAAATAAAACAGATTGGGAAACGTTTTCTAAGGAGACAGATGCAGATATAAGTGATTTTAATACCTGGGAAGGGATCGCAAATTTAGCTAAAAAATACTATGATTGGACTGATAGCAAAACAGAAATTAAAGATGACGGGAAAACTTTTTTCGGCAGAGATGCTATGGCAAATTATATGATAATCGGAAGCCGGGAGTTAGGTGAAGAATTATTTAAAGTTACCAATGGCAAACTAGAGGTTAATATTAATGAAAAGGTTATGAGAAAGCTATGGGATAATTTTTATGTACCATATATAAATGGGTATTACGGGGCATATGGCAGATTTCGTTCTGATGATGCAAAGGTAGGAAATATAATCGCATTAGTAGGATCTACGTCTGGAGCAGGATACTTTCCAGATTCAGTTATAACAAATGACGACCAAAACTATAAAATTGAATCAATAATTTTACCGCTTCCTAAATTTAAAGATGCAAAAGTTGCGTATATGCCACAACAAGGTGCTGGTATGGTTATGATTAAATCTGACTCTAGACATGAATATGCAGTTACAGAATTTTTAAAGTGGTTTACAGATTCTGATAGAAATGCGAAGTTTTCAATAGCAGCTGGATATTTACCTGTTAAGAAAGAAGCAAATCATAGTGAATTTATTGAAGGGAAAATTAATAATAACGATGTTTTGGATGTCCCCAAAAAGTCACAAGAAGCTGTTTTAGAAGCTATAGATCAGGAAAAAACATACAAGTTTTATGCAAGTAAAGCTTTTAATGGCGCAGATGAAGCAAGAGATATTTTAGAAAAATCTATGCTGGAAAAAGCCAAAATTGATAGAGAAAAGATAAAACCTTTATTGAAAAAAGGAATTTCTAGAGAACAAGCTATAAAGAGTTTTAATACAGATGATAATTTTAATAATTGGCTTGAAAATTTAAGAAAAAGCATTAATGCAGTTACTTAATTTGATTTGTAGTTCATAAAATTACAAATGTTGAAAGTCACTGCGAGTGGGGTGAAATAATGTTCTTAATAAAAAATAAGAACTCTATAATTAGAAAGTTGCTTATTCCAATGGTAATTGTTGTATTAGCACAGGTAGTGCTTTTTGTAAGTGTGGTTTTATTAAGTGGAATTGTTGGAATTCTTAAAAATAATTCATTTAATTTGTTGAACCAGAAAATTCAATCAAGAAGTAGTTACATTCAGAACGAAATGATTCAACATTGGAGTAATGTTAGTGAATATGAAAGCTTGATTAATGCTACTATTTTGCACAAGCTTCATAGTAAGGGGATTACGGTAAAGGATTTGGACAACAATACACAATTCACTAAGGAGTTATTGGGAGATGTTTCAAGTAATTTGATATTTATGCTTAGAAAAAATTATGTAACTGGAGCATTTTTAATACTTGATAATAATTCTGAGGAAAAAGTAGGATTGTATTTTAGAGATTTAGATCCTAATTCAAATCCAAGTGATAACTCAGATTTATTAATGGAAAGAGGTCCGGCTTCCATTGCACAAAATTTAGGAATTCCTTTAGATACATGGTGGAATAATAGATTTATATTTAATCAAAATAAGAACTCGTCTCCAGAAGAATTTTTCTCGAATCCTATTAACGCAGCTGTAGAAAATAAAGGATTATCTTACAAGGATTTAGGATATTGGAGCAAACCATTTTCTTTAAATGATAAGGATATACAAATTGTTACTTATTCTGTTCCATTGTTAGACGAAAATGGTAAGCCATATGGAGTTCTTGGAATTGCTATCTCATTAAATTATCTGAATTCATTACTTTCATATGATGAAATAGACTCGAGTGGTAAAGGCGTTTATCTGCTAGGAGTTGACGATAATAAGAATATGAACTTTGAAAAAATTACAACTACAGGACCATTAGCGGAAAAAATACTTGGAGAAGAAAAAAATATTCAATTTAATAACAAAGAAATATATGATTCCATATATGAGATAATAGAACCCGATTCAAAAAATATAGCATATGCATCAACAAAATATTTTAATTTGTATAATACAAATACGCCTTTTGAAAATGATACTTGGGCAATAATTGGTATAATAGAAAAGGATAAGCTTCTATATTATTCGGAGAGATTTGAAAGGCTTCTAGCAGTATCATTAATTATTTCGACTCTAGTTGGAATAATGGTAATTGTTATTGTAGGTGAAAGGGTTACGAAGCCAATAAGAAATTTAGCTCAGGATGTTAGAAAAAGCAATCCTAGTAAACCAATAGAACTTGGGAAAATAAGCATTTCAGAAATCGATGAGCTGTCGTCAGCAATAATGACGTTAAGTTCTAATGTGGCGGATTCAGCTTCAAAAATGTCTCAAATTATAAAATTATTCAATATGCCTATAGGCGCTTTTGAATATAAAATAGGACATGAAGCGGTATTATGTACGGACACATTTTTCGATGTAATAGGAATTGAAAAATCAAAGCGATTTGATTCGTATGTAGATAAAAGATATTTTAGTAAAATAATAAAGAAGATAACAGAGGAGAAAGAAAGTTTTCAGGAAGAAACCTATAGGATTAAAGGAGCGAATAAAGAAACTAGGTGGATTAAATTAAAGATTTTAGAAGAAGAGTCTAGAACCTTAGGAGTAGTAAGTGATATTACACAAGAAATTTTAGAAAAACAAAAAATAGAATATGAAAGAGACTACGATATACTTACTAATATGTTAAATAGGAGAGCTTTTCATAATGCGGTAAAAGATAGATTAAAAAGCAATGATCTTAAAGTAGGAGCATTTATAATGTGGGATTTAGACAACTTAAAATATGTAAATGATACCTATGGACATGATTATGGAGATGAATACATACGAAAAGCATCAGAAATATTAAAAGAATTTGAGAAATATGGAGGAATAGTTGGAAGAAGATCAGGGGATGAATTCTATACATTTTTATACGGATATGAAGATAAGTACGAAATTAGGAAAATTGTAAAAAGTATTCACTCTGGTATAGAAAATTCAGTACTTAAGTTACCTAATAATAGAGAATTAAAAGTTAGAATATCAACAGGGATAGCATGGTATCCATATGATGCTGTAACTTTTAATGATTTAGCTAAGTATTCAGATTTTGCAATGTATAAAATTAAAAAAACTGTAAAAGGAAATATAAGTGAGTTTAATAAAGAAGAATATACTGAGGATTCGTTCTTGTTTAGTAGTCAAGAAGATTTAAATAAGTTACTTGATGAAAAACTTATTAAGTATGCATTTCAGCCAATAATAGATGCAAAAACAGGTGAAATATTTGCGTATGAAGCTCTTATGCGTTCACAGCTAGAGTCACTTAAGAATCCACTTCATATAATCAAGCTTGCAACTGCTGATTCACGATTATACGAAATAGAAAAAATTACATTTTTTAAAGCTCTTGAAGGTTTTGTAAGTAATAAAGAGAAATTTAAGGATGCTAAACTTTTTATAAATTCTTTACCAAGTTATGTATTATCTTATGACGATACAGAGAGGTTTGAAGAATTGTATGGAGAACATCTTGATAGATTGGTAATAGAACTACTTGAAAATGAACGTTCTAATGGAGACAACATTGCTATAAAAAGAAAAGTAATTGAAAAGTGGAATGCTAAACTTGCTATTGATGATTTTGGTTCAGGATATAATAATGAAGCAGTATTGTTAGCAATTACACCGGATTATGTTAAAATAGATATGGAAATTGTAAGGGGAATTGATAAAGATTTAAATAGGCAGCAGATTTCAAAAAACCTTATATCTTATGCTAAACAAAGAAAAATTAAAGTTGTAGCTGAAGGGGTTGAAACAAGAGAAGAATTAACGAAACTTATAGAGTTTGGAGTTGACTATCTCCAAGGATATTATTTTAGCAAACCAGAATTTACTCCACCTGAGATAAATAAAGATTTAGTTATGGATATTCTGGAAATCAATAAGGAATTTAACACAAAATAAAACCAAGTCATATTTTGGGGGATAGATACGAATGGAAAAAGAAGTAGGCGCTAAAGTTGTTAATGGGAAAATAATAATAGCTGATGGGATAAATGGGGAAATTATAACTATAAAAGCTAAAGAAAATGTAAATCTATTTATTAATGATGTAGAATGTGAAAAGTTTAAACCATATGAAGTAAGTTCGAAAGATACTATTACTTATAATTGTGAGAAAACTCCTTCAAAGAGAGAAGTAAATATAACTATATCCGAAGATAAAATGAAAGCTTACATGACAGTAGAATATACACCTAAGACTGAATATAAAATAAAAGACAGAGAATTTTACATAAATTTAGCTATATCTACTGAAGTGCTGTCAAAGGAAGAACCTGAGTACTTTACTGTTCCAGAGTTACATAAAAAACTAAAAGAAAAAGGAATAGTTTTTGGTATTAAGGAAGAATCATTAGAATCAATCTTAAAAGGATGTTCTAGTGAAGTTTTGGTTGCAGAAGGATTGAAACCAGTTAAGGATGCACCAAGTGAGGTGAAGTTATTTTTTACACCAACTCAAATGGTTTTCCCAGAACCGGATTCTAATGAGAAAGTAGACTTTAAAAATTTATTTAGAATATCTAATGTTAATGCAGGAGATAAAATTGCGGAAATAATTCCAGAAATTCCAGGCAAGAATGGAATGAATATTTTTGGTAAAGTTATAGAACGTGAATATATTCGAAGCTTACCAATTGACGCATCAAAAGGATGTAAGATTGAAAATAATCATATTATCGCTCTCATTGATGGAAAAGCACATATTGCTAATAGAAATGTAAGTGTCAATCCTATTTATACTGTAGAATCAGTAAATATGGAAACCTGCAACATTAAATTTTATGGAGATGTAGAGGTTTATGATAGTGTACAAGATAATATGTTCGTTAGTGCTGGAGGTTCATTGGATGTAAGTCAAAACGTTAATATGGCAAATGTTGTGACAGGCGGGGAAATAACAATATTAGGAAATACAATTAACTCTAAGATATTATCTGGGCAAGTAGATATAAGAAAAAAAGAGTATTCAGATGTACTTGCTGAATTTAAAAATATTTTAATTAGTATGATAGATTATATTAATGGATTGAATTTACAAAACTTTGAAAGAAAAGATTTTGTAAAGACACTGACTGAAAAAAATTTTGGGAGTTTTCAAAAAGTTGCGTTAAATATAATTTCTTTAAATATAAAAAATAAAACAAAACGCAGTAAACTTGTAGATTTTATAAAAGGAAAGATATTAGGACTTAATATTTTGGAAATAAAGTCAATTTATGATTTAAAAACATTGCTTAATATATTGGATAATGAAATAGATTATTATGATAAGAACATAATAGTTCCGCTAGATATTAGGATCGGTTATTGTCAAGAATGCGAGATAAAATCCACAGGAAATATTATCATAGGAGGTAAAGGTGAATATACTTCAAAGTTAACTGCAATGAAGGATATAATTTTTACAAGATCTGATTCGGTGGCTAGAGGAGGTGTTTTATCTGCCGGGCAAAATATAAGCTTGGGAGTAGTAGGAAGCAGAGCATATATACCTACAACCTTAATGGTACCACAGTATGGAAGAATAACTGCTGCTAAAGCATATGCAAACACAGTATTTTGTTTTGGTAAGACGAAGGTTATCTTAGATGAAGATCTTAAAAATATTAATGTGTATTTTAATAGTGAGAAAAGGGCAATTGAATTTGGCAAAACGGCATTGTAAAACTATAAACTCTGAAAATATAAAAAATATAGGGTATGATGGTTCGAGAAAATATGTTTGTTTTAAAAGAGTTTTTGGAGAAAATTAAAGAATTATAAAAATAATAAGTAAGTATTTGTCTAAAAAATATATATGTGATATAATAAGGCAACAGTTCATACAAAAGACTCGTATATTTCCGATATTATGGTTGGAAAGTCTCTACCTGCTATCCGTAAATTAGCAGACTACGAGGTAGTGTTTTAGTGCTAAGTATTATTATATTCGCATATAAATACAACACCTCAACTTTAAGATGGGGTGTTGTATTTTTTTGAAAACTTTTCTGAATATATGTATAAAGAATTTGCGTGTCTATGTATGATTAAATTTTACATAGGGAGATTGAAAGAAAATGGAATTAAGTAACAAAGAGATTTTAATCGAAGATTTGGACTGTAAAAATGAAGAAATTAGTGAACTTCTTTATGGAGTTGAGGACAAGCCTAATTTATCTACACAAATTTTGCTAGGATTTCAGCATATATTTGCTGCGTTTGGTGGAATTATAGTAGTTCCATTAGTTATTTCGAGTGCATTAGGATTTGATATAGTTACATCAACAGCACTTATGAGTGCAACTATATTATCGGCTGGAATAGCGACTTTTATTCAATCTAGAGGTATTGGTCCTGTTGGTGCAAGAGTTGCATGTATAATGGGAACGGATTTTACATTTGTAGCACCATCAATTGCAATTGGTAGTATTTACGGACTTCCAGGCATATTAGGTGGAACAATACTTGGATCATTAGTTGGTATAGGTTTAAGTTTTATAATAAGACCTATGATGAAATTATTTCCACCACTCGTTACTGGAACAGTAATAACATTAATAGGATTAACTTTATTGCCTGTGTCTATGGATTGGGCGGCTGGCGGAAGTGGTTCGCCTAATTATGGGAACTTAATCAATATCTCAATTGCAATGCTTGTAATGATTATAACATTATTGTTAAACAGATATGGAAAGGGCTTAATAAGTAGTGCATCAATATTAATTGGAATGGCAATTGGATATATTATTTGTATTCCTCTTGGAATGGTGGATTTTTCATCGGTAAGCTCAGCAAGTTTTGTGTCATTTCCAAAGATATTTGAGCATGGAGTTAACTTTGATCCTAAATTAGTGCTTCCGTTCATTCCTGCTTATTTTGTTACAACAATTGGAACTGTAGGATGTTTAAAAGCTATTGGAGAAGTTTCAAAGGTTGAAATGGGAGATAAGAGGATTGGAGCAGGAGTATTATCTGATGGGCTTGGAAGCATGCTTGCTGGTATTCTTGGAACTTTCCCTAATACATGTTTTAGCCAAAATGTGGGTTTAATTCCATTAACAAAAGTAGCAAGCAAATATGTTGCTATGATGGCAGGGATAATATTAGTAATACTAGGCTTTTTACCAAAGTTTGCAGCACTAATAAATATAATGCCTCAACCAGTTTTGGGCGGAGTAGGTATTGTAATGTTTGGTACAGTTGCGGCATCTGGAATTAAGACATTGAGCAGAGTCGAATTAAATAACCGTAATTTATTAATAATAGCAACAGCAATTGGACTTGGTGTTGGAATTACATTCCGTCCTGATTTTATAAGTCAATTACCAGAGGGGCTTAAAATGATTTTCTCATCAGGTATTTCGACTGGAACTATTGTAGCGCTAATATTAAATTTATTATTAAAACAAGAAAAGAGTGGAGTAGAATAGAATGGAAAGTTTACATAAAAGAATTTTAGAAGAAGGACAAGCATTGTCAGAAAATGTATTAAAAGTTGATTCATTTTTAAATCATCAAGTGGATCCACAATTAATGTACGAAATGGGTACATACTTTAAAAATTACTTTGAGAATCATAAAATAACAAAGGTATTTACAATTGAAAGTTCTGGTATAGCACCTGCTGTAATGACTGCAATGCAAATGAATTTGCCTATGGTTACTCTAAAAAAGCAAAACTCAAAAATCCTAAATGGGGATGTTTATCAAACAACTGTACATTCATTTACTAAAAGTTTAGATTATGAGTTGACATTATCTAAAAAATATATAAATGATGAAGATAATATATTAGTTATAGATGATTTTTTAGCAAATGGTGAAGCCGCACTTGGAGCTGCACGTTTGGTAGAAGAAGCTGGAGCAAAAGTTGCAGGAATAGGAATAGTGATAGAAAAGTCATTCCAAAAAGGTGCTCAAATGCTTAAGGATAAAGGATATGATGTATACTCTTTGGCAAGAATAGCAAAACTATCAAAAGGTACAATAGAATTTATTAAATAAAGAATTTATACTACAAAGTAAAAATTAAATTATATTTATTAGCATTTTAAAGAGTGTTTAATAAAGGACCTATAAATTAAGTTGTTCAATTTTGCATAATACAAGCAAAGTTGAACAACTTTTAATATTTTATAGAGTATTTAATTTATCTATTAGTCATTAAAAAGCTATAGAAAGATTATTTTTTAAATAACTTTTTTACAATAGAATTCATTTTTTTGTGTTTAATATACACGAGATATAAAATAAAATACTTTATTAGGATAAATGGAGTATAATACTTTCTTAAATCAATTATTGATTTATGTCATTCTAAAAAGTAAAATAGATATATAATTAATTTCCAATATATGAAATTCTTTATTGGAAAGCTATATAAAATAAAAAGGAGATAAAGATATGAAAGCTTATGAACGTTTATTAAAATACGTTAAGGTATATACTACCTCAGATGAATCTTCAGAAACACATCCAACAACTAAAAGACAATTTGATTTAGCTAATATATTAGTTGAAGAAATGAAGGAAATTGGACTTCAAGATTGTAAAGTTGATGAACATTGTTATGTATATGGAGTTATCCCTGCAACAAAAGGATATGAAAATAAAGCAAGTATAGGGCTTATAGCTCATATGGATACAGCACCAGCGGCTAATGGAAAAAATGTAAAACCACAAATCATAGAAAATTATGATGGTGGTGATATTGTTTTAAAAGGAAATAATAGCATTTTATCACCTAAAAAATTTCCACATTTAAAAAACTTAAAAGGTAAGACTATAATTACTACAGATGGAACATCATTGCTTGGAGCTGATGATAAAGCAGGTATTGCAGAAATACTTACTGCATGTGAAACTATAATAAATGAAAATATTCCTCACGGGAAAATATGTGTCGGATTTACTCCTGATGAAGAAGTTGGACTTGGAGCGCATTTATTTGATGTAAAAAATTTCGGGGCAGACTTTGCATACACAATTGATGGAGGCGAGGAAGGTGAAATTTCATATGAGAATTTCAATGCTGCAGCAGCTGAAGTGAATATTCATGGGGTATCAGTTCATCCAGGGTCTGCGAAGAATACAATGATTAATGCAACAAATGTAGCTATTGAATTTAATTCTATGCTCCCATCATGTGAAAGACCTGAGCATACAGAAGGATATGAAGGTTTTTATTATTTAGATAGTTTTAATGGAAATACTGAACATGCATCACTAAAGTATATTTTGAGAGATCATAATAAGGAAAAGTTTGAAAATAGAAAATCAACAATGCAATTAATAGAAAAATTATTGAATGAAAAATATGGTGAAGGAACAGTTAGGGTTACATTAAAAGATCAATATAAAAATATGATTGAACTTATAAAACCTTGTATGCATTTAATAGATAATGCTACAGATGCTATGAAAGATTTAGGTGTTACTCCAATAATAGAACCTATTCGTGGAGGAACTGATGGTGCGACTTTAAGTTATATGGGACTTCCATGCCCTAACCTTGGAACAGGAGGTCATGCTTTCCACGGTGAATTCGAACATATTGCAGTTGAGAGCATGGACATCTGTACTGAAATTATAATAGAAATTCTAAAGAGATATGCAAATCAATAAATGAGAATAATAATTTGAAATAAATTATTTCAAATTATATTATAAGTAAAAATATGAGATCATAAAAAATGAATTATTAAATTAAATATAATACCTCAGGTTTTTAACTACATGAATAGCCTGAGGTATTATTATATTATTTTATAAGATACAAAAACATATAAGTTCTTACCAATAAATACTTTTTTAATGGAAGATGTATTTAAATGAAACTTTTTAAAAAATTAAAGAATTTAAGAATAAAGGAATATAAGAATTTAAATTTTTAACAATGAAAAAACTTAAAAAGTTAACAATTTATAGGGAACATCAGGGTTTGGAGAGTATACATAAATTGCCATAAGTAACAGATTTGAGTTGCTATGCTTAGAATAGTATAAAAATTACTAATATAGCTTGTTCGAGCTATTCTATTTATTTCTATTAGACAGGTAGTTCTTGTGGATAGCATTAAAGAAAAAGTTAGTGATTTCTTCATTGATTTTATCATCAGAATTATTATGAATGTTATTATTTTTCTTTTCTAAACAAGGAGTATGTTCATTTGTTTTTTGCTTTTTAGCTGAATCGAATTTTATTATTTTTGAATTGCTCATTATAATATCATCTCCATCCTTAATTATAGAGTGTCTTTCACCATTTATATATTTTATATACATTAATTCCATAGGAACGCACCGCCTTATACTTATTAAAATAAAAGTATTAAATAAATTTACTGATAACTAAGTATATGGCTTCAGTTTATGAAATATTACATAATAATATTAAAGTAAATTTTTTCACTAATATAAGATTATGGTATAATTTTCATGTAATCTTATAAAGGAATAAATATATTTAATCATAGTTATATTATTAATAGAAAGTATTTTTCAGTTAAAATATTATATTAGTATATGGAGTGGGATAAATGAAGAATAATGCAGCACAAAGAGAATTTAAAAAGTACAAGAGTCAAATAAATCAAATAGAAGAAATAGTTGAGCATTCAAAGCCAGGAGCATTATTAGAGCATGAGAGTTCAATAAGAAAAAAACTTAAACATCTTAAAGAGTTAGAAAATCAGAGTTTAAGAGATTTTAATGAAGTTTATGAGAGATATGAAGAGCTATTAGAAACTGTTTCAAAGAAAATGCTTGATTACTATAATAAAAATAATGATACAAATTTTGATTTTTATGAAGTAGTGCGTGGAAATTATAATAGTTTTTTAAATCAGGGATTAATGACAATACTCATAAAACAACATATTCCTAGATTAGTTGCAAAAGAATTTGAAGAAAACTTCCCAAGTAACCCTAAAGATGAGTATCGTCAAGCAAGAAGTATGAGAAGAAAGTTTTATATACATTTAGGCGATACAAATACAGGAAAAACATATAATGCTTTAGAACGTCTTAAAAGTGCTAAAAAAGGTGTTTATTTATCACCACTTAGAATTCTAGCTTTAGAAAATTTTGAAAAGTTAAATAAGGAGGGGGTAATTTGTGATCTTTTAACTGGTGAAGAGGAGATAATAAATGTGGGATCTACTCATACATCATGTACAATAGAGAAAGTTAATTTAAAAGAACACTATGATATAGCTGTAATTGATGAAATACAGATGATAAGTGATCCTTTCCGAGGAATGGCATGGAGTAAAGCTCTACTAGGGCTTCAGTGTGATGAAATACATATATGTGGAGCTGCAAATGCTAAATATATATTAGAAACAATTATAAGTGATTGTAAAGATGAGTATGAGATAAAAGAATATAAAAGGGCCATTCCATTAGAAGTTGAATATAAGAATTTTAGTTATAATGATGTCCAAGAAGGAGATGCTATTGTAGTCTTTTCTAAAAAAAGAGTATTAGAAATAGCAGAGGAATATTCAAGTAGGAGCATCAAACCAAGTATAATCTATGGTGATTTGCCACCAGAAGTTAGAAAGATGCAATATGAGCAGTTTATTAATAAAGAAACAAAAATTCTTGTGACTACTGATGCGATAGGAATGGGAGTTAATCTGCCTATAAGAAGAATTATATTTATGAGTATAAGAAAATTTGATGGAGAAGAAGTAAGAGAATTAACTTCACAAGAAATAAAGCAAGTAGGAGGACGTGCGGGCAGACTTGGTATTTATGATGAGGGATATATTGCTAGTGTTGGCGGCAATGCAGATATAATTAAATCTAAATTAGAAACAGAAGATGAGATTATAAAACAAGCTGTTATAGGACCATCAGAGGCAATACTTAGGATTAGAAGTCTGCCTTTAAATGAAAAACTAGCTCTTTGGAGTACAAGAATAGAAAAATTAGATTATTATACTAAGATGGATGTAAGTGAATATATCTTAATCTTGGACAGATTAAAGAAATACAGGCTTAATGAGGAAGTTCAATGGGATCTACTGAAAGTTCCATTTGATGTGTCTAGAGATGAACTTATGGATGCATTTTTGAATTATGTAGATGAATTATTTATTAATAAGCAGAAGGAATTATTTAAACCTCAATGTTTTAAAGGCGGCTTAGATGATTTGGAGATCTATTATCAAAAGATAAATATGTATTATTCATTTTCTAAAATATTCAATTTAAAGTTAGATGTCCAATGGGTTTATGATGAGAGATTCAAAGTAAGTGAAGAAATAAATGATATATTATTAAGGCTTTAATAATATAAATAATACAATAAGTAATAATAAATTGAGTGTTAAATTTAATTCGATTTGTTATTACTTATTATTTTACAAAAATACATTTCAAAATAAAAATTCTAAAATTAGCGACCTAAGAAAGTTTCAGAACTAGTAACAAAATATTATAAGGGACAATAATATGAAATTGAAAACATAGATTAATAATTGTAATAGATAAATTTATTTTATTTCAATTTTTTATGAAATATAGGAGGTTGCTGATTGGGTAATAATATTATTGAAATGAATAAAATTACTAAAAGTTTTTTTATAGGTAAAGAAAATCAATTAGATATACTTAAGAATATTGATATTAATGTTAAGAAAGGCGAATTTATAGCTATCGTTGGTGCATCTGGATCTGGTAAGAGTACATTAATGAATATTATAGGGGTACTTGATAGGCAAACATCAGGTCAGTATATTCTTGATGGAATAGATATTAGTAAAGTTAATGACAATAAATTAGCAGAAATTAGGAATAAGAAAATTGGATTTGTATTTCAGACTTCCAATTTAATAGCTAGAACAAATTCTATTCAAAATGTAGAACTGCCAATGCTTTATTATGGAATGGATAGAAAAACAAGACTAAATAGGGCAAAAGAATTATTGCAGATAGTTGGAATGGACGACAGGTTAACGCACCTGCCTAATGAGCTGTCAGGTGGTCAGAAACAAAGAGTTGCAATTGCTCGTGCATTAGCAAATGATCCAGATATTATACTTGCGGATGAACCAACTGGAGCACTTGATTCTGAAACCGGGAAAACAGTTATGAATTTATTTCACAATATACACGAAAAACAAGGAAGAACTATAGTGTTAATTACTCATGATAATAATCTGGCCAATGAAACTCAAAGGATATTAACTATAAAAGATGGAGAAATTATTGGGGAAAAACAGCTTTGTTAAAAAATATAAAATCAAAATATTTCTTGATATTGGATATAAGTGATACTATATTGTTATAATAGTGTAGCACATATATGAAATATTGCTTAAATTTATTAATAATATTGTTAAAGTAATCTACGAATTTGAAAAATTAGCTCAATGATTATATCAAAATGGAATTTTATCAGGAATTGAAAAGGTTAACTTTAAAATTATCATAAAATTTTCTTGAAAATTGTAATAATATATTTATATATATCCAATTTTGAGGTATACTTTAATTGTTTGAGTTTTTTCATAATAATAATAAGCCAATTTACAAAATAATTAAAAAAGGGGAACGCAAATGAGTGAATTAAATCATGAACTTGGAATTATAGCATTAGAAAGTTGTTCAGAGTTAGGTAATGCTATAGACAAGTATATCCAAAAAAACAGAAATTGTACTGAGTCATTCTTAGTGCCACTTGATGAAATACGATTTTCTAATGGAGAAGGAAAAGTAAAAATTTCAGAATCTATTAGAGGAAAGGATATTTATATTTTATGTGATGTTGGAAACTATAGCTGTACATATAAGATGTTTGGGATTGAAAATCACAAGGGTCCCGATGAACATTTTCAAGATATAAAGAGAACTGTTGCAGCAATTAGAGGTAAGGCGGCAAGAATAACTGTAATTATGCCTCTTTTATACGAATCAAGACAACATAGACGTAAAGGCAGAGAATCTTTGGACTGTGCTTTAGCACTTCAAGAACTTGAAAGATTAGGTGTTGATGAAATTATCACTTTTGATGTACATGATCCTAATATTCAAAATGCTATTCCTTTACTATCGTTTGAAAATGTATATCCAACATATGATATTGTAAAAGGAATCTTATCAAATGAGAAATCATTAGAATTAGATAAAGAAAAGCTGCTTGTAATAAGTCCTGATACCGGAGCGATGGATAGGGCTATATATTACTCAAGTGCTTTAGGTGTAGATGTTGGCTTATTCTACAAAAGAAGAGATCATTCTACAATTGTTAATGGAAAAAATCCTATTGTTCAACATGAATA
>CAURJV010000105.1:0-14574 GCA_963524945.1 uncultured Clostridium sp.
CCTATCGGTTAACAGCCGAGTGCTCCACCATTGAGCTATCGCGGAACGTCATTACCTAATCTATTATATCAGCTTTCTTAAATTATGCAACCCTTTTTAGTAAAATATCAAATTTATATCTCTATAATATCAAAACTATCAAATAACATCTATGCTTTAGAATTGTTCACCTTATATACTCCTAACTTATCTCTATGAAATTTAGAAATAAAAAAACTATAGCAACACTTCCAAGATATATGCTATAGCCCATACTACTATTCTAAAAAAATATAAAAAAAATGGCTCCGCGAAGAGGACTCGAACCTCCAACCTATCGGTTAACAGCCGAGTGCTCCACCATTGAGCTATCGCGGAACGTCATTACTTAATCTATTATATCAGTTTTTTCTAATTATGCAAGTCTTTTTTCATATGATTTATTCTAGAATATTCGGAAGTTACTTATTGATCTCCCTTATTATACATAAAGTAGTAACAATATATACACTATATACACACTCTCTACAAAATAACAAAATTTTCTTACATTATTTATCATGCAAATTCAATTTTAAATTATGTTTCTTATACTTTATGTATCCATGCGTAAAAAGGTTCATATATGCCTTTTATGCATATATGAACCTTTTTTGTATCAGTCAATAAAATATATTTACTTTAACTGTATTGAAATTATTTTTGCGGTCTCATTGTTGGGAATAATATAACATCTCTAATTGATGCTGAATCAGTTAAAAACATTATAAGTCTATCTATGCCCATTCCCATTCCACCTGTTGGTGGCATACCTGTTTCAAGCGCACTCATAAATTGTTCATCTAACATATACGCTTCGTCATCACCAAGTTCTCTTTCCTTAGCTTGTTGTTCGAATCTTTGTCTTTGAACTATAGGATCGTTTAATTCTGAGTATGCATTACAAAGTTCTCTACCAAATACAAATCCTTCAAATCTTTCAGTGAATTCAGGATTTCCTCTCTTTTTCTTTGTAAGAGGTGAAATTTCAACTGGATAATCCGTAACAAATGTAGGTTGAATCATATTTGCTTCACCAAACTCCTCATATAAAGCATTTAAAACTTCACCTTTTGTTACTGTATTTAATGGTTTAGCAAATTCTAAGTGTTTTTCCTTTGCTATAGTTTGAGCTTCGTCGTCAGATTTTATTTCATTGAAATCTACTCCAGCATATTCTTTTACAGCATCAACCATAGTGATTCTTCTCCATGGTGGCTTAAAGTCTATTTCTGTACCTTGATAAGTAACCTTAGTAGTTCCATTTACTTTTTCACAAATATATGCAACCATATTTTCTGTGATTTCCATCATGTCATTATAATCAGAATATGCTTCGTATAATTCTATAGCTGTAAATTCAGGATTATGTCTTACTGACATACCTTCATTTCTAAAATTTCTTCCTATTTCATATACCTTTTCAAAACCAGCAACTATTAATCTCTTAAGATATAACTCTGTAGCTATTCTTAAATACATATCCATATCTAAAGTATTGTGATGCGTAATGAAAGGTTTTGCTGCTGCTCCACCAGCTATTGCTCCAAGAATTGGAGTTTCTACTTCTATAAAGCTTTTAGCATCTAGGAATTCTCTTATAGCTGAAATAATTTTACTTCTTTTAATAAAAGTATCCTTAACTTCTGTATTTGTAATTATATCAACTTCTCTTTGTCTATATCTTAAATCTGGATCTTTTAATCCATGCCACTTTTCTGGAAGTGGCCTTAAAGACTTACATGTCAATTCAAAAGTATTTACGTTTACTGATACTTCACCTGTTTTAGTTGTAAACACTTCTCCAGTTGCAGCAATCCAATCACCTAAATCAAAAGTTTTATATTGTTTTAAATTTTCTTCCCCAACCTTGTCAATCTTTAAGAATAGTTGTATCTTACCATCTTTGTCATGTATATCTGAGAAAACAACTTTTCCTTGGCCTCTTTTAGACATTAACCTTCCTGCAACGGTTACTTCTTTACCTTCTAATGTATCGTAGTTTGCCTTAACTTCCTCTGATGTATGAGTTCTATTGACTTTATAAACATCAAAAGGATCCTTTCCAGCACCTTGTAGCTCTGCTAGTTTAGCTCTTCTCAATCCTTCCTGTTCATTATACTGAGACTCTAACTCTTGCATGCTCATTTCTTCTGTTGACATTATTGTACCTCCAATTAACTTCTACTTATTCCTAGTATTTCGAATTTATTAACTCCGTCTGGAACTGTTACCTCTACTACATCACCAACTTTTTTACCAACTAGTGCATTTCCAACCGGTGATTCGTTTGATATTTTAAAATTCATAGGATCTGCTTCAGCTGAACCTACTATTGAATACTCTACTTCTTCATCAAATTCATAATCCTTAACTTTTACCTTTGCCCCAACTGAAACAATATCACTTGGAATTTCTGATTCATCAACAACTACTGCATTCTTTAACATATTTTCTAACTGAATTATTCTTCCTTCTGTAAATGCTTGGTCGTTTTTAGCTTCATCATACTCAGAATTTTCACTCAAGTCACCGTATCCTAAAGCAATTTTTATCTTTTCAGTTATTTCTTTTCTTTTTACTGTTTTTAAATATTCTAGTTCGCTTTCTAATTTTTTAACACCTTCATAAGTCATAACATATTGTTTTGATTGGCTCATATACTTTAACTCCCCTTTAAAACCTTCTATATTATTTATTTTGGTTAGTGATTATAATCTTTATTTTAATAAGTTATCCATTAAATAAATCATTCTAAGCAATCTCTTATTACATCGTTAACAGAGAACGCCTTTAAATTTATAATAATTTAAAATATATTTTAATCTGAAAATCATTTAACTTATTATAAATCAGCCTATTTCATATGTCAATGAATCCTAATTTGAAGCACCTTACCCTATTGAATGGTAATTTACTCAATACAACTTTACTGATAGCTATGCTTTCTGCATATCAAACATTAAATAAACTAAGTTGAAATATTAATATAAAAGTAAATTAGCAAAATATAAAATAAATTAAAATATAATATTCATCTAATGATTAATATTTATATATACTATATTTCTTATTCAGCTAAATTGCATTTTTCTAAATATTAATAATATGCTAAAAACACATAATTAATTCTAATTATTATTGCAAAGGTTATAATTCATCTTGATATTTTCTTAAAGCTTGAATAACTTTTCCACTCTCATCTATAGTATTAATCTGATTTTTAAGTTCTGTACATCTTGGAAGTCCTTTAATATACCAGGATGCGTGTTTTCTCATTTCCCTTATTGCTTTAAATTCTCCATCATATTTTATTGCTAATTCATAATGCCTAATGCACATTTCAATTTTTTCATTATTTGAAACTTCTTGAACTTCTTCGCCATTAAGCAAATTATTTATCTGTCTAAATATCCATGGATTTCCTTGACTTCCTCTTGCAATCATTATTCCATCACAGTCAGTCATTCTCTTCATTCTAATAGCATCTTCTGGAGAAAATACATCCCCATTTCCTATTACAGGAATCGAAACACTATCCTTAACTTTCTTTATTATATCCCAATCTGCTTTCCCTTGATACATTTGTCTCCTTGTTCGTCCATGAATGGCAATAGCATCCACTCCAGCTTGTTCCATACCTTTTGCGAATTCCACTGCATTAATATTATCCTCATCAAATCCCTTTCTAAATTTGACAGTAACAGGTTTTGTTGAAACTTTTTTTATAGCTCTAACGATATCGTATGCGAGTTCCGGTTCTTTCATTAATGCAGATCCTTCTCCATTTTTAACTATTTTGGGAGCTGGGCATCCCATATTAATATCAATAATACAAATATCTTCCCTGTTATTTAAATATTCTTCGCAAATTCTAGCCATCACATCTGGTTCTCTACCAAATATTTGAGCTGCAACTGGTTTTTCTTCATCCGCTATTCTAAGTAAGGTTTGTGTATTCTCGCTTCCATAATATAATGCTTTAGCACTAACCATTTCGGTATAAACCAACCCGCATCCCATTTCCTTACATAATCCTCTAAATGATATGTCAGTTACTCCTGCCATAGGTGCTAGAAATATATTGTTTTCAAAGGTTAAATTCCCTATCTTCATTGTAGAATATACTCCTTACATTATTATACAAATCTCAATTTCCATATAATTTATCTTTGGAAAATCTCCATGTCTTTATTTTTTTCATATAATATCTTTAATCCTTCTAGTGTTAAATCTGAATCAACTTTATCAATAACATCAGTCTCTTTAGCTATCAAATTTGCTAATCCACCTGTTGCTAATACAAAAGGCTCTTCTTTATACTTAGAATTTTTCATTTCTTGTTTCATTTTTTTTACTATATATTCAACTTGCCCAATATAACCAAATATAATACCAGATTGCATACTTGATACAGTATTTTTGCAAATCATATTTTTTGGTACTTCTAATTCTACTCTAGGAAGCTTAGCTGCTCTTTCAAATAAAGCATCTGCTGAAATTCTTATTCCTGGACATATACATCCTCCAAGATAATCTCCATTCGCTCTTACTGCACAAAAAGTTGTAGCAGTTCCAAAGTCTATTATTATAACTGGTCTCTTGTAAATTTCATATGCAGCAACAGCATTTACTATTCTATCCGCTCCAACTTCTCTTGGGTTATCATATTTAATATTTATTCCAGTTTTCACTCCTGGTCCAACTATTATAGGTTCGTGACAAAAACATTTTCTTAACATATTTTCTAAAGAATGCATTATATTAGGAACAACAGAAGAAACTATAACTCCAGTAATATTTTTAGGATCAATGTCACTTAAGTTAAATAGTTGCATAACTTGTATACCATACTCATCTGAAGTTTTATTTCCTTCACTTGAAATACGCCAACTAGCTATATACCTTTCTCCATTATGTACTCCCAAAACAATGTTAGTATTACCTGCATCAACAAGTAAAATCATAGAAAGCACCACCTTAATATAGTTAAATTAAAAGCAGCCCGAAGAGCTGCCTTAATTTAGAAATTGACTAAAAAATAACAATATAATTTTAACAATTATATTTAATTTGTCAAGAGTTTAAATGCGATTTTAGATTAATACCATTACTTTCTCGTTATTGTTGTTATTTCTAATATGTCCATATGTGAAATCATTAGAACAATCCTATTATTTCTCCACTTTTTAATACATCCATCTTGTTTGCAGCTGGCACCTTTGGAAGACCAGGCATAGTCATTATGTCACCTGTCTGAACTACTATGAATCCAGCACCATTTGATACTCTAACCTCTTTAACTGTAATATCAAATCCTTTAGGCCTAGCTAAAAGATTAGGATTATCCGATAATGAATATTGTGTCTTTGCCATACATATTGGAAGCTTATCCAGTTTAAACTTTTCTAATTCATCGATTTGTTTTTTGGCTGTTGGAGTGTAATTAACTTTATCTGCACCATAAATTTCATTAGCAATTGTAAATATTTTATCCTTAATAGATCTTTCCTTATCATAGATAGGCTCAAAATTTGATTTGCTATTATGCAATGTATCTAACACCATATTAGCAAGGTCAATTCCGCCTTCGCCACCTTTAGCCCATACATCACATAACGCTACCTTAACTCCAATTTTGTCGCAAAAATCTTTAATAAATCGCACTTCTTCAGAACTATCTGTAACAAATTTATTTATTGCAACAACAGGTGTAATTTTAAATTTCTTTATGTTCTCTATCTGTTTCTCTAAATTAGCAATTCCACTTTTTAATGCTTCAACATTTGGGATATTTAATTCAGTTTTAGCTATTCCACCATGGTGTTTTAACGCCCTTATTGTTGCAACTATTACAACACATTCCGGTTCTAAATTTCCATATCCGCACTTAATATCAAAAAACTTTTCTGCACCTAAATCTGCTCCAAATCCAGCTTCTGTTACAACAACATCCCCTAACTTTAGAGCAAGTTTAGTTGCCATTATAGAATTACACCCATGAGCAATATTAGCAAATGGTCCTCCATGTATTAACGCTGGAGTATTTTCTAACGTCTGAACCAGATTAGGTTTAATAGCATCTTTCATCAATAGTGCCATAGCACCTTGTACTTCTAGTTCTTTAGCATAAACAGGATTTCCATCTAAATTATAAGCAACTACTATATTTCCCATTCTCTCTTTCAAGTCTTCTAGATCGCTTGCTAAACATAATATAGCCATTATTTCAGATGCAACAGTTATATTGAATCCATCTTCTCTGACAAATCCATTAACCTTTCCTCCCATCCCAACAACGATATGCCTTAATGCTCTATCATTCATATCAATTACTCTTTTAAATGCAATCCTTCTAGAATCAATTCTTAAAACATTACCTTGGTGAATATGGTTATCTATTGCTGCTGATAACAAATTATTAGCAGATGTAATAGCATGCATATCTCCAGTGAAATGAAGATTAATATCCTCCATAGGAACAACTTGAGCATATCCACCACCCGCTGCTCCACCCTTGATTCCGAAAACCGGTCCTAATGATGGCTCCCTTAATGCTATTACAGCTTTCTTATTAAGCCTGTTTAAAGCCTGACCAAGCCCTACTGTAACTGTTGACTTTCCTTCTCCTGCAGGAGTTGGATTTATAGCTGTTACTAAAACTAACTTTCCATCCTTATTATTTCTAACTTTATCATATACGTCTAAAGATATTTTGCACTTATATTTTCCATAGTACTCTATATCATCTTCACAAAGTCCTAATTTTTCAGCCACATTTTTTATTGGCTCCATCTTTGCCTCTTGAGCAATCTGAATATCACTTTTCATTTAAAATCCCTCCTAAATATAAACCCAAAATCATACTTAATATAATTTATTATATCATTTCACTATATATAATAAAAGTTATTTTCGAATAATAAGTATAAATATAACCTTAATATTCGTATTCATATAAATAATATATAATGCTATGTCTAAATATTAAAAGGCTATTTCAAACGCATTTTATGTTCGAAATAGCCTGTGTATTAATTATTTGCAAAAATATCTTCAAATTCTTGTGCATCAAGTTTTTCTTTTTCAATTAAAGCTTTTGCAACAGCATGTAACTTAGTTATATTTTCTTTTAAAAGTTTATTAGCTCTATCATAAGCCTCATCTATGAATTTCTTTATTTCTTTATCTATCTTAGAGCCTATTTCTTCGCTAAAGTTTCTTCCCTTACCTAAGTCTCTTCCAAGGAAAACTTCATCATGTCCTGAAGTATTAAATGATATAGTCCCAATCTCTTCACTCATACCATAATCCATAACCATACTTCTAGCTATATGACTTGCTCTATCAATGTCATTTTTAGCACCTGTACTTATATCTCCCATAATCAGCTTTTCAGCAACTCTTCCACCTAAAAGTCCAACCATCTCATCTTTTAACTTAGATTTAGATGTATATGAAGTATCCTCTTTTGGAAGATGCATAGTATATCCACCAGCTCTACCTCTTGGAATTACACTTATTTCATGAACCGGATCACAATGTGGGAGCAATCTCATAACAACTGCGTGGCCTGCTTCATGGTAAGCCGTCAATTTTCTATCATGTTCAGTTATTACTCTACTCTTTTTTTCAGGCCCTGCAATTACTTTTGTTATCGCTTCTTCCATTTCAGACATAGAAATTTGTTTTTTATCTTTCCTTACTGCAAGTAATGCTGCTTCATTTGTTAAGTTTTCTAAATCTGCTCCTGAAAAACCTGGAGTTCTTCTAGCAAGAACATCTAATTTTACGTCCTCTTTTAATGGTTTCTTTCTGGTATGAACTTTAAGGATTTCCTCTCTTCCTTTAACATCTGGTGCTCCAACAATTATTTGTCTATCAAATCTTCCTGGTCTTAATAACGCCGGGTCTAATATATCTGGTCTATTAGTCGCAGCTATCATAATTATACCTTCATTAGCACCAAATCCGTCCATTTCAACAAGGAGTTGATTTAATGTCTGTTCTCTTTCGTCATGCCCTCCACCTAAGCCTGCACCTCTTTGTCTTCCGACTGCATCAATTTCATCTATAAAAACTATACATGGTGAATTTTTCTTTGCCTCTTCAAATAGACTTCTAACTCTCGATGCACCAACACCAACAAACATTTCAACAAAATCTGATCCTGATATGCTAAAGAATGGCACTCCAGCCTCTCCTGCTATCGCTTTTGCAAGCAATGTCTTTCCAGTTCCAGGAGGCCCAACTAATAAGACTCCCTTAGGAATCCTCGCACCTATCTGTATATACTTTGATGGCAACTTTAAAAATTCAACAATTTCTTCAAGTTCAGCTTTCTCTTCATCCGCACCTGCTATATCTTCAAATGTAACTGTTTGTGTATCTGGTGTTACCATTTTAGCTTTACTTTTGCCAAAATTCATAACTCCTCTTCCACCACTTCCACTTTGGGATTGTTGAGTAAATATAAACAAGAATATAAATATAAATACCGCCATTAATATGAATGGAAGTAATGTTGCTATCCATGTTGCGTTATTAGATGGCTTCTCGAAAACAACCTTAACATCTAATTTAGGCTGATTTACTATTAATGAACTAACAAGTTCGCCTGGTGCAATAGTAACAAAACTTTTATTATCTGTAGTTTTCCCTTCTACAGTCATGCTATCTTCCTTGACTAAGATACTTTCTATTTCATTTGCATTCCACTTTTGTATAAATGAACTATAAGTTATCTCATTAGAACCCTTTCCTGTTTGCCACATAGTAACTGCTGCTAAAATCAGCATAACTGAGCATACAATCCATACAGCCGCACTTGAATATTTTTTCATTCAAGGCCCCCCTCTCTCATCATATTTAAAATTTTACCATAGGAATATTTTTATTACAATTAAAATTGAACTTTCTATTTTTCATATACTTCAGGCTTTAATATCCCTATAAAAGGTAAATTCCTGTATTTTTCAGCATAATCTATTCCATACCCTACTATGAATCCATCCGGAACCTCAAATCCAATATATTTAACATCTAGATCCGATTTACGCCTTGCTTGCTTATTTAGTAATGCAACTATTTCTATGCTATTTGCTTTTCTCGCTTTTAAGTATTTAAGTAAATATGTTAATGTTACTCCTGTGTCAACAATATCTTCAACTACTAAAATATCTTTTCCTTCTATACTATTATCCAAATCCTTTAATATTCTTACAACACCAGATGTTTCTGTGGAACTTCCATAGCTTGACACTGCCATAAAATCTATTTCACATTTAATAGATATATTCTTTATTAGCTCAGCGGCAAATATTACTGATCCTTTTAAAATACCAACTACAAGTAATTCTCTTCCTTTGTAATCAGTACTTATCTCACTTGCAAGTTCTTTAATCCTTTTACTTAAGATTTCTTCTGAATATAGTATCTCTTGTATATCTTGTTTCATATTAATATTCCTTTCTTTGAACGACTACTTTTAATATATTTGTACTTTTGCTTGTAAGTTTATATTCTTCTGAAATTCTAATTCCAATAATCCATGCAATCCTTTCATCAAAACATAAAATAGGAATGCACTCTCTTTCCTCTTTAGGAATCTTCATATCAATAAAAATATCTTTTAATTTTTTACTTCCACTCATGCCTAGCGGAACAATTTTATCTCCATTCTTTCTGTTTCTTATTGAAATATTGTCATTAATTTTATCAAAATCAAAATACTTAACGAAATTACCTTGCTTTAAGTTTATAGTATTTTCCTTATAATTACTAATTATCGAAAACTGAATAATATACTTATGAAACTCAACTGTATTAATATATATGTTATTTTTACTCAAAATTATTTCTTCTTTTTCACTATTTATATCAGATTTTTTTGTCTGTGTTTTTATGTATATATCCCCATAAACATTTTCAGCACAAACTCCATTTGGGAGATGCACTAACTTTCCCGAGTATTTTTGAGCTAAACAAGATATTTCATATATATGTTTAACCTCAAAATCATAATTAGACTTTGAGTATCTTGTTAAGGCATGCCTTAATACTCTATTAACCAAAGGTTCTTCCTCTTTAAATATTTCCTTTTTTATTATAAAATAATCATCACACTCTACACAATATTTATTGTATAGACCCACAGATAATTTTTCAAGAAATTCATTATCTTTTTGTAATAATGTGGACATCCTATTTAAAGTCTGTACTATATCCTCATTGAAATTTTCTTTCATATATGGCAATATATCTAATCTTATTTTATTTCTATTATAGATCTTTTCAAAGTTAGTTTTATCAATTCTTGGATTTAAATTCTTTAATTCTACGTAGTTCTCTACTTCCTCTCTACTTAAACATAAAATAGGTCTTATTATTTTATTATCTCTAGAGGCTCTAATCCCCCCCAGACCTTCAAGACCTGTTCCTCTCATGAGCCTAAATAAAATCGTCTCCGCTTGATCATTAGCATTATGTGCAGTAGCAATCTTATTAAAATCTTCTTTTTTTAAGATTTCATCAAAAAAATCATATCTCGCACTTCTTCCAGCCATTTCGGATGACAATTTATTTTCCTTAGAATAAGCATTAATATCTACACGTTTCACGAAGCACTTTATTCCCATCTCATTGCATACACTAATAACATATTTCTCATCTTCAAATGCATCTTTACCTCTTAAAAGATGATTTAGATGTGCAGCAGCTATACTTATATTTAACTTTTCTCTTAACTCAAACAAAACATTCAAAAGGCATATAGAATCAGGCCCTCCAGAAAGAGCAATTAAAATTTTATCATTAGGTTTAATAAGATTATTGTCTTTTATATAAGACAGTACTTTTCTATACAAAAATAACACTCCTATTTATTTATTATTGTGCCATATATCATTCCGCTTCTTATATTTTACGTATATATGTTCTAAATGTAAACATTATTGCTTCAATTTAACAGTCAAAAACTCATTTTATATAAATATAAGATTATTTTCTAAAATAACCTCATTTATTTAACTAAATATTGAACAACTATAAATAGCTGCTTCAAAATCAGCTTATGACTTAAATTTTTGAAACAGCTATTTATAATATTTTAATAATTTATTTTACAATAATCTTAGCTATCTAAATAAACCTTTGAGACTACAACTGTCATATCATCTTTAATTGTTCCGTTACTTAATTTTTTTGCTCTTTCTAGCACCTTTTCTGACATTTCTCTAGGATCTGAATTAATCTTCTTTAAGTATTCTTCAATCCAAGTTGACTCTCCTGAGTTTGACTTATCTATATCTAAAATACCATCGCTAACATTAATTAAAATATCACCAGGTCTTAACACTTCTCTTATAACTTCCACGTCTACTTCATCTACAAGCCCAAAAGGCAAATTCTTAGAATTAATCGATATTACATCATGCCCCCTCTTAATAAAGCTAGGCGCCGCACCTATCTTAACAAATATTGCACTACCGTTGTATAAGTCAATTCTATTTAAATCTAAAGTTGCATATTTTTCATCTTCCGAAAATCTCATTCCCATTATTGAATTGACTGTGTTCACTGTTATATCCTCATCGAATCCTGCTTCAATAAGCTTTTCTACCAAATCTACAGTTGCTTTGCTCTCTTCCTTAGCCTCCGGTCCAGAACCCATTCCGTCACTTAGTATAGTCATGTACGTTCCATTTCTCGTCCTTCCGAAACTATAACTATCACCTATTTGAGTTTCTCCACCTTTCGGTTCCATCGCTCCATAGGATAACATATAGTACTTTGGTTTTTCTTCTATCGTTATAACGCATTCATTTGTTTTGGGATTTAATTTACATCCATCATCTCCTATACATAATTTGATTCTCATAGCATCGCTTAATAGAGAAACTATGGTTTTCTCATAATAATCAGCTCCTTCACAATTATTTACACTTAATCTAATTTTAACTCTACCATTCTTATCTATATAACAAAAAATATCATTATAATATATTGAATTTTTATTTAATATACGCTTCGTCAATCTCTCTAAATCAGTATCTATTCTAACTTCCTTTTTAAAATCATTAAGAAGGTTGTCCAAAGTACACGATATATTAGATATATGGGATGATAATATATTTCTCCCTTCTGCTAATCTCTCCTTTATTGATTCATTTACATTATAATTAGTTACAATCCCTTCTGCATTTCTTAAAAGCGTAAAGTTTTTGATACATTTTTTTTGCAAATCCATAGGAATTGCCACCTTGCCTTGCTCTTGACTTTGAATTAACATTTGAAAAGAGTTAAAAGTTTGATGAAAATCTCTTTCCCAACACAAAGGTTTATTTTCACAGCTTGAACAACTTCTATCGGCTAAGTTTTCTACTAAAGCACTTCCCTTCGATTTAATCAATAAATTTTCATTATCATTAGTCGTCAATAAACATTTGGATACATTTGTAAGTACACTTGTAAGTTCTTTTAATTTAAAAGTAAACTCCTCCTTTATTGCATTCAATTGAATTTCACCTAAAGATGCTTTCTTTCTATATGGATTTATCTCAATTTCAATACTTGTAAATACAGGTTTTGGAACACACAAGAATAAAACAGAACTAGCAATAACTTCCACTCCCAACTTCAATGTTACTGCATTAGAATATAAAGCTAGTGCAGTATAAATTATTATACCTGATAGTATTGAAAATATTTTCCCTGTATCTTTAAATATGCCAACAATTAGCCCTCCAACTCCAAAAAAGGCTACACTATACATCATATCATTCGACGCTACTCCAAGCATTATTCCCATAGAAACTCCAATCATAGTTCCGTATGTTGCCCCACCTACATATGCAATTGTCAAAACTAATGTCAATGCGCATACATTCCTTATAGAGTAGTTACTAATATTTATATTACCTATTCCTGCAACTAATAAGCATAAAAATATTCCAATGCTGACTATTTCCTCTGAAGAAAAGAAGTAATTAGTATTAATTTCTTCCAAAGAATTTAACGCATACTTTATAACATAATATATAGGCACTACAATCAATGTTTGTATTAAACATAAAGTTATATTCACACCAATTTCATATTTATTAATTAGTAAACCATAACAAAAAAAACTGCTTAGAATTATTACAAAACCTACTAATTCCTTTTTTCTATTTTTAGCTTGTGCTATAAACACATAGTAAATTGTCACTAGAGCTACAGCTACTAAATACACATAACCATCTGTCAATAGACTACTTATTGACAGATATCCTATAGCAATTCCTATTGCTACAGTTAAACTATTTTTTCTATTTTCTTTTGTAACTACAGCTATCAAATACGCAATTCCAATTGGAGCTATTCCAAGACTATCTGATTGATTTAATAATAAATTTACTCTGCCGAGCAAAACTCCTGACATTAGAATAATTCCTAACTTAACAATAGATGTTTTCATCCATAATTTTTTTCTTAAGTTTTCCACTCTAGCTATTCCTTCATATTTGTTCAACCCTAACCCATACTGCACATCAGCTCGCCTCATTTCCAAATAATGTAACTTGATTATAGCATCATAACCTCACGATAAATGTCATAAGGTGTTTCGCATAGAAAACTTTCGTAGGACAACTTCATCTAAATTTCTCTAATATCTAATGATTTAATAGGTTATTTTCTTTATTACATTATTACCTAATATTACACTTAGTTAAGGTAACTCAAGCTATTTAGCTAATTATTAAGTTTAAAGTATTATAATTAATTTGTCGTTAATCTTATTTTATTAGAAATTTATATATAAAATATTTTTCATAAAATCATAAACCCTGAATACATTTTTTGATTACTCCTTAAAATAATATTTTTTACGATTATTCTTTGATTTTCTTAATTTTAGTTACTAAAATTCGCATCTAATAATTAATCTTATGACAAGTTAACTTACAGCATTCAAAATATTAGATACTAAGAAAAGCCTAACATAAGTGTAGTTATCTACATTCATATTAGACTTCTATCTGTAATTAATTTAAACACCATATTAGAAAAGTAACCTTTAAACACCTTATTCATAGCATTATATATAAATCGATGCTAAAGTTTTCTCTTCAATGGCTAGGACTTTATCTAAACAGTATATTATACTTTTACCTTATATCTCATATAATAAATATTTAAAAAACAAAAAAAGACTTGAGCTATTGCTTAAGTCTTGTGGTTGCGGGGGCAGGACTTGAACCTACGACCTTCGGGTTATGAGCCCGACGAGCTACCAACTGCTCCACCCCGCGATATTATTTTTTTCATATATATGGTGCCGAAGACCGGAATCGAACCGGTACGGTGTTTAACCACCGCAGGATTTTAAGTCCTGTGCGTCTGCCAGTTCCGCCACTTCGGCACATATTGGTAGCGGAAATAGGACTTGAACCTACGACACCTCGGGTATGAACCGAGTGCTCTAGCCAGCTGAGCTATTCCGCCATATTAATGGTTGCGGAGGCAGGACTTGAACCTACGACCTTCGGGTTATGAGCCCGACGAGCTACCAACTGC